>JAXHNT010000014.1:0-40851 GCA_034520165.1 Ideonella sp.
GGTAATACTTCGTTCCAGTTGCGTATTGCTCATAGCTCTTGGCTTCGCGGATGATGTGCCGCGCCACGAATTCGGGCGTGTCTTCAAACATGTGAATGAAGCCATGCAACTCCCTCAGGATGTCGTTGGGGATGTGCTGGCTGGTGCGGGTCTCACCATAAAGGTAGATCGGAATGTCCGCATTGCGGAACCGAATCTCGGTGATGAAGTTGCGCAGGTTCAGCACCGCCGGGTCCAACTCTGGGCCTGGGGTGAACTCTTCATCGTCGATGGACAAGATGAAGGCGCTCGCTCGGCTTTGCTGCTGCGCAAACTGCGACAGATCGCCGTAGCTGGTGACGCCCAGCACTTCAAAGCCTTCTTTCTCCATGGCATCCGCCAGGGCGCGAATCCCGAGGCCAGAGGTGTTCTCGGAGCGGAAGTCCTCGTCGATGATGACGATCGGAAAGTTGAAACGCTGCATGGCGGCTCTATGGGCAAGAGAAAAGGGCGGGGCGAAAAGCGCGAAGTGTAGGGCCGAATAAGGGTTTCCATGCGTGCCCTGCCCCACTGTGGATGAAGGGCGACCTGTGACGTGGTTTTCTCGCAAAGGCTGCGCAAGCCCTAAACTCGTTGTCACAACTTTGAAAGGGACGCTATGGCGTGGAGTGCCGCAACCTTGTGGTGGGCTGCCGCAGGGCTACTGGTGCTGGCTGAGTTGGCCACCGGTACCTTCTATTTGCTGATGTTGGCCTTGGGGCTTGTTGGAGCAGCCCTGGCGGCTCATGCGGGCTTTGGTCTTTCGGCTCAACTCTTGGTGGCGGCTGTGGTGGGTGGCGGTGCGGTGATGGCATGGCGTCAGCGCAAACTAAGCACAAGCACCAGCTTGGAGCCCAGCGTCAACCCCGACATTCAACAAGACCTCGGCGGCCGGGTCACAGTGAGCCAGTGGTCAGAAGATGGCCGCTGCAGCGTGAACTATCGGGGTGCGGCATGGAGTGCGCGCCGGGCCGATGCATCGAGTGCCCGCACCGGCCCGCACCGCATCGTGGCGGTAGAGGGCAATGTGCTGGTCTTGGCGCCAGCGGCTGATCCTGCTTAACGGGCACTTGCGCAAAACAGGCAAGGCGTCGTTGCTTCGGCTTGCCGTACTGGATGCACTGTCTGCGCCCTGCCCGCTTTGCGTAAGTCCAAATTTCTCAACCTCTTCAGAAACTCCCCATGGAACTCATCGCACTGATCCTTTTAGCCATCGCCGCGTTCTTTGTGATTCGCGCGGTCAAGGTGGTTCCTCAACAGAATGCTTGGGTGGTCGAACGACTCGGCAAGTACAACACCACCCTGGCACCAGGCCTGAGCTTCCTGGTCCCCTTCATCGACAAGGTGGCCTACAAGCATTCGCTCAAGGAGATTCCGCTGGATGTGCCCAGCCAGATCTGCATCACCAAAGACAACACCCAGTTGCAGGTGGACGGCATCTTGTACTTTCAGGTGACCGACCCCATGCGCGCCAGCTATGGCTCCAGCAACTATGAGATTGCGATCACGCAGTTGGCCCAAACCACGCTGCGCAGCATCATCGGCCGCATGGAGTTGGACAAGACTTTTGAAGAGCGCGAGGTGATCAATGCGCAGGTGGTCTCCGCCTTGGATGAAGCGGCCCTGAACTGGGGCGTGAAGGTGCTGCGTTATGAGATCAAAGACCTCACGCCGCCTGCTGAGATCCTCCGGTCCATGCAGCAGCAGATCACGGCGGAACGCGAAAAGCGCGCCCTGATCGCCGCGTCTGAGGGTCGCAAGCAAGAGCAAATCAACATCGCCACCGGCGAGCGAGAGTCGTCGATTGCGCGCTCTGAAGGTGAAAAGCAAGCAGAGATCAATATGGCCGAGGGTCAAGCCGCAGCCATTGCCACCGTGGCTGATGCGACCGCAGCAGCCATTCGGGTCATTGCTGCCGCCATTCAGCAGCCTGGTGGCGAGCAGGCGGTTCAGTTGAAGGTGGCCGAAAAAGCCGTCGAAGCCTATGCGCAGTTGGCCCAGAAGAACAACACCATGATCGTGCCCGGCAACATGACGGAAGTGGCCGCTTTGGTGGGCAGCGCCATGACTTTGATGCGTTCGACAAATTCTGCAGCGCCAAAATGAGAGGTGCACAGAAAGCAAGCTAGAATCTAAGGCTTCACCCATTAGGAGGGGTGGATGAGCGGTTTAAGTCGCACGCCTGGAAAGCGTGTGTGGGTTAATCCCCACCGCGGGTTCGAATCCCGCCCCCTCCGCCAAGACTCAGGCCTCGCAAACATCAGCGTTTGCGAGGCCTTTTTCTTGGCTGTCGACTGTTGCACAATTGACGTTTACGTCAACGTCAACTCAACTCAACTCCTCTGGAGACTTCTTCATGGACATCGCAGGCAAGGTATTCATCGTCACGGGCGGCGCTTCGGGCTTGGGCGAAGGCACGGCTCGCATGCTGGCGGCCCACGGCGGCAAAGTGGTGATTGCCGACCTTCAGGAAGACAAAGGCCTGGCCCTGGCCTCGGAACTGGGCGGGGCCTTTGTGCGCTGCGATGTCAGCCAAGAGGCAGACGGGCGCGCCGTAGTGGCCCAAGCCCTGAGCATGGGCAAGTTGATGGGCCTGGTGAACTGCGCGGGCATCGCTCCTGCTGTTAAAACCGTGGGCAAGGACGGCGCACACGCACTGGATGTGTTCGCCAAAGTCATCACCGTCAACCTGGTGGGGTCCTTCAACATGATCCGCCTGGCGGCTGAAGCCATGTGCAAGAACGAGCCCGAAGCCACTGGTGAGCGCGGTGTGATGATCAGCACCGCCAGCGTGGCCGCCTATGACGGCCAAATTGGCCAAGCCGCCTATGCGGCCTCCAAAGGCGGCGTGGTGGGCATGACCTTGCCCATCGCACGCGACCTGGCCCGCAACGGCATTCGCAACATGACCATCGCCCCCGGCATCTTTGGCACACCCATGCTGTTTGGCATGCCCCAAGAAGTGCAAGACGCCCTTGCCGCGAGCGTCCCCTTCCCTTCCCGTTTGGGCAAGCCTGAGGACTATGCCAAGCTGGTGCACCAGATCGTCACCAACGACATGCTCAATGGTGAAGTGATCCGCCTGGATGGGGCGATTCGGTTGGCGCCGCGATGAGTCTTGCTGACTCCAGCACTGCGGCATGGGGCCGACTATGGCGCCAAGGCTTGGCGCATTCGTTTGGTGGCTCTGATGGCCCGGACGGTTGGCGAGAGTCTCCACTTGCTGATTTCTGGGCGGAAAGGCTGCCCGAGGGTGGTCCTGTGCGACTTTTGGATCTTTGCACAGGCAACGGAGTGTTGCTGCAGTCCTTGCTCAACCTCAGGTCTGCGTCCGACATCGTGGGCGTGGGCGTGGACTTGGCCTCCGTGGCACCACGCTGGTTAGAAACCCTGTCGCCAAGCATGCGGCAGAGGGTGAATCTCCTCAGCGAGGTCAATATTGAAGCGTTACCCTTTCCACTTGGTTCTTTCGACTGCGTTGTAAGCCAGTTTGGTATTGAGTATGCGGACTTGAGCAAAGCACTTGCTGAGGCTTACCGCGTGCTCACGCCGGGAGGTCACTTTGTGGCTGCGATTCATCACCCAAACTCGCGGCCTGTGACGATGGCCCATGAGGAATTGGCGCAAATCGAATGGGTGCTGGGCAGCGAGTTATTGCCAAGCGCAACAGCCATGTGCCATGCCATGGCTTTGTTGGGTCAAGGGCCTGAAGCATCTCGCCTTCACACTGAAACTCGCTGGAAACTTGTACGCCAACGCTATGACGCAGTATTGGCGCAACTGAATGCGCGGGCAAACACGAGCCCTTTCCCCGACTTTCTGAGGGATGTTCAAATCATGATCGGCAGCGCCTTTCGAAGTTCAGTGGAATCTGGCGCCCAAGCGGGTGAGCTATCGCTGAGCGAGCTCGAGCGTACCGCCAAGGATTCCATGCAGAGGCTTCAGCAAATGATCAGCAGTGCCAGAACGGATGAACAGCTCCTGGCCGCCATGGCGCAGCTTTCGCCAGGCGTCACCCAAATAAACATCTGCCCCCTCTGGGTCCAGGGCCATGATTTTGGGCACTGCCTAGAGTTCAGCAAGTCCTAGCAATGCACCACAGCGTGCTCACGAAAAAGGGATCCCGAGGGATCCCTTTTAGCTGCTGATCAAGACAGGCCGATCAGGCCTGCCATCGATCAGAACTTAGCTTGGATACGAGCGTAGTACTGCGCGCCGTACTGGTCATACAGGTCGAAGTTGAACTGGCGGGTATCGCTGGACACCTTGGCCGGCAGCTTGTCCGTAGCGTTGATCGCACCCAGAGTCAACTTCACACCCTTGATTGGGGTGTTCCAGTTCACCTGCAGGTCATGGGTGACATAGGAGCCTACAAAACCAACGCCATCGTCACCGTTCTTGCCGATATGGTTGATGTTCCAGTTCACGCTGAACGGACCCATTTCCCAGCTGTTGGCCAGAGTAGCGCGATCCTTCGGCGCACCGAACTCACCCTCGAAGCTCACGCCATTGGTAGAAGCCTTCATCAGGTGCGAGTACTGCAACTGATGACGGAACTTGCCCAGACCGGCCCACTTGTGCTGACCCACAATGCTCAGGTCAAGACCCGTGCGCTGCAGTTCGCCCTCGTTGGTAGCACCTCGAACGACTTGGGTGATGAAGCCATTGGCGTCACGGGTCACGCTCAAGCCCGCAGGAATTGGGATGGAGCTGCTACCGTTCTCGCGGTTCACCAATGTTTGTGCCGAGACGTTGGAGATCACGTCCTTTATCTTGACATCCCAGTAGGTCGCCTCCAGGCTCAACGCTGGTGTGACATCCCAGACACCGCCCACAGCGAACTGGGTGGCCTTTTCAGAGCTCAAGGCAGGGTTGGAGATGACCAAGCCTTGGATCTGGAAGGAAGGATTATTAGCACAGACAGCAGCCGTATTGCCATCGGCCAAGCAGTGCTGCAGGTCAACGATAGAGTCAGCACTGGATGCTGGCTTTTGTGTCAATTGCGGCAAGGTTGGCGCCGAGAAGCCCTTACCGTACGATGCACGCAGTGTCACATCCTTGTTAGGCTGGAATCGCATGGCCACTTTGGGGGAGAAGTCCGAACCGTAGTCAGAGTACTTCTCGTAGCGGGCGGAAATGGTGGTCTCCAGACCCTTCATCCAAGGCAGCAGCAACTCACCACCCAAGGCATGCACGCGACGCGAGCCACCAGCAGAGTTACCCGAGCTACCCAAAACCACACCACCCTCGCTCAGGCTGTCATAGATATCAGCATAAGTCTCGGTGCGAGTTTCAGCGCCCAAGAAGAGGGCTGCATTACCCCCAGCCATCTTGAAGATGTCCCGAGTGCCGCTGGCATACAGTTCACGTTGCTTGAACACGGCGTCACGGCCGACGGTGGCTGTGAAGCTTGCCAAAACCAAGGGGTCTGCACCGTAGGGGTTCAGAATGTCGTAGTCGCCAGATTCAATAGCCTGCTCAGCCAAGGTCCTGATGATGTAACCACGGCCAATTTCATAGTACTGAGATGTCGTAGAGCGCGCCCCAAAGTCAACATCCCAGCCTGCAATCACGCCTCGAGCGCCAATCGTGGCATCGTAAAGTTGATTGTCAGTTTCACTATCACGATTACCTGCTGCAGCGAAACGGTGAGCAAGGTAGTAATCGCTGGTGCGTCCCAACAAGTCGCCTGGCGTGCCAGGACGAATCGTCACTTCACCAGGCACAGGCGCGTAGCGACCGAAGCTGGTGTTGCGAGTCACGCCTGCGTTCAGGTAGGCGGTCCAATCGGCACTCATCTGGAACTCGCCGCGACCAAACACCGCAGAGTTGTTCAATTCCGCTTCGTCTGCCGCTTCGCCTGTGAAGTCATAACGGCAGCGTCCGCTGGCGAAGTAGAAGTTCTTGTTTCCGTCAATAGCTTCGCAACCTGCTTGGCCGCCGACAGCGCCTAGGAAGCCGCCCAAACCAGGGCTTGCAAAAAAGTTATTGGAGAACGACGACGCACCACGCGTGACGCCGAGTGGGCTGTCGCGTTGCCAGATGATGTCACGTGTGTTGGACGACGCACCGATGAGCATCCGGCCCTTTTCGCCCGAAAGCCCCATCAACGCGCTCATCTCACGGCGGTCACCGCCGGTGACGGAGGGCTTGGCTTCAGCGTACTGAATGATGCCGCCTTGGAAGTCCTTGCGCAGGATGAAGTTGATCACCCCGCCGATGGCGTCAGAGCCGTAAATGGCCGAGGCGCCATCAGTCAGGATTTCAACACGCTCAACCGCAGCCATCGGGATGGAGTTCAGGTCTGCTGCGTCGCCGACGTTAGGCGCCTTGGCGACACGACGGCCGTCAACCAGCACCAAGGTGCGGCGCGAACCCAGACCACGCAAGTTGGCTTCAGAGAAGCTCTGAGCAGAGCTACCGCTTTGCGGACGGAAGTTGCCGAAGGAGGCAAATGTCAGCGTGCGGACGTACTCGGCGATGGTGACCGAACCGCTGGCTTCCAGTTGCTCGCGCGTCACGACCGTGACTGGGAGAGCGCCTTCAGCCTGAGCACGCTTAATGCGTGAGCCCGTCACTTCCACACGCTCAGTGTTCTGAGCATGTGCAGGCATGCTGGTCAGCGCAATGGTGCCACTGAAGGCCACGAGCAAGCTGGTGCAAAGTTTAGTGCGTTGGAACATATGAAATCCGCTCCTGAGAAACAAAGAGGTTGATTGATAAACCCAGCTTTGCAGCAATCCTTGTGCCAGCCTTGTAGAGCTGACGGGGCTCGCTTGCAAAAACTTGATGGGAATTTTGCTCGATTTGAGCCCTCGCTTTGCGTGAGGGAAACCCTGTTGTTACATGGGAGCAACAACACCAATTTTGGGGGGTGTTTTGATGCTGGGCAAAAGGCACGTTTCAGCCGTTCGGCACAGCTCGCGCAACAGCATCCACTGGCCCGGCGGCATGCGGCCAAGGCCCGCAACCAGTGCGTGTCCATTGCCCCAAGGCAGGGCCTTGCATTGCCCCAAAATCAGGCGTGCGTCACCAGTCTGGGGACAGACGCAATGAGTTTGCGGGTGTACTCGTTTTGGGGGGATCCCAACACTTGATCACAAGCCCCCTGCTCCACCACCTTGCCGGAGCGCATCACCACCACATCATGGGCTATGTATTCCACCACGCCGATATTGTGGGTAATGAATAAATATGAAACGCCTAATTCAGATTGCAAATCGCGGAGCAAATTCAGAATCTGGGCCTGCACTGAAACGTCTAGCGCCGAGGTTGGCTCGTCGCAGACAATGAGTTTGGGATTCACAGCCAGGGCTCGAGCAATGGCAATGCGTTGGCGCTGTCCGCCTGAGAACTCATGAGGGTATCGATCAAGC
The DNA here is from genome assembly GCA_034520165.1 of Ideonella sp. Lineage (GTDB taxonomy): Bacteria > Pseudomonadota > Gammaproteobacteria > Burkholderiales > Burkholderiaceae_C > Ideonella. The sequence goes on from JAXHNT010000014.1 coordinate 7,395, forward strand.
GCATCCAAACGCAAGCCGACTTGATCAGCCAGTTGCTCAATGCGCTGGCGGCGGGCGCGGGCATCGACCTCCGGTAGCAAAGCTGCCATGCGCTTCCTCCAGCACTTCTGCCACACGGATGCGCGGGTTAAGTGATGCGAAGGGATCTTGAAAGATGATCTGGATCTGACGGCGCGCGGCCAGCAACTCTGCGCCCGACATCTCAAACAGGTTGCGCCCTCCCAACAGCGCTTGTCCGCCGATGTCTGCTTGCCCGCGCAGCAATTGCACGATGGCTTTGCCACTGGTGGTCTTGCCGCAACCCGATTCGCCCACCAAAGCCATGGTTTTGCCTGCGGGTACGTCAAATGAGACGCCGTCGACAGCATTGAAATGGCCAACCGTGCGATGGAGCAGCCCCTTCTTGATGGGAAAGCGCACGCTCAGGTTCTGCACCTGTAGTAAAGCTTGGCCGGTTTCGCGGTTGCTGGCGGGGCTGCTTTGCACCACTGCTGCCGCGACTGTTTTGGCAGGCATGGGCTGGGGCGCTTGCAGCCAGCATCGCACAGCACGGCCAGTGGCGCCTTGTAGCCATAGCTCTGGGACATTGTGCTGGCATTGGCTCTGCGCCTGCTCGCAACGCGGCGCAAAGCGACAGCCTGTGAAGCTTTGAGTCAGCGGGGGCACTGTGCCGGGAATGGCGGCCAGCATCTCAGAGCGCCTTGCCGCATCCGGCAAGGCCTTGAGCAAGGCCTTGGCGTAGGGGTGCTTGGGGGCGCTGAAGAATTCTTTGGCTGAGGCCACTTCGATGATCTGGCCGGCATACATCAGCGCCACGCGGTGGGCCATGCCTGACACCACGGCCAAGTCGTGGGTGATCAAGAGCAGCCCCAGCCCGTGTTCGGCCTGCAATTGCTTCAACAGATCCAGCACTTGCGCTTGAATGGTCACGTCTAGCGCGGTGGTGGGCTCGTCCGCCACGATGTAATCGGGTTCGGCAGCAAGTGTCATGGCGATCATGACGCGCTGCTTTTGCCCACCGCTCATGCGGAAGGGGTAGTCGTCAATGCGACGCTCGGGCTCGGGGATGCCGACCTTGCGCAGCCAATCAATGGCCTTGGCACGTGCAGCCTCTCCACGCAAGTCGGTGTGTGTCTCGATGGCCTCGCGCATCTGGTCGCCAATGCGCATCACCGGGTTCAGGCTGGTGGAAGGCTCTTGAAAGATCATGCCGATGCGCCCACCGCGGATGGAACGCATCTCCGTTTCTGGCAGTGCCAGCACATCTTGGGTGTCGACTCGAATCTCACCGGCCACGATGTGGCCGTTCTCGGGCAACAAACGCATCAGCGCCAGCGCCGTCATGCTCTTGCCGCAGCCGGACTCGCCCACAAGCGCAAAGGTTTCGCCGCGCTGCAGCGTCAGGTTCATCCCGTCAATGGCACTGACAATGCCGCTTTCTGCATCCAACTCGACCTTCAGTTCTGTCACTTCAAGCATGGTGTGTCCTTGTTGACGGCATCTTGTGGATACTCGGGTCCGATCGCCTTCAGGCCGGCTTCTTTTTGAAGCCCAGGGGGCGGGCGCGGAACGTTCTAGCGCGGGGGTCAAAGGCGTCGCGCACACCATCGGCAAACAAGTTAGCCGCCAGCACCAGGGCCACCATGAAGACAAAGGCCGCCGCAAAGGGCCACCAAACCAAGGGGTCGCGGCTCATCTCGTTGCGCGCCAAATTGATCATGCCGCCAAAGCTGCTGGTCGAAGAATCGACCCCCACACCCACCAGGGCCAGCACCGCCTCATACAAGATCAGCGCCGAGAACTCCAAGACCGTGACGATCAACATCAGATGAGCGACGTTGGGGAAGATGTGCCGCACCATGATGCGGGTGTTGGTCACACCAAATGCACTGGCGGCCTGCACATAGTCCAACTCACGCAGCTTTAGGGTTTCGGCACGCAGGAGACGACACAAGCCAGCCCAGCCCGTCAGGCCCAGCACAGCGCACAGCAAAAAGAGCTTCAAGTCTGCGCGCTCTACCCCGGTCTCAAACAGCTCGGGGTGCTTGTCCAAAAACACCTGCACCATCAGCACACAGGCTGCAATCAGCAGGATGTTGGGAATGGAAGAGAGCACGGTGTAGAGGTATTGGATGACCTCATCGACCCAGCCTTTGAAGTAGCCAGCCATGATGCCCAGCACCACTGCCAGAGGCAGCGTGGCCAGGGTCGACAAAGCCCCGATAACAAAAGCCGTGCGGATGCTCTTGAGCGTTTGCAGCAGGACGTCATTGCCGGTGATATCGGTGCCAAACACATGATAGTGGCCCATCAAGCCCGCAATGGCCCCCGCGATGAAACCCACCACCAGCAAGGTGATGTAGGCCACATGCCATGGCACCTTGGTGTCTTTCCGCCGAATGGCGGCCCAGGTGCTGAGCGCACTTTGCTGCTGCGCCCGCGCCACCAGCCATGTCAACAGTGCGCACAGTGCCGCCGCCAGCACAACACCGAGCGCGGCGCCCGTGAGGCCGCGCGTCAACACATCGCCTAGCCACTGAGAATCGGGGTCCGTCAGATGGGCGCCGCCATGCTGCAAGCGGGGTGCCACGCGAGTGACCATGCCATTGACCTCCACCGACTCCTTGGTGAAGCTGACGGTGGACAAAGGTCGAGAGTAGGTTGCTTCACGGGTTTCAATCAGGCGGACCAGCGCCACGTCAAGCAAAGACTGAACCCGGGTGTCGTAATCAACTTGGCCTGCGGCAGAGCCGGCAGCGGGCGGCAGCACCTTGCGGAAGTGAATGCTGTCCGCCAGAGTGATGATGAGGCAAATGCCCAGCAGCACCGATGAGGCCAGCGCTGGCGCATTGCGAAACACCTTGCCCCAGTTGGCCGCCAGGTTGGGCTGCCGCAGCACAGAAAGGGTATAGGCGATAAGGCCTAGGACGAGCGCCCAGATGGCCATATCTGTCCAAAGAAAAACAATTTTCGGCATCACGAAGCTCCGCGGCTAAGTAGGCGCATAGGGGTCACGCCAAGCGGACACGAGGGTCCACCCAGGTGTAGGCCATGTCGATCAAGACGTAGGTGGCGATGTAGAGCAGAGAGCCCACAAACACCATAGTTCTAACGATGGCGAAGTCCTGCTTGCTGATGGCCTCGATCACATAGGCGCCTAAGCCCGGAATGCCGAAGAAGCTTTCAAACACCAAGCTGCCCATGAACACATAGGGCAGATAGCCGCCGGCACTGGTGATGATGGGAATCAGCGCATTGCGCAGCACGTGGCGGAACATCACGATGCGCTCGGACAAACCCTTGGCCCGTGCGGTCCGTACGTAGTCTTTGCTGATCTCTTCCAGGAACATGGCCCGATACAAACGCGCTTCAGCCCCCAGCCGTGCAATGGCCGAGAGCATCACCGGCAGCACCAAGAAACGCACCAAGTCCAAGCCCTGCACATAGCCAGAGATGGGCACCAACTTCAGCACCCTTGAGAACAGGAACTGCCCCACGATGATGTAGAACAGGCTGGAGATGGACAGCATCAGCACGCAGAGGATCACCCCCCACAGGTCCAACTTGGTATTGCGGAACATCACGAGCAGCAGCGCAAAAGCTGTGCTGGCAATGACCTGAAGCACAAAGATCGGGATGGCCAACTGCATGCTGACCCACATTCGGGTAGAGACTTCATGGCCGATGTCGCCAGAACTCTCGCTGTCCGGACGACCAAAGTCCAGCTTGAACAAGGAGACTGATCGTTCCCAAAAAATGGTCTCGGTCAGTTGCTCGCTGCCCTGCTTGGCCTCGTTCCAATACAGTGGCTTGTCGTAGCCGCGTTCGGTCTTCCATTTCTCGATCAGCTCTTGCGTAACCCGCTTGCCACCAATGTTCAGGCGCGCCATGTCGTCGGGCGTATTGACCGTGAAGAAGAGAAAGAAGGTGGCGAGGTTGACGCCCAGCAGAATCAGCACGCCATAGAGCGCACGACGAATGGTGTAGGAGATCATGGTGTGTGCTCTTTCAACTCAGGCCAGGATTTCGCCGCGTGCGTTCATGCGCTCTCGGCGTCGCAATGCGTTTCGGCCGACCCAGTAAGCGCCTCCCAAGACGAGCACCAGTACGGCCATGGGCCACAGCACGGGGTTGTTCCAATCGCGCAGGCTCTTCACGCGCTGCTCAACGTCAAGCTTGAGGTAGCGGCTGGGGTCGCGCACCAAAATGGCAGACTTTGAGTTCTTGACCCAGCTTTGCACTGCGGCGGATGCATAGGGAAAGTAGCCAAAGCTCCAGGCTGCGTCTTCTTGGACGATGCGGGTCATTCTGTCGATCACCGCTTGTTTCTCAGGCCCATCGTTCAAAGACTTCAGTTGGCTGAAGAGCTTGTCGAACTCGGGGTTCTGGTAATTGCCGGTGTTCTCGCCATCCGAGATGCTCTTGGAATTGGGGCCGTAGAGCAGGAACATGAAGTTCTCTGCATCTGGGTAATCGGCGTTCCAGCCCAACCAAAATATCTGGTGCTTGCCTTTGCGCACCTTGTCTTGGAACTGGTTGTTGTCGGTGGCGCGAACTTCCATCTGGATACCCAGCTTGGCGAACTGTTTGACCACCCAATCAATTTGCGGCTTGCGCTCAGGGGTGGGTGGGTAATAGACGTCGTAATTGAGCACCAGAGGCTTGCCCGTCTTCACATCGCGCCCAGCGGGATAGCCCGCCTCCACCATCAGTTTCTTGGCGTCCTCGACAGGCCGGCGCTTGTACGCACCGTCAACCCAAGCATGAGTCACAGGGTTAACCCCTTCAGCAGTGCCCTCGCGCGAGCCCGGAATGCCCTGAGGCAAAGGACCCATGGCGGCCACGCCGGCGTACTTGGGGAAAATCTTGGAGTACTCTTCCCAGTTGATGGCGATCGAAATCGCTTGGCGCAGCTTGCGATTGCGGTTCGGCTGCTTCTGGCGGAGTCTCCGTGTCCAATCACAGGGTCCAAGAAGTTAAAGCCAATGAAGTAGCTGTTGACGTCCGGCGACTTGGGGAAATTGAAGCCTTTCTTGAGATAAGCCTCTCTCACCTCTTCAGAGTCATCGGCCTCAGCCAAGTAAGGAATGCCTGTGTCCGTGCGCTCAAAGACCTCCATGTCATAGAAGCCGTCGCGGAATTTGTTGCGCTGTGGCGTGGCCTCACGCTCCACGACGGCCACGATGCCGTCAATGAAGGGCGTTTTCTTGCCACAGTCATCCAGCAAACCAAGCTCCTTGTCACCCGGCATGCCCTCGCACGGGTAGGGCTCGCCGCGATAGTTGGGGTTGCGCTTCATCACGATGCGGCGATCCTTGATGTACTCCGTCATCATGAAGGGCCCCGTGCCCACGGGCCAGGTGTCCAAACTCAGGCCTGCCACGGCCATGCCCGGCTGGGCGTAAAAGGCATCAGCCTCCCAAGGCACGGGGGCCAGGAAGGTCATCTGCATCCAGTACTTCCATTGCGGGTACTTGCCTTTGATGCGAATTCGCAGCAGGTGCTTCTCCGGCGCAGACGCACCCGCCAACGGCCAGCGGCGGAAATCTAAAAATGGCTTATCTTGGCTCGCCGGGTCTAGGCCTTCTCGAAGCTTGGCGTCCTCTTTCTCGATCAGCTCGCCATACTCCTTCAGGCCCACGACATATTCGGAAAAGATGCCTGCGATGGGCGTGGTGATGCGCGTGGTGGTGTGGCGCTTGAGCGCGTAGACAAAGTCCTCGGCCACTAGCTCACGGGTGCCCGTATGCTCGAAATCCCAGGGACTGCGCCTATTACCCAGTTCACCGGGTTTCATGGCGTGGTAGGTGTGTTGGCCTTGGGCATCTTGCGCGAAGGCGGGATGCGGAGCGTACAGAATGCCTTTCTTGATAGGCACGTCATAAACACTCTCGGCCACCTGCTCCGATGGCGCATCTGTTGGCAAGCGCTGCCCCTGCTTGTCTAGGTAAGTGGGCTCAACCACTTTTTCGGCAGACTTCGGCACCAATTCGAACGGCCGCTTGAGGTAGTGGTAACCGTAGGGCGGCTCATAAACTTGGTACGTCACCAAGGTGTCGTTGTTCCAGTAGGAAGCGGTTGGGTCCAGGTGACGCGGCGTGTTCTCGATGATGGCAGAGTGGATCAGATTAGATTCCGCCGCGCCCTTGGGCCAGGGGCTGTTGTCGCAACCAGCCAAGGATGCCGCCATCACGGACAAGCCCAGGAGCCCCAAGACCTTGGCCACCCGCCAAGCCGCGAACACGTGTACGCCACGCGCAAGCCCCATGTGACCCCCCATGTGGAAGCCCCCCCAAAAAAATGTGTGCTGGCCAAATGGTGCGGATCGCGCGGCCAGCATGAGCGTAAAAACAAAACCGCCTGCAGCCGACACCCCGCTTGTAGCGGGCGCCGGGTCAGGCGTGTTGAGCAAATTTTAGGCGCTGAGTCAGCGGCGATCCCTTAGGGTTTTCGCAAGGCTGTCTCTGATAGAAGGCGCTACTTCTTCGGCGAAGTTACAGAAACGGTGAAGAAATCACCATCCCACGAATGCATCGCGCCCTTCGATCACCAACTGCACCTTGCGGCCAAAAGCAAAGGTGACTGGTGGGGCATGATGGGCAAAGGCAGACCCGTCACGACGGGGGTCGCACAAACACTGCGCAGGTGCGCCAACATGGCCTTGACCGTGTAGCCACGGTCCAGTGGGCTGGGTTTGTAGTCGGAAATACGCCCCACCAACACCGCCTTCTGGGCCTGCAGCACGCCCGCTTGGTGCAGTTGCAGCAGCATGCGCTCGACGCGATAGGGATGCTCATTCATCGTTCGGCGATCGGATGCCGCCTTGACGGAACCAGTGCGGCAGGCCTAGGGTGAACACAACACCGTCAGGCCCCCCACATCAGTGCCTCTGCGCACCTGGCTCATCAAACCTGCTTGGTCCTGAGCCTACGTGCTTCAACTCGCTGCTCTCACGGCTCAGTGCAGCGATCCGGGGTGATCCTCATCGAGCGCCGCCAAAGCCTCGTCCACCGCATGTGGGCCGAACTGATCTAAGCGTCTTAAGGTGTGGCCAGCATGCCCATTTGCAAAGCCGTGAGGTCGCTGTAGCCCACCCATCGCGTCCCACGCTCCACGCTTTGGGCCAACAGCGGCCAATCGATGGCGTCCAGCAAACGGGTCAGGCCATAGCACGCCAGCGGGCTGGCCAGGGGCCACGCCGGGCGTGCGTGCAGCCACACAGTGGATTTGCGGCGAGGGCGCTGCTCGTCACTCCCGCCAAAGCGCTGAAGTTTGGCCAAAGCGGCTTCATCGACCTCAACCTCAAAGCCACAGGCCTTTAGCCGCTTCACGGCCAGCTTCAGGCCGACACTGGTGGGCAGCACCTGAGTGTGCGCGGGGACGAACAGGTTGCTCAGTGAGCCTTACAAGTAGGCTCTTCAGGGCTATCGCGTGTCTTCATCTGGGGCCAGCTCATGCATGGCCGTCGGCAGGAATGGCGGTCGTCCAGCAGATTCCAGCTTAGCAACCAGCGGCCTGTGCCGCTCCCGTCGGCTCATCGGCAGGCCTAAGGTTGCTCCTTGGCGGCGCGGCGTCGGCAAAGAAGTTGGCTGGTCAGCAGTTCGGCCATCACCCCGCCCTGCACCAAGGGTGATTCAACTGTACAGACGTCGAACACATTGATCACCGACCCCGCCGCGCCAGTCTTAGTCGAACGTTAAACAAGCTTAATCGCTAAGGCAGGCATATTATGGCGTACATGGCGGCCTAAGAGGACAAAATGTTCAGAAGTCCGCAGACGATAGTCTTCCACCATCAGGGCTGGCGACGCATACACCAGCTCAGCATGAGCACAGGCAGATAGCGCAGCCCGTAGTCAGCACTTAGTCTGTAGCGGCAGATCACCGCGCCCACAGGCACCTCGCCCACCAGCCAGGCGTTGTGAGCCTGGTCTAGCGCCAAGCGCATGCCTTGCTCCAGACTGGAGTCCTGAGCCCAAGACGTGACGGTTGGCGCTATGAGGTTCATGGCGAAGTCAGCTTCCAGCGCTTGAGCGTCAGCTTGCGGGCCTGAGGGTCGAGCAGAGACGCCGCGTCGTCTTTGGCTTCATTTCAGCCCAGGCTTGCAAGGTCGCTTGCTCTTGGGCCAGGTAGGCCTGGCGGCGTTGGCAGCCACTGGAGCAGTAGCGGCCGTTCGCGCGCCGGCATATAATGCTCAAACGGGGCCAAACGGTCAGCAACATCAGGTAGCTTCAGCTCGGGGCCGCTCTGCAGCGTAGTGAAGTAACTTTGTTCCGGTCAACACAGCGTTGATAGGGTAGCCAGCTGCTCTCATCGGCCAATGCCCCCACACCGCCTTCGGTGGTCGCCCATTCGAGTTGCAGTTGCAGCAGGGTCAGCAGGTCTTTGGCGTCGTTGGCTTGGTTGACCTTTTGCATCAATGCGTGGCGGCGGGCGCGGTCAGCGTCGTCGCTGGCGCGGTCGGGGTGCAAGGCGCTGGCCAGCTTGCGGTAGATCTCTCGCAAAGACTGGCTCACCGCTTGGGCCGCCTCTGGCGCAGCGCTGGCACCGCCCTGCCCCTTGTTCTGCTGACCAGCTTGCTGCCGTGCTTGGCGTTTGGCTTGCCGCTTGGCCTCTCGCGCTGCCCACCGGGCCTCTTCCTCTGCAAACTGGGCCTGCGCTTGGCCGCGCAAGGTGGCCATGGTCGCGGCCAGGGCTTCTTCGGGCGAGTCGTGCTCGTGCGGGTTCACCTGCACGCCAAACACCACTTCCAGGTGCGCCAGGTCATGCAAGGCCTCCAGCCGCCGCTCCTCGGCCCAGGGCCGGTGCGCCCAACGGTCATGCACGGCGATCAAGGCCTCGTCCGCTGGGTCGTCGCTCAAGAGCGCAAACAAACGTTGCTCCAGGGCATCAGTCAAGCGCCGCTGCTCGGCGGGCCTCAGCTTGGCGCCCTCGGCCTGCTGCAGGAGCTGGTCGATGGTCAGCACCACCGGCGCTCTTCGCCTCCTGGGCCTGTTGCAACTAGGCGCGGCAGCGTCCGGAGACGCCGAGGCGCTCACGCTGCAAGCGCAGCTCGGCCGCCTGCCATTGCTCCACCCGCGCACGCAGGCCCTGCACCTGCGCCAACAGGCGGTTGAAGCGCGCCTGTTCTTCGCTCAGCGACGCGGCATCTCCTGGCACACCTTCCAGCGGCAATAGCGCAGAGGTATCAGCCTGCAGCTCGGTCAACGCGGCCTCACTCCCACTCGATGGTGGCGGGGGGCTTGCTGGACACATCGTAGGTCACGCGGTTGATGCCGCGCACTTCGTTGATGATGCGCCCGGACACTTTCTTGAGCAGGCTGTAGGGCAGCTCGGCCCAGTCGGCGGTCATGAAGTCGCTAGTTTGCACGGCGCGCAGGGCCACCACATAGTCGTAGGTGCGGCCGTCGCCCATCACGCCCACGCTCTTGACGGGCAGGAAGACGGTGAAGGCTTGGCTGGTCAGGTCGTACCAGGTCTTGCCCGAGGCATCTTTGGCGGCGCGCAGCTCTTCAATGAAGATGGCGTCAGCGCGTTGCAGCAGCTTCACGTACTCGGGTTTGATGTCGCCCAAGATGCGCACGCCCAGGCCGGGGCCTGGGAAGGGGTGGCGGTAGACCATGTCGGCAGGCAGGCCCAGCGCCACGCCCAGCTCGCGCACTTCGTCTTTGAACAACTCGCGCAGTGGCTCCAACAGCTTCAGGCCCAACTGCTCGGGCAAGCCGCCTACATTGTGGTGGCTCTTGATGGTGGTGGCCTTCTTGGTCTTGGTGCCGCCGCTCTCCACCACATCGGGGTAGATGGTGCCTTGCGCCAAGAAAGTGGCGCCCTTGTGACCGCCGGTACCGGCCTTGAGTTTGTCCGCCTCGGCCTTGAAAACGTCTACAAACAAGCCGCCGATGATCTTCCGTTTCTTCTCAGGGTCGGTCACCCCTGCGAGCGCACCGAGGAACAGCTCGCTGGCATCCACGCGAATGACCTTGGCGTGCAGGCGTCCAGCGAACATGTCCATGACCATGTCGCCTTCGTTGAGGCGCAGCAGGCCGTGGTCTACAAACACGCAGGTGAGCTGGTCGCCAATGGCGCGGTGGATCAGGGCCGCGGCCACAGAGGAGTCGACCCCGCCAGACAAGCCGAGAATGACTTCCTCGTCGCCGACTTGCTCCCGGATCTTGGAAACAGCTTCATCGATGTAGCCCGTCATCTTCCAGTCGCCTTGGCAGCCTGCAATGTCCCGCACAAAGCGATTTAGCAAGGCCGCCCCCTGCACGGTGTGCGTCACCTCCGGGTGAAACTGCACGGCGTAGTAGCCCTTTTCTTCGTTGGCCATGCCCGCAATGGGGCAGCTTGGCGTGCTGGCCATCAGCTTGAAGCCGGGCGGCATCTTGGTGACTTTGTCACCGTGGCTCATCCAAACCTTGAGCATGCCATGGCCTTCAGGCGTGCTGAAGTCTTCAATGCCCTGTAAGAGGCGGGTGTGGCCGTGTGCCCGGACTTCGGCATAGCCAAACTCGCGGTGATCGCTGGCCTCGACCTCGCCGCCGTTTTGGACGGTCATGGTGAACATGCCATAGCAAATGCCCAGCACCGGCACACCCAAATCCCACACGGCCTGCGGCGCGCGCAGTTGGTGGTCTTCATAGGTGCTGGCATGGCTGCCCGACAAGATGATGCCCTTGGGGGCAAAGCTGCGGATGAAGTCATCCGACACATCGTTCGGATGGATCTCACAGTAGACATGCGCCTCGCGCACTCGGCGCGCGATGAGCTGTGTGACCTGGGAGCCGAAATCAAGGATCAGGATCTTGTCATGCATGGCGTGTTAGCGCGGCGTCGCGCTGGCTGAAGTGTCTGAAAAGTGGAGCTGGCGGCGCAGATGCAGCCACACCAGCAGCGCAGCCGTGGCCTGCAAGGCCGCGCAGAGGTAATACGGCGCACCAATGCGCCAGTCGCCCTTGGGCAAATGACCCACCCACACCAGCAGTGAAGGGCCCACCAGCGGCGCAATGGCCGCCATCAGGCTGTTCACGGCCGCCACGGCCCCCATGGTTTGGCCTTGGCTGCTGGCGTCGGCGGCGTTGGAGATCAGGCTCTGCATGGACGATTGCGCGGCAAAGCCCAGCACATTGAAGCCAATCACGGCGTACATCATCCAGCCTTCGGGCGCCAAGCCCCAGGCCAGGAAGCAGCAGGCCGAAGACACCAAGCCCCAGACAGCCAAGCGAGGGACGCCAAAGTAAGCGGTCAAGCGGCCCATCAGGCCGCCCTGGACGATCACCGACATCAGGCCCACGGCGAACAGAGAAAGGCCGTTCTCGAGTGGGCCCCAACCAAACTTCATTTGGGTGTACAGCACCCAGGTGGTGTGCAGCGTGAACTGGGCCAGACCGGAGAGCGCGAGGATGGCGACCAGCGGCCCCAGGCCTTGCAGCGCATTGAGCGCCCTGAAGGCCGACAGCGGTGAGGCCTTGGCCCAATTGAATGCGCTGCGCTTGTCTGCAGGTAAGGACTCCGGCAGCACAAAGTAGCCGTACAAGCCGTTCACCACGGCCAATGCACCCGCTACAAAAAAGGGCAGATGAATGTCGATGGCGCCCAGCACGCCGCCCAAGACCGGGCCCAACATGAACCCCAAGCCAAACATGGCACCCAACAGACCAAAGTTCTTGGCACGATCCTCGGGGCTGGAGACGTCTGCCGCGTAGGCGTTGGCGACGGCTGCGTTGGCCTGCATGGCGCCACTGAGCACGCGCACCGCAATCAGCATCCACAGCGCCGTGGCCAAGGCCGTGGTGAAAAAGCTGATGGCCAAACCTGTCAGGCCGATCAACAGCACGGGCCTGCGACCAAAGCGATCCGACAGCGCACCGAGCAGCGGCGAGCACACAAAATTGGCCGCCCCGAACGCCAAGGTCACCAAGCGGTAGGCCTCGGCCTGCTCGGTCTGATTGCTCGTGAAAGAGCCCACCAAGGCAGGCAAGACCGGAATGATGAGCCCGATGGCCATCATGTCCAACAGCACGGTGAGCATGATGAAGCGCATGGCCGCTGGCCGAGAGGCCGGCGGGCGCACATCAGTGGGGGCGGTATCCATGGGGGCTTGGGTGTTGCAGGAAAAACTGCGCCCGGTCAGTGACCGGGCGCATGAAGTGGTGGAGAAAAACTCACTCCATCCGGTAGTTCGGGGCTTCCTTGGTGATCTGCACATCGTGAACATGGCTTTCGCGAATGCCCGCCGACGTGATCTCCACAAACTCGGCCTTGTTGCGCATGTCGTCAATGGTGCCGCAACCGCAATAGCCCATGGACGCCCGCAAGCCACCGGCCATCTGGTAGACGATGGAGATCATGGAGCCCTTGTAGGGCACGCGACCTTCAATGCCTTCAGGCACCAGCTTGTCGTTGTTGGGGTTGCTGGACTCGTCGTTCTCTTGGAAGTAACGGTCTGCCGAGCCGTCCTTCATGGCGCCAATGGAGCCCATGCCGCGATAGCCCTTGTAGCTGCGGCCTTGGTAGAGAAAGACCTCACCCGGGGACTCTTCAGTGCCCGCAAACATGCCGCCCATCATCACCGCGCTGGCACCGGCCGCAATGGCCTTAGCTATATCGCCCGAGTAGCGAATGCCGCCATCGGCGATCAAGGGCACGCCGGTGCCAGCCAGCGCTGTGGCCACGTTGTCGATGGCCGTGATTTGAGGTACGCCCACGCCGGCCACGATGCGGGTGGTGCAGATGGAGCCGGGGCCAATACCGACCTTGACGCCGTCGGCGCCCGCCTCAACCAAGGCCAGGGCCGCAGCGCCGGTGGCGATATTGCCGCCGATCACATCCACCTGCGGGAAGTTCTTCTTGACCCAGCGCACGCGCTCAATCACGCCCGCCGAATGGCCGTGCGCCGTGTCTACCACCAGGGCATCCACACCGGCACGCACCAACAACTCCACGCGCTCCTCAGTGCCCTCGGCCACCCCCACAGCGGCGCCCACGCGCAGCTTGCCGTGGGCATCGCGTGCAGCGTTCGGGAAGCTGGTTTGCTTGGTGATGTCTTTGACGGTGAACAAGCCGCGCAACTCGTCATTGGCATTCAGCACCAGCACGCGTTCGAGTTTGTGCTTGTGCATCAAAGACTTGGCTTCTTCCAGCGAGGCGCCTTCTTTGACCGTGACCAGGCGCTCGCGCGGTGTCATGATCTCTTTGACTGGCGCATCCAAGCGAGTCTCAAAACGCAGGTCGCGCCCGGTGATGATGCCGACCACCCGGCCGTTTTCGACCACGGGGAAGCCGGAGATGCCGTGCGCGCGGCTCAACTCCATCACGTCACGAACGCGGGCGCCGGGAGCGATAGTGATGGGGTCTTTCAACAGGCCCGACTCATAGCGCTTGACGCGGGCGACCTCAGCCGCCTGCTGCTTAGGCGTGAGATTTTTGTGCACGATACCAATACCGCCCTCTTGGGCAATGGCAATGGCCAAGCGGGCTTCTGTGACCGTGTCCATCGCCGCAGAGACCAAGGGCAGGTTCAGGGTGATGTTGCGGGACAAACGGGTTGCCAGCGAGGTGTCTCGGGGCAGAACCTGGGAATACGCTGGCACCAACAACACATCGTCGAAGGTCAGCGCTTTGCCGAGTAGGCGCATGGGGAAAACTCCAGTCGCAAAAGTCGATTATACGGAGGTCTGCGCGCGCAACCCCGGTCGGCGGGTGTGTGAAATCGTACGTGCCCGGTTTCGCCCGGGCCGTCTACACTCTGGCCCTATCGGCCACTGCGTCACCTCCCAGCTCTGCCATGAACACTTACCGCGCTGCTGTCTTGGGCATCATGGTCCTGACTATGACCATGGCCGCTCAGGCACAAAATATCTGGAAGTGGCGCGACGCCGATGGCCGTGTTCAGGTCAGTGACAGGCCGCCTGCAGCCTCTGTGCCCGAGAGCGCCATCATCCAGCGCCCCGCTGCCGCAGGAGCGCCGCGTACGATCGCCGCAGCCCCTGTGGAGGCCAGTCCAGCGGCATCGACGCCTCAGCGCAAAGACAACGAATTGGAAGCCAAGAAGCGCAAGCTGGCGGCCGACAAGATCGCTGCGGACCAGGTGGCCCAGCAGGCCACGAAAGAAAAGCAAGCAGCACAGAAGGCAGACACCTGCCGCCGTGCTCGCAACGATTTGGCCGCCGTCGATGGCGGCATGCGCATTGCGCGGGCCAATGAAAAGGGCGAGCGCGAGTTTTTGGACGACAAAGCCCGCGGAGCCGAATCGCAGCGCTTGCGTCAACTGGTCTTAGACAACTGCCAGTGAGTCAGGTGGCCTTCTGTTTGCGATAGCGCTGGCGCCGCGCTTCCTTGGGGTCGACCTTGAGGGGGCGGTAGATTTCTACCCGGTCGTCTTGGCGCAGCACGGTGTCCAAGGGCTTGAGCTTCATCCACACGCCCACAACCAAGTGCTCGTCTAAGGCCAAGCCATGTTTGGCCAGCAAGCCACTGGCCACCACAGCTTGCGCCACCGTGCTGCCAAGGGGTAACTGAAGTGATACCTCTTCAACCTCGCGCGGCTGCGGGCTGAAGCAGACCAGCACGTCGATCACTGTCTGTGGTTCAGCGTGCGCCATAGACCTGCTCCGCACGCGTGACGAAAGAGTCGACGAAGGTATTGGCCACTTTGTCGAACACGGGGCTCAAGACGACCTCCAAGGGGCGGCTGGAAAAGGCATAGCGCAGCTCGAACTCGATGCGGCAGGCTTCCGCCTCGCCACCAGGGCGGCCCAAGGGCGCAAACTGCCAAGCGCCCTCCAAGAGCGAAAAGGGACCATCCACCAAACTGACGGTGACCAAGCTGTCTTTGGTGTGGGTGTTGCGGGTGGTGAAGGCGTGTCGCACGCCCGCATAGGCGAGGTGGATGCGGGCCGTCATGCCGGCCTCGTCCTCACTCAGGACTTCGCCGCGCTCGCACCAGGGCAAAAACTGCGGATAGGTGGGCACTTCCGTCACCAGGCGGTACATCTCGGCGGGCGAGTACCAAAGCAGAACAGACTTTTTGACTTGCTTCATACAATGCCAGGATTCTAGGGCGCTTGGTGCCCTGCCCTCACAGCCCTTGCACACGCTTCATGTCCGCACTCATCGCTGAAAACCGCCGCGCCCGATTCGAATATCACATCGAAGAACAGTTCGAGGCCGGCGTGGTGCTGCAGGGCTGGGAGGTCAAGGCCATCCGCGCCGGGCAGGTGCAGCTCACCGATGGCTATGTACACATCCGCAATGGTGAGCTCTACATGATCGGCTGCCGCATCAACGCCCTGCGCTCGGCCTCCTCCCATGTCAGCCCCGAGGCCGACCGCACCAAAAAGCTCTTGATGAGCAAGGACCAGATTCGGCGCCTCACCGGCAAGATTGAGCAGCGCGGTTTTACGCTTGTGCCGCTGAACCTGCACTTCAAGGGCGGCTTGGTGAAGGCGGACATTGCCCTGGCCAAGGGCAAGGACAAGGCCGACAAGCGCGAGACCATCAAAGAGCGCGAGTGGGAGCGGGAGAAGGGCCGATTGATGCGCCACGCTATCTCGTCGAGCAAGGAGTGATGCGCGATGACTGTCGATGACGTGCTGTACCCACCGCTCTCGCCTTATCGTACCGGCCGTTTGGCCGTGGACGACACCCACACGCTGTATTGGGAGGCCTGCGGCAACCCGGCCGGCATTCCGGTCATCTTTTTGCATGGTGGGCCGGGGGCGGGCATCTCGCCGAAAAGCCGCCGCTTTTTCAACCCGGCGCAGTACCACATCATCTTGTTCGACCAGCGCGGCTCGGGCCAGTCCACGCCCCTGGGTGAGACGCAGGACAACACCACGCCTTTGCTCATCGAAGATATCGAGCGCCTGCGTGCGATGATGGGCATCGAGCAATGGCTGGTGTTTGGCGGATCCTGGGGCTCGACCTTGTCATTGGCCTATGCCCAGGCCCATCCGCAGCGATGCTTGGGCCTGGTGCTGCGGGGCATCTGGCTGGTCAGCGATGAAGAAATCAACTGGTGGCTATATGGCGTACGCCAGTTCTTCCCGCGTGAGTGGGAGGCCTTTGCGGCCCATGTGAACGCCGATGAGCGGCATGATCTGCTGGGCGCCTACCAGCGCCGCATGGCCAGCCCCGACCGTGCTGTGGCGGTGGCCGCTGCTCAGGCCTGGAGCCGCTATGAGGGCTCATGCCTGGAGTTGATCCCTCAAGCCAGCACCGTGGATGCCTTTGGCAGCGAAGCCGTGGCCTTGGGCGTTGGCCGCCTTGAAGCCCACTACTTCGCGCACAAGGCTTTTTTGCGGCCTCAACAGTTGTTGGACGACATGCCCCGCATCGCCCACCTGCCCGGCTTCATCGTGCATGGGCGCTACGACGTGATTTGCCCGGTGCGCTATGCCCACGCGCTGCATGACGCTTGGCCGGGCTCGGTGCTGCGGGTGGTGCCCGATGCGGGGCACTCCTCCTACGAAGTAGGCATTGCCAAGCGTCTGGTGGCAGCTTGCGAGGCCTACGCCGCCAGCGGCAACTTCAACGCAAAGCGGTAAGACCGGCCCCCAGGTCGGCGATCAAATCGTCCACCGACTCCAACCCGATGCATAGGCGCACCAGCACGCCCTCATAAGGCGTGCTCAGTTTGCGCATGCCTTTGGCCTGGTAGAGCACGGCCAAGCTCACTGGCCCGCCCCAGCTCCAGCCAATGCGGAAATGCTTGAGACCATCCACAAAGGCATCGACGCGCTCAGGCGCCAGCGCGGGGTCCATCTCCAGCGTCAGCAAGCCCGCCGCCGCCGTACACAACCGCGCCCAGTGGACGTGCCCGGGTGAATCCGTCATGGCAGGGTGCAGCACCCGCCGCACACCGCCCTGCCCTTGCGCCCATTGGGCAATGCGGCGGGTCGCAGCGTCTTGCGCGGTATAGCGCAGGTGCAGGCTGGGCATGGCGCGCAGCACCAGTTCCACATCATTGGCCCCCACGCCCAGCCCCAAGCGGCTGTGGGTCCAGGCCAGGCGCTCATACAAAGCCTGATCGCGACAAGCGATGGAGCCCATCAGCACATCGCCCCCACCGGAGGGGTACTTGGTGAGCGCATGCACCGTCAGGTCTACGCCGTAGTCCTGGCCGTCCTCCCCCCGCATCTCAAACGGGTTGAAGGCCAGCCCAGCGCCCCAGGTGTTGTCCAGCGCAATCACCGCGTGTGGTGCTTTGGCGCGGATGCAGGCGATCAAGCCCGTCAAGTCTGGGAACTCCAGCGTCACCGAGCCCGGCGCTTCCAGCCACACCAGCTTGACCCCTGGTGTCAGCGCTGCCGCCAGCGAGGCCACATCCATCGCGTCATACACCGCGTGCCCAATGCCCCAGCGGGCCAGCTCGTTGCGTGTGAAGTCGCGGTTGGGGAAGTAGACGTTGTCCGGGAACAGCACCACATCGCCCTGGCTCAGCAGCGCCATGTCCACCACGGTGATCACCGACAAACCGCTGGGCGCCAACAGCACGTGCTCGGCATGTTCCAGCGTGGCTAGCCGAGCCTCCAGCGTGAAGGTGGTCGGCGTGCCATGCAGCCCATAGGTATAGGCCGACTTGTCCACCCACTGCCGCGCCCGCAAATCGGCCACCGTGGGGAAGTACACCGTCGAGCCTTTGTACACCGGCACCGCCGGGGACTCAAAGCCCTCTGGCGCGGTATAGGGGTGTTGAGCTTGCGTGGTGGCGGGGTCGGTGGGGTGTTGGCTCATGGGTTTAGTCTCTCAAACGGCTTCACCCACCAAGTCATGACCATCCACACCGACGATGCGCACCTTGGCGAATTCGCCCACGCGCAACTGCGTAGAAGCCTTTGCGGGAGGGCCCACGCGCACAGTGCCGTCGATTTCGGGCGCGTCGGCATAGCTGCGGCCGACGCCGCCTTTGCGGCCCAGCGCGGGAGCGCTGTCCATCAGCACTTGCATGACTTGGCCCACGCGGCGCTGCAAGCGGGCGATGGAAATGGCCTCTGCCTCGGCCATGAAGCGGGCGCGGCGCTCTTCGCGCACGGCATCGGGCAAGGCCCCAGGCAATTCGTTGGCGGTTGCGCCTTGCACGGGCGAGTAGGCAAAGCAGCCGGCGCGGTCGATTTGTGCTTCATGCAAGAAGTCGAGCAGGGTCTGGAACTCGTCTTCCGTCTCGCCGGGGAAGCCGGCAATGAAGGTCGAACGCACCACCAACTCGGGGCAGATCTCGCGCCAGCGCAGGATGCGCTCCAGGTTGCGCTCTGCGCTGGCTGGGCGCTTCATGCGCTTTAAGACATCGGGGTGGGCATGTTGAAAGGGCACGTCCAGGTAAGGCAGCACCAAGCCCGAGGCCATCAGCGGCAGCACCTCATCGACATGCGGATACGGATAGACATAGTGCAGGCGTACCCAGGCGCCGTGGGCGCGGGCTAGCTCGCCGAGCTTTTCTACCAGGTCCAGCATGCGGGTCTTGACGGGCGCACCGTTCCAGAAGCCGGTGCGGTACTTCACGTCCACACCGTAGGCAGAAGTGTCTTGGCTCACCACCAGCAGCTCTTTGACGCCGCCTTCAAACAAGGCCTTGGCCTCATTCAGCACATCGCCCACCGGGCGCGAGACCAAATCGCCGCGCATGCTGGGGATGATGCAAAAGGTGCAGCGGTGGTTGCAGCCCTCGGAGATCTTCAGGTAAGCGTAATGCTTGGGTGTGAGCTTGATGCCGGCCCCATTGACCCAATTCGGCACCAAGTCGATGAAGGGGTCGTGGGGCTTGGGCACATGCTGGTGCACCGCATCCATCACCTCTTGGGTGGCGTGGGGCCCGGTCACGGCCAGCACCTTGGGGTGCACCTCGCGCACCAAATTGCCGCCGCCCTGGCCTTGCTTGGCCCCCAAGCAGCCGGTGACGATGACCTTGCCGTTTTCGGCCAGGGCTTCGCCAATGGCGTCCAGGCTCTCTTTGACGGCATCGTCAATGAAGCCGCAGGTGTTGACGATGACCAGGTCCGCGCCCTGGTAGCTCTTGCTGGTTTGATAGCCCTCGGCGGATAGCTGGGTGAGGATCAACTCGGAGTCGGTCAGGGCCTTGGGGCAACCCAAAGAGACAAAACCGATGGTGGGGGTGCGGCCAGCGTCTGCGCTGGTCGTCGAAGCTTGTGTGGTCATGGGGCGCGATTGTCGCAAACCTCGCCCGCCCTCGGGAGCCCAAGGACACCCTGCCCCAACTCAGCTCTTGGGTGGCACGCCGGGAAAGCCCGGAAAGCCCGGAAAGACGCCCGTGGTTTGCTGCTGAACCTGGTCTTGCATCTGCACGAACAAGTTCTTGGATTGCTCCAAATAGTTGCCCATCAAGGCCTGCATGACCGGCGCCTGCCCGCTCATGAACTGGGTCCACATCTCTGGCGTGAAGGCCTTGGGGTCCACCATGCCACGGGTCTGGTCGGCCAGACGCGCTTGCATGTCCACAAAGGTTTGGAGGTTCTTTTCCAGGTACGAGCCCATCATGCCCTGCATGGCATGGCCGTAGTAACGAATAATTTGGGCCAGCATCTGAGAGGAGAACATCGGCATGCCGCCGGTCTCTTCTTCCAAGATGATTTGCAGCAGGATGCTGCGGGTCAGGTCTTCGCCCGTTTTGGCGTCCCGCACTTCAAAGGTCAAGCCTTCCAGCACCATTTGTTTCACATCCGCCAGCGTGATGTAGGTGCTGGCCGAGGTGTCGTAAAGCCTGCGATTGGGGTACTTCTTGAGGATGCGCAGGCCTTCGGGGGCAGCGGCGGTGGCTTCGGCAGGTGCCCGGCGTGTAGAAGGCATGCAGCAGGACTCCTGATGGGAAAAGCTGATTTAATGAACTCAGCAAGCTTTGTGCGCTTGCACACAGATTCTAAAGACTCCCAGCGCCCGCACAGCCCCGGATTTGCACTGTCAGGGTGCTTCGCCGGGCTCGTCGGCCTCGGGCGGCAAGATCAGCGGTGCCCGCCCGGCCTTGCCCGCCTTGATCGCGGCTTTGCGGGCCTCGCGCTTGGCATCGGCCACCACGGCCCGCTCTTGCCAAGCGGCCAACTCCTCGGGCGTCTCTAGCGTCAATCGGCCCAACTCGGTCGCCCTGAAGTCGTTGAGCAAAATCTCCGCCGCTTTTTGCAGGTTGATGCGCCCACCGGACATCACCGCCCCGCGCTTGCGCCCAATGGCTTGCAACACTTCATCGTCCGGCAGGGCGTCCAGCCCACTCAGGCCATAGCGCTGAACCACCGCTTGCGGGTAATGACGCCGTAGCGTGGCCAGCAGCCCCAACGCCACCTCTTCTTCATCAAAGGCATTGCGGCCCACGGCGCCGCTGGCGGCCAGGTGCAGGCCGCTTTCCTCGACATTGATGCGCGGCCAAAGCATGCCCGGCGTGTCGTAAAGGATCACATCCGACGCCAACTGCAGCGGCTGTTCGTTCTTGGTGATGCCCGGCTCATCGCCGGTCTTGGCAGCCTTCTTGCCCATCAAGGTGTTGATCAGCGTGGACTTGCCCACATTGGGGATGCCACAAATCAGTACCCGCAGTGGCTTGGCCATGCCGCCCCGGTTAGGGGCCAGTAGCCGGCATTCGTCTACCAAGCGCCGTGCAGGCGCCTTCATGCTGGCGTCCAGGCCTATGGCGCGCGTCACCGACTGGGCATTGAAGTGGGCCAGCCAGCGCTCGGTCTTGGCGGGGTCGGCCAAGTCTTGCTTGTTCAAAATCTTCAGCGCTGGCTTGCCGTGGGCCAACTGGGCCAGCAAGGGGTTGCTGCTAGAGCCGGGCAATCGGGCGTCCAGCATCTCAATGACCACGTGGATGGATTTGATGCGTTCTTCCAGCGCTTTGCGCGTGGCGTGCATGTGGCCGGGGAACCATTGAATGGCCATGAGCGTGTCAGTCAGGTGGGGGCGGAAAAGCGTCGATTGTCGCTGCCCAAGACCCGTGCCCTGCAAATGTCACAGAAATCGCGTCCAATGGGCGATTCACCAAGGAGATGTGCTGTTGACTGACTTGCTCAAGCGCCTGAACGCCCTGCCCGCCCACCGTCTGCAAAGCCTGCAGCGTGGCGTAGAGAAGGAGAGCCTGCGCAGCCTGCCCGACGGCCAATTGGCGATGACGCCCCACCCTTTAGCGCTGGGCTCTGCACTCACCCACCCGCACATCACCACTGATTTCTGCGAGTCGCAGATCGAGATGGTCACCGGCGTTCATCCCAGCGCCGAAGCCTGCACGGCCGAACTGACTGCCTTGCATCAGGTCGTCGCTCGCGCTTTGGCCAGCGAAGGTGAAGAGCGCCTGTGGGTGTCCAGTATGCCCTGTCGCTTGCCTGAACTGGACTCCGATATTCCACTCGGTCAGTACGGCCGCTCCAACATTGGCATGGCCAAGACGGTGTATCGGCGTGGCCTGGGCTACCGCTATGGCCGCCGTATGCAGACCATCTCAGGCATCCACTACAACTGGTCGATGCCTGGCACCAGCAGCGACGAGTACTTTGCGTTGATCCGAAATTTTCGGCGTCACTCATTTTTGCTGTTGTGGCTGTTCGGGGCCTCACCCGCCGTCTGCAGCTGCTTCGTCAAGGGTCAAGCACACGAATTGCAAGCCTTGGGCCCGAATACCCTGCACATGCCCTACGGCACTTCTTTGCGCATGGGGCGCTTGGGCTACCAAAGCGATGCCCAGGCCTCGCTGGCCGTGAGCTACAACGGCTTGGACGGCTATGGTGCCTCTTTGCAAGCGGCGATGACACAGCCCTATCCGGCCTATGAGGCCATCGGGCTGCAAGGAACGCAAGGGGTGTATCGCCAGCTCTCCACCACCTTGCTGCAGATTGAAAACGAGTTCTACGGCACCATTCGCCCCAAGCGGGCTATTCACTCAGGCGAGCGCCCATTGCATGCGCTGCGCGAACGCGGGGTGGAGTACGTTGAGGTGCGCTGCATGGACCTCGACCCGTTCGAGGATGTAGGCATTGCCACCTCCACCATGCGCTTGTTGGATGTGTTTCTGATGCACTGCTTGCTGTCAGACAGCCCACCCGACCATCCGGCGGAGATTGCCGCTTTGGGCAACAACCAGCACCTGACCGCCGCACGCGGCCGTGAGCCCGGCTTGATGTTGGAGCGCGAGGGCCAGCCCGTCTTGCTCACGGCATGGGCCGCTGAGCTGCTAGAGGCTTGCCTGCCCATTGCGCGCGCGCTAGATGATGCCCAAGGGCTGCCTGACATGCCGCATCAGGCCGCAGTGGCTGCGGCCCAAGCCTCGCTGACCGCGCCCGACACCCTGCCTTCGGCCCGGGCGCTGGCGGCCATTATCGAACAGCACGCGGGGGAGTTCATGCCCTTTGTGGCAGAGCGTTCAGCTCTGGTGCAAGCGCGCCTTGCCGGTTTGGGGTGGCCAGCGGATGCGGCCCAGCATTGGTCTGCTTTGGCTGCGAAATCGCTGGTTGAGCAAGCCAGTATCGAGTGCGCAGAGCAGTGGCCGTTTGAGGCCTTCCGCCAGCACTACCTGTCGCCTGAACGCCTGCAGCCAGCACGCTAGAGGGCAATCACCGTCAGGGCAAAAGCCTCAATTAGCCTGGGTTCATGCGTTTTCAGCATGGCAGGGCAGCGAGGTAAGGGTTTACACTGTTGGTCAGGGTTTTTACCTAAACCAGCACGGAACCACCCGTTCCGCCGCTGTTGTTTGCAGCGCAGGGTCACCCGCTGCCTGCTGGATCACCACATCATGAACATCATCACTGCACTCATGGGCGCCACGCGTGTCGCCTTTTCTCGCCAAGCCCATCACACCACCTCGTCTGACGAGCGCTTCTTGGCAGCCTCTGCCGACATGGGCGATCTAGAACGCCGTATGCGTCAACTTGATCGCCATCGCCAGCCCGTGGTGGCCAACCACTACTTGGCCATCTACCCCGCCGGCTCAGGCCGCTGACGCAGCCGGTACGGCCAACAGCGCCGGCACCTGCTCTGCCTTCAGGGGCTTGCTCAGCAGGTAACCCTGCCCTCGCGGCACCCCTAGGCTGCGCAAGATCTGCAGTTGCTGAGGCTGCTCAATGCCCTCAGCGATGACCGTCTTGCCCAGCGACTTGCCCAGGTTCATCACCGCCCGCACGATCTCGACGTTCTGCGGCTGGGCTTCCATGCCCATCACAAAGGACCGGTCGATCTTCAGGCTGTCCAGCGGCAAGGTGCTGAGATAGGCCAGCGAGGAATAGCCCGTTCCGAAGTCGTCTATCGAGAAGCGGATCCCGGCATCGCGCAAGCCCTGCAGGTATTTCAGCGAGACCTCCAGCTCATTCATCAGCATGGTCTCGGTGATCTCCAAGGTGAGGTGGTGCGCGGGCAATTGGTGGCGCGTCAGCACCTGCTGCACATGCTCCACCAAGCCAGGCCGAGTTAGGTCATGGCTAGAGATGTTCACATGCATGTCCAAGTGCGTCATGGCGGGCACCTCTTGCAGCCACTGCGACAACTGTGCAACGGAGTGCTCAATCACCCAGTGCGTCAGCGCCTCAATGTGACCGGACTCCTCGGCCAAGGCGATGAACACCGACGGACTGATCGGGCCACGCTCCGGATGTGTCCAGCGCGCCAGCGCCTCAAAGCCGCTGAGTCGATAGGGGTCCAGGTCAAAGATAGGCTGAAACACCACGCTTAACTGCCCTGCTCCAATCGCTTTGCGCAAGTCGGCTTCCAAGGCTAATTTGTCCGCAATGCGCTCGTGCATAGATTGGTCAAACACCACCACACGGCCGCGCCCTGCGCCCTTGGCCTCGTACATGGCAAGGTCAGCGTCGCGCAAGACTTCATCCACGGTGCGATAGCCCAAGTCGCTGAAGGTGATGCCTATGCTGGCCCCAGGAATCAGTTCCGTGCCATTGATGGACACAGGGCGCATCAAGGCTTCGAGGACCCGTTCGGACAGCCGCGTGCCCACCTCAACCGTGCTGACGGCATTCAGCAGGATCGCAAACTCATCGCCGCCTAAACGAGCGACCAAATCGCTCGGGCGCACGCACTGACGCAGGCGTTGTGCGACCTCGCGCAACAGCTCGTTGCCGGCCAAGTGCCCCAGGCTGTCGTTGACGATCTTGAAGCGGTCGAGATCCAAGAACATCACCGCAAATCGAATCTGGGCATCGCTGCGGCTGCGTTCAACGGCCACGGTGAGCGCAGCGCCAAAGCAGTTGCGGTTGGCCAGGTCGGTCAGGCTGTCGTGATAGGCAATGTGTTGCAGGCGACTCTCGGCTTCGCGCTGCGAAGTGATGTCATGCAATTGGTAGATGCGGAAGGTGCCAGAGTGCCCGGGGTCGTCAAACTGACTGCAATGCAGCGTCACCCAGGGCTCATCGCCCGTTGGGGTGATGCAGCGTAGCTCGATAGAAAAGGCATCATCTGCACGCTGCGTGGCATTGTCCAGCGTACGAGTGAACAGGTCGACGTCACCGTCGTGCAAAAACGCGCTGAAGGGCTTGCCCAGCATCGCGGGCTCGGGCGATTTCAACAGCCGACACAAGGCCTTATTGACCTGCACCACGTTGCCCACCGGATCGACAATGGCCATGCCCACGCCCGCGTGCGTGAAGGAGGCCGTAAAACGCAACTGGCCCAGCTCGGCCTCGCGCTGCGCCTCTTGCAGCCGCACTTCTTGCGCTTGGTGCTCGGCCTCTTGTTTGTCCAGCGAAACCCGCATCAGCATGATGATGGCGAACACTACCGCCACGGCGGTCACCAAGGCTGATGCGCCGAATTGCACCGTGTTCATGTGCCCGATGGATGCCGCCATGGCTGAGCCGAGGTAAATCGCGCCAAACCAACTGCACTGGCTCCACCACTGCTTCAGCGATACCGCTCGCCCTTGCTTGAGCGCCAGCACGGAGGTCAATGGCAATGTGGTGCAGATGAAAGGCAGCATGGCTGCCAGGCAGACGCCCACCATGCTGGCTACTTCCGCTCGAAGCCAAGGTGCCAACAGCATGCGGACTTGCTCAAACACCAGCCCGGCGCTGGCAAAGCCCACGGCCGCCGCCGCCGGGGTGCTGAGACGACTGGTCAGGCGCTTGGACGTCTTGATGGCCGCAAACGCCCCTTCCACGCCGGCTGCCAGCGCGGCAGCGGCCGGGCCATGGCTGATCAGCAGGTAAAAGAGGAACAAGTCCGAGACCGTGAACGAGGTCTTGGTGCGAGGAATTCGTACCGGCACCAAGGAGGCCAGCACCGCCAGCACGGTGCAGAGTCCAATGACAGCCCATTGGGCAGGCGCCATCCGCACCACCTCTGCAACGCTCCAGGCTCCGACTGCTGCGCCACACCCCACAATCACCAGCCAAAGTCGCGTGGCGGCAGGGTTGTAGTCAAACAGGTGACGGGCCGCGAAGCGCGACCAAAGGCCTGTTGCAGGTTTAGATTCAGCGTGCACGGTTGTGGCGGACAACAAAAGAGGGCGGCAGCAAGGTGCTGCCGTTCAATAATTTCGGACGAAACTGCGCTCAGCTTGAGCCCTCTGTGCACGCCGATCATCAGCGCGGCGCGCCAACGAAAAGGCCGCATGCATCGCTGCATGCGGCCAACGGTGCGGAGTTTGCTGTTTCAGTCGCCCAGCAAGGTGCGATTGTTGGCACCCAGCGGGTCCGGCAAGGACTCACTCAGGACAAAGCCTTCACTGAGCACAAAGCCCTCGCTCAAGACAAAGCCCTCGCTCAGCACAAAGCCCTCGCTCAGCACAAAGCCCTCGCTCAGCACAAAACCTTCACTCAGCACGAAGCCCTCGCTCAGCACAAAACCTTCGCTCAAAACGAAGCCCTCGCTGAGCACAAAACCTTCGCTCAGCACAAAGCCCTCGCTCAAGACAAAGCCCTCAGCCATCAAGCCCCCTCGGGTGCTTCTAAAGCCTTTGCTCAGGACTGGCGCTTTGGCACCGGTGGCGCGGCTCGCCAGCAGGGTCACGGGGCTGAGCAAAGCACGACCTTGCCCGGCTGAGGAACCCAGCGTACCGTCCAGCAGACGCACACCCGGGGTGATCAGTGGCGTGTCCTTGGCCTGCCGCTCAACGATGGCGGACGGCACCGCCATCGCCGGAATCAGCCTGCCTGCCGCATACCATTGAATGTCTGCCCGCAACACCAAATGGCGTGCCCAAGTCAGCCGAGGATCGTAGATGGGCTGCATCCGGGTGAACAAAGCGCTGCCTGAAAACACATGGCTGCCGCCGGCTGTCACCAGTCGGCCCCATTGAACGCGCTGACCATTGAGAACGGAGAACTCAGCGGGCATGGTGCGCCCCAAGGCCAGCAGCCTGTCGCCAGGCCGCAATGTGCCAGACTCAATCGCTGGCCCGATGTCCGTGCGCAAAGCTGATGCCAAACGCACAGCCCCCTCCAGGTTGAGCTGCCCCGCACCTTGCTCCAGCAGCCCCCCCACGGCCATCGGCTGCGCCGTGTATTGCAAGATGGCCTTGATCAGCGGTGGCGTCAGACCCGGGTTGGCCTGCAGCAGCACAGCCGCTGCGCCGGCCACCACCGGGCTGGCGACCGAGGTGCCGCTCAAGTACATCAATGTTTGTTTTGGGGCTTGGCGCGCGCCGGGCACCAGGGTCAGTTCGGGGTAGGTGGTGGCCAGAACGTTCCAGCTCTCCACCGTGCCACGCCTGTCGCTGGACAGCGCTGCGATGATCTTGTTGCCCGGGGCCACCAAATCGGGCTTGATCAAGTTATCGACCCAGCTCCGCCCATTGGCATAGTCCACAGCGCCGCGGGTGGGACCGCGCGAGCTGAAGGTCGTCATCAAGTCGTCACCACGCACCGGAGTGTCTTTGATGTTCGAAGCACCGACGGTGATCACTGAGGGATCATGGCCCGGCGAGGTGATGCTGCCGTAGACCATGCGGCCCTGCTCATCCTTGCCCGCATTGCCAGCGGACGTGACCACCACCAGGCCGGTGGCCACAGCGCTGCGCGCTGCGCGGGCCAGCGGGTCCGTCAGAAAGGACTCGTTGGAGTTGGACCCCAGGCTGAGGTTCATCACTCGAATATTAGCCAGGCGGGCGTTTTGCACCACCCAGTCGATGCCAGCCAACACATCCGCCATATTGCCCACGCCGCGCTCATCCAGCACCCGCACGTCATAGAGGGCAGCACCTGGGGCCACACCACTGGCGTCGGGGAACTGGTAGCGGCCCGCGCCTGCGGCTGCGGTAGCGACATGGGTGCCGTGCCCATAGGGGTCAGGCAGCTTGGCATCAGCAGGCAGACCACCATCAGCGAGTTTGATGACCGATGTCGCCATGGCGATGCGCAACAAGGGTGAGAAGTCCACACCCTTGCTCCAGCCCTTGTCGGCGATCCTGCGGCCGATCTCGACCATGTCGATGGCCGCCTTGACACGGCTCTTGCCGTCTGGCCCGATCAAACTCCGGTGGTTCCAGTCGATACCCGAATCTAAGACGGCGATGCCCACACCACGCCCATCCAAAGCGGGGCGCCCCGGCGGACTGACGGCCCTTAACTCGTCACCTGCGCCGGTGCTGGCCTGCAGCAGGCTGGCTTGGCGAGCAGTGGCCCGGTTGGGCGAAATGCTGAGCACATCGGCCCGGGCTGAAACACTGTTCAGCGCAGCACTCGGCAGCATCGCCGACAACGCCCGCACCGACACATAGTTGTAGAACACCGAGCCGCCCTTGGCCACGATGTCACTGCGCAAGTCACCCAAAGACGCATCCGTTCCGGACGCCACGATCAACACCTTGACGTGCATGCCGCTGTTCAATCGCTTGGCCCATGTCGCTTCAGGCAGGGTGCTGGACGCCGTCGCGTAGGGACGCAGATCCGGCGCTAGCTTGCTACCGACCACGGCCTGCTGGGCCTGCAGCGGCCCCGCAGCGGCAATGAGCAGCGCCGCTGCACCCATCCACAGAGCGGCCAGCCGCCCGCCCACTTGACGCAAACACTTCATGACATAGCCCTTTTCAACGACACAGCTCGGCGAGCGGACTGCACTGGAGGCAGACCGGTCTCACCCAGTGGGCCTCATCGACCGAGATGGAGGGCGATAAAGGGGCTGTTCAAGAAATCAGATGTATCCCGCGCTCAAGTGTGACGAAGATCACGTCACTTGATCAGGTCCGCTTGGCACCAAGATAGGTCTCGATCACGCGGTGGTCGGTGGCCAAGTCGCTGGCTGGGCCTTCCAGGGCTATGGCGCCGGTTTCGAGCACATAGCCGTAATCCGCCACTTCAAGGGCCGCCCGCGCGTTCTGCTCGATGAGCAAAATGCTCACACCGGTCGCACGCAGTTGCGTCACCGTGCGGAAGATCTCGCGCACCACCAGCGGGGCCAGGCCCAAGCTGGGCTCGTCGAGCATCAGCACCTTGGGGCGACTCATCAGGGCCCGGCCCACCGCCAACATCTGGCGCTCGCCGCCCGAGAGCGTGCCCGCCAATTGAGTGCGCCGCTCTTTGAGCCGAGGGAACAGGGTATAGACCTCATCGAGCGTGCTGCGCCACTGCGGCACACCTTGGCGCATGGGCCGAAAGCCGCCCAAGACCAGGTTGTCTTCCACGGCCATGGTGGTGAAGAGCTCGCGCTTCTCTGGCACCAAGGCCAGGCCCGCCATCACGCGATCTTCCAGACTGACTTGGGCCAAGTCTTGGCCGTCAAACGCGATCACGCCGCGCGAAGGCAGTACGCCCATGATGGCGTTCAGCGTGGTGGACTTGCCCGCGCCGTTGGGGCCAATCACCGTCACCACCGCGCCTTTGGGCAGGCTGATGTTGAGACCCGACAAGACCTCGGCCTTGCCGTAGCCAGCATGCAGACCTTCAATGCGCAAGAGAGGGGCGGAAAGCTTGGAGGGTGTTGCGCTCATCATCAATGCTCCGTGCCCAGATAGGCCGCTCGAACCACCGGGCTGGCTTGCACTTCAGCAGGCGTGCCCGAAATCAGCTTGGTGCCAAACTCCATGACGGTGATGTGATCCACCAAGCCCATCACAAAGTCCATGTCATGCTCCACCAGCAAGATGGACAACCCCTCCCGCTTTAACTGCCTGAGCACTTCGGCCAGGGCTTGTTTTTCCTTCAGACGAAGGCCTGCTGCCGGCTCATCCAAGAGCAGCAAGGCAGGGTCGGTGGCCAGGGCACGGGCAATCTCCATCAGGCGCTGTGGTCCCAAGGGCAGGTTGCCGGCCAACTCGTGCATCTTGTCGACCATGCCAATGCGGGCCAGTTGGCGCTCGGCTTCGGCAAAGAGGCGCTTCTCTTCGGCGCGGTCCAGGCGCAGCATGGCGCGAGCGGGACCGCTTTGCGTCCGCAGATAGCCCCCCAGCGCCACGTTTTCGAGCACCGTCATCTCGGGGATCATCTTGACGTGTTGGAAAGTGCGACTCATACCAATGCGCGCGATCTCGCGGCTGCTCATGCCGCCCACGTTCTGGCCCCGGAAGATGACCTCGCCTTTGGTCAGTGCCAGCACACCCGAGACCAAGTTGAAGGTGGTGGACTTGCCCGCGCCGTTGGGGCCGATCAAGCCCATGATGTCGCCGGCTCGGATGGTGAAACTCACATCGTTGACGGCCACCAAACCGCCAAACTCCTTGCGCACAGCACGCGCTTCCAGCAGCGCCTCCCCCATCGCAGGTTTGCTGCGCGAGGGCAGCGCTTCTGAGCCCTCCCAGTCGCGCACGCGCGCGGGTTGAGGGAGCCACCGCTGCACAAAGGTCCACAGGCCATCGGGTGCGTACTTCAGCACCAGCACCAAGATGACACCAAACACAATGGTCTCAAAGTTGCCGCTGCTGCCCAGCAACGAGGGGAGCAAGACCTGCAACTGGTCTTCCAGGAACTTGACCACCCCGGCGCCCAGAAACGCACCCCAGACATGCCCAATGCCCCCCAACACCGCCATGAACAACACTTCAATGCCGCGGTTCAGGCCAAAGGGCGAGGGGTTGACCGTGCGCTGAAAGTGCGCAAACAGCCAGCCCGAGATGGCGGCCAAGATGGCGGCCAACACAAAGGCGGTCATCTTGTAGCGGAAGGTCGAAATGCCCATGGCTTCAGCCATGGTGGTGCCGCTTTTGAGCGAGCGGATCGCACGCCCAGGCCGTGAGTCGAGCAGATTGAGGACTGCAATGGCCGAACCCAAGGCTACCAGCCAAATCAAGACATAGATCGCACGGCCGCTGCCCAGACTCATGTCGCCGATCATCAAAGGCGGGACGCCCAAAATGCCGTCGTACTTGCCCAGAAAGTTCATATTGGCCATGCTGTAGTTCAGCGCCAAGCCCCAGGCTATGGTGGCCAAGGGCAGGTAATGCCCGGACATGCGCAAGGTCAGCGCGCCCAGCAGCACCGCCACGACCACGGCCAGGGCCAGCCCAACAAAAAGCGTCAACCAAGGCGAGACACCCCAATTGACCGACAAATAGGCGGAGGTGTAGGCCCCGACCCCGACAAAGGCGGCTTGCCCGAACGAGGTCAAGCCTGCGACCCCAGTGAGCACGACCAAGCCTAAGGCCACGATGGCCGAAAGCCCGATGTAATTGAGCTGGGTGATCCAGAAGTCAGGCACCGACAGCGCCGGCAGCAGCAGCATGGCCGCGCAAAACAGCGGCAACATCCATTGGCGGCGCATCAGTGTTCCTCCCCATGAGGGTCACGCAGCGAGCGCCACAGCAGCACGGGCAAGATGGATGCAAACACAATCACCTCTTTGAAAGAACTGGCCCAGAAGGACGCAAAACTCTCCAACAAGCCCACGCCCAGGGCACCCACCAGGGCCAAGGGATAGCTGGCGAGGCCAGCCACCACGGCCGCCACAAAACCTTTGAGGCCGATCAGAAAGCCTGACTCATAAAAAATGGTCGTGGTCGGCCCGATCAGCAGGCCAGACAACACGCCCAAGAAGGCCGCCAAGGTGAAGGCCAAGCGCCCCGCGCCCGTGGCCGAGATGCCCATCAGCCGTGCCCCGAGACGGTTCACCGCCGTCGCGCGCAACGCTTTGCCCCACAGGCTGCGCTCGAAAAACAAGTAGAGCGCCAAGATCAGAGCGCCAGAGGCAGCGAACATGATCAAGGCTTGGCCTGAAACGGCCAGGGCGCCCACATTGAATCGCTCGTCCCAGAACGACGGGTTGCGTGAACCTTCGGCGCCAAAGAAATACAAACCCAGGCCCGTGAGTGCAATGTGCACACCGACCGAGACGATCAGCAGCACCAGCACCGAAGCATCGGCCAGCGACTCATAGGCCACGCGGTAGATCAAGCCGCCCATGGGCGTGACGATGGCCAGGGTCATCAGCGCCTGGATGCTCAAGGGCAACTGCTGCGGCGCAGCCCAGGGCACGAACACCGCCAGCGCCACCGGCAAGGCGATGGTCTTGAGCACGCCCCTCGCCACCTGCCCCGGTGAGCGACCGCTGCGCACCCCCGCCACTGCGTCCATCACCGCCACCAGCACGGCCAAGGCCAGCAGGAACCACACGGTGTCAGGCGTCTTGCCGGTTTGCAACACGGCCAAGGTCAAAGCGCCAAAGGTGACGAATTCACCTTGAGGGATGAAGATCACCCGGGTGACGGTGAACACCAGCACAGTGGCCAGGGCCAGCAGCGCGTAGACCGCACCGTTGGTGACACCGTCCAGTGCCAGGATGCTTGCAATGGTGAAGTCCATGGTGAGGGCTTGCTCCAGTGAGGGTTCGGGTGCGCTTACACGCCGCGTTTAGACACGAGGGTCAGGATGTCGTAGCTGGCCACCAGCTCGCCATCCTGGTTCATCACTTCGACGTCCCAGGCGACAACGCCTTGGCCGCGGCCCTTGTCGTCCACCTTCATGCGGTCGATCTTGCGCTTGGCGGTCAGCCGCGCTTGGATGGTGTCGCCAATCGCCACGGGCTTCACAAAGCGCAAGGTGTCCAAGCCGTAGTTGGCCAACACCGGGCCGGGGGCTGGGCTGACAAACAAGCCCGCTGCGGCCGACAACACAAAGTAGCCGTGCGCAATGCGCTGGCCAAACTGGGTGTCCTTGGCGGCGATCGCATCAAAGTGCATGTAGAAATAGTCGCCCGAAATACCGCCAAAGTTGACGATGTCCGCTTCACTCACCGTGCGACGGTGGGTGGTCAGGCTCTCGCCAATCTGCAGGTCTTCAAAGCAACGGCGGAAGGGGTGCACGTCGGTCTCGATGCGCGCAGCCCCGCGCACAAACTCGCCGGTCACAGCCGCCAACATGGTGGGCGAGCCCTGCACCGCCGTGCGCTGCAGCAAATGCTTGACGGCGCGAATGCCGCCCAGCTCTTCACCACCACCGGCGCGGCCCGGGCCGCCATGCTTGAGCATCGGCAGCGGGCTGCCGTGGCCGGTACTATCCACCGCCGCTTCGCGGTCCAGCACCAAGATACGGCCATGCAAGGCAGCCACCTCGGGCACGACCCGCGCCGCCACTTGCGGGCTGCGGGTCACCAAGCTGGCGACCAAGCTGCCTTGGCCGCGTGCGGCCAGCGCCAGTGCTTCCTCAATATCGCTGTAGGGCATCAGGGTAGTGACGGGGCCGAAGGCTTCGACATCATGGACCGACGCGGTCTCCAGTGGCTTGCGCGCCAGCAGCACGGTGGGGCCGAAGAAGGCACCCGCCTCGGTGCCCTCGCCGCGTGGGCTGATGGGCTCGCCGCCGAACACGCACTCGGCGCTCTGGCGCAGCAGGGCCACGCGCTCGGCCACGTCGGCCTGCTGGGCATGAGAGGCCAAAGCGCCCATGCGAACGCCCTCCACAGCAGGGTCGCCCACCACCACACCGGCCAAGCGCTTGCTCAAGCGCTCGATCACGGCGTCCAAGTGTTGGGCGGGCACGATGCTGCGGCGGATCGCGGTGCACTTCTGCCCGGCCTTCACCGTCATTTCGCGGGCAACTTCTTTGACAAACAGGTCGAACTCTTCATCGTCCGGGCTCACATCGGGGCCCAAGATGGCGCAGTTCAGCGAGTCGGCTTCGGCATTAAAGGGAATGGAGTTGCGGATCACGTTGGGGTGCACGCGCAGCTTGGCGGCCGTGTCGGCGGAACCGGTGAAAGTCACCACGTCCGAACCTGTCAGGCGGTCCAGCAAATCGCCCGTGCCACCGATGATGAGCTGCAATGCGCCCGGCGGCAGCAAGCCGCTCTCGTTCATCATGCGCACCACGGCTTCGGTCAGGTAGCTGGTGGCGGTGGCCGGCTTGCCGATGGTGGGCATGCCCGCCAAGAAGCTGGGCGCGAACTTTTCCAGCAAACCCCAAATGGGGAAGTTGAACGCATTGATGTGAACCACCACGCCCCGGCGCGGCACCAAGATGTGGGTGCCGGAAAAACCGCCCTTTTTGCCCAAGGGAATGGCCGGGCCTTCGTGCAGCACATTGCTGCTGGGCAGCTCGGCCGAGCCCATGCTGGCATAGGCGAACAAGGTGCCTGCGCCACCCTCAATGTCGACC
>JAXHNT010000104.1:0-23251 GCA_034520165.1 Ideonella sp.
CAGTTACGTATTGCTCAAGCTCCATGAGCACACCAGCGCGATGATATCACCACCAGCCTGGACTTCAAGGAACGGGCCAGCCCCTGTTCGGCGACGCCATGATGACCACTGCCTTTGCTCCTGACATGACTCACCCACCACTGCCACATCGTGGAGACGGGCAACGAATCACACCGCTTCTTGCACAGCACGGCTCAGGCCAAGAAGCGCATCAAGGCACGCGAGACAGCCGCCAAAGCAAATCCGTTCTGAGTCCTTAAAGGAAGTCAAACAGACCAACCAAACACTACACTTATCCACAGCCAGCCCTCACGGGCTGGCCAATAGCCCTGGCTCAAAATTCAATCGGCACGGTGGCTCAATTTTGAATCGGCGCCAACATCCAGGCTGCCTCGGAGCGCAAGTCAAGCCCGTTGCAGCATGCGCACTGGTTAGCAGCTTGCGCCAGCCTTCGGAGCTACAGCAGCCCGGTTTGGGAGCTGTGGACTCCGGAGGTCCAGCGGGACATCGTGGCTGGGTCCGGCTATTGGAGAAAGGCCGCGCTCCTCTACCTGGACCTGAGCCCGGGATTTTTTCGCTCGGGGTATCTGAGAGACATGGTGTGCCACCGATTGAAGCAAGCGTCTCTGCAACCTGACGAGTGCCGCCGTGTGCAGCGAAGCTTGCTCACGTCTATCGTGAGAAGGCCGTCTACTGGACATTTTGTGTACGACTGCAGGCTGGCGATCAAGATCGCCGACGAGGCATTTGTTGCCGAGCTGCACAGACTTTCAGAGAGTGACGAATCCTGGACCAGCGGGCGGGCGAAGCGCATGCTGAAGTGGATCCACCGCCATCGGGGAAGCAGTCACAGTCTGGCGTGAATTCAGGAATACTCCGGCCCTTAGGCCACGGTCAACTCACGATCAAGCGTTCTGAAAATGCAAACCAAAAACGAACTTCTGCGGTCCGAGCATCCTGTGGATCCACGCATGCGTGATCAGATCCTTGAGCATCTCCGATCCATCGAACAAACACACGACGTCAGAGTCCTGTTTGCCTGCGAGTCGGGCAGCCGTGGTTGGGGCTTCGCCTCGCCCGACAGCGACTACGACGTCCGTTTTGTGTATGTCCACCGACTCTCCTGGTACTTGAGCGTCCATCCCGGCAGAGATGTCATCGAGTTACCCATCAGCGGTGTCTTGGACATCAATGGGTGGGATTTGCGTAAAGCGCTGGGTCTGATTCAGCAGTCCAACCCCACCTTGGTCGAATGGCTGAGATCGCCTATTCAATACCTGGCGCATGAAAATACTTGCGCCCTGTTGGAGGCGCTGGCGGCTGGGCACTTCTCGGCCACTAAGGGTTGGAATCACTACCTGTCGATGGCGCGAAAGAACTACAGGGGCTATCTCAAGGGTGATGAGGTTCGGTTCAAAAAATACCTGTATGTGCTCAGGCCCCTGATGGCTGCACGCTGGATTGCAAGCAACGCTGGCATTCCACCCATGCGCTTCGCGACACTCGCGCAGCACGTCTTGAGCCCCGTCACTGATGCCGATTTGATCAAGGACATCAATGCATTGCTGGAAGTCAAGATGCGCGCATCGGAGGCTGCAACCAGTCCGCCCTGGCGGGGACTGAGCGCCTTCATCGACCAAGAGCTTGGGGCGGCCGTTCAGGCCCCTGAGCGTCAGCCAGAGACCGCCAGCGTAGAGGAGATTGACGCCTTTTTGATGGCGGCGGTCCTCGACTTTGAAGCATGTCAACAACATGAACAACCAAGAACAAAAATCGATTGAACTCGACGGCTCCACCGGAGAAGGTGGTGGCCAGATTTTGCGCAGCGCACTGGCGCTGTCTATGTGTACGGGCCAGCCTTTTGTGTTGCGCAACATCCGTGCGCGGCGCCCTAAGCCAGGCCTGATGCGT
Source organism: Ideonella sp. (assembly GCA_034520165.1). Classification (GTDB taxonomy): domain Bacteria; phylum Pseudomonadota; class Gammaproteobacteria; order Burkholderiales; family Burkholderiaceae_C; genus Ideonella. The sequence continues at coordinate 1,912 of JAXHNT010000104.1, forward strand.
CAGCATCTGACCTGTGTCTTGGCCGCTCAAGAAATCTGTAGCGCGCAGGCGCAGGGGGCTGAGTTGAACGCCAGCACCTTGCACTTTGCGCCGGGGCCGGTGCAGGCTGGGGACTATCGCTTCTGTGTGGGCAGTGCGGGCAGTTGCACCTTGGTGCTGCAGACCGTGTGGCCGGCGCTGATGCAGGCGGCTGCGCCCAGCACGCTGCTGCTGAGTGGTGGCACCCACAACCCCATGGCACCGCCTGCGCATTTTTTGCAACGCAGCTATATGCCGCTGCTGGCCCGCTTGGGCGCGCGCAGCACACTCACGTTGCGCCGCATGGGCTTCTATCCGGCCGGTGGGGGTGAGCTGGAAGTGAGCATCGAGCCTGCCTCCGCCTTGCAGCCCTTTGACCTGCTAACCCGTGGCGAGCGGCTGCAAGCCTATGCGGAATGCTTGGCACCAGCCCTGCCGCGCAATGTCGCCCACCGTGAGCTGGAGGCCGTCGGCCTGGCCATGGGTTGGCCCCAAGAGCAGTTGCTGCAGCCGGTGCTGCGTGCCAACGAAGGCCCGGGCAATGCATTGATGCTGACTTTTGCCTACGAGCAGCTCACCGAGGTGTTTACCGAATTCGGCGGCAAGGGCATCAGTGCCGAAGAGGTGGCCGCGCGGGTGGTGCAGCAAGCGCGCCACTACCTGGCCAGCACGGCCGCGCTGGGGCCATTTCTGGCAGACCAGTGGGCGCTGCCGCTGGCACTGGCGGTGCAGCGCAGCGGCCAGGCGGCCGCCTACACCTGCACCGAGTTGAGCGACCATGCCCGCACCAACTTCGAGGTGATCGAGCGCTTCTTGCCGGTGCGGTTCGAGACGCAGTCTGTCGACGGGGGTTGGAATGTCCGATGCCATCTAGCGGCCGCGCCCGAGCACCTCATGGTGCCTGGAGAAGCACGCTAGGTCAGCACGAGTTCATCCTGCGGGCGTTTCGAGAACGCAGGGTCTTCGGACAGATCAATCTCGACGCCCAGTGTGGAGAGTGCGCTGGGTGCCAGGCCAAACATCTGCTTGAAGCTGCTGCTGAGATGCGAGGCACTGGCGAATCCTGCCGTCATGGCGGCAGTCGTCAAGTTGTTGCCCGCAGCCAGCTCACGCATGACCACCGCCATGCGGCGCCACAAGCGATAACGGCGGAAGGGCAAGCCGATCTCTTCAGAGAACCGCGCGCGGAATCGGGACGCAGAGAGCTTGGCCATCTGAGCGGCCTCGCGAAGGTGGTTGAAGTGATCCGGATTGCGATCTATCTCCCGAGCCACTCTGGCAATACGCGGGTCCTTCGGGACTTGCGCTTGCAGCCCCATGGCCGCAAAGGCGGCGCCAAGGCCCAGAGGTTGACTCAATTCGAGCAGCCTGGCTCCCCCCCTGCTCAGGTCGCCCAGACTGGCATTGGAATGTGCATCCGCAAGGGGGTCCAAATACAAGAAGACCATGGGACCTGTGGCACGCAGGTGGTGCAAGGATTGGGCAGGAATTCGTGCGACTTCATGGGTCTGCCAATCGGACCACTTCCGCTCACGTTGCCATGCCGCAACCCACCCAGTCGAGCAGGCCCTGCAACGCAATGGCCACCGTCACCGCGACATTCACGTGCGGTGTCAGGTTCAACCCAGGGCCCACGACCACCAGGGCTGCCGGCGGCCTCGCCAACTGCGTGGCGAGTACCAGGCACTCTTGAAAGCGCGCTTCTCGTGAAGTGGTCATGATGGCGGTGACAAGTCATGGTCTCGTGGACGTCGAAAAGAAATGTCGTCTTGGCGGCAGGCTTGCTGGCAGCCTTGGTTGCAGGGCGCAGTGGGTCTGTAAAGTCGCCGTACCGGCGCCTGCATCCGGCATGTCCCCCAACAGCCCATGCGCCACCGCCAACACTGCCGCCAACAGGGTGGACAGCACCGCGATGCGGCTTCCGCCCGCGTTGGAGGGCAAGGCGCGGGTGTCGATGTGCAGGGCCACAGTGTTGCCCGCAGCGCGTTCAACTCGGGTCACCTGACCGAAGAACCCGACTTCGTGCGGCGCTTGTGGGGGTAGCTCTATGCCCGGCCAGCGTGGGCCCAAGCGCTCATTGCTGAGCGCTTCCAGCTTGGGCTCGACGGGCTCGCTGAGGTGCAGTGTGACCGCCAGAGGTGAGTCACCCCAGATGCGTTGCTTGCAGTCCAGCGTTCGCCAGATCACCTCGCTGCTGGGGACCGTGTCACGCTGTTCCGCACAGCGCACCTGCGCCTTGATCCGCACCATCTCGCCCACGGCAGGGGGCTGGCGCAGAACTTGATCCAGCGTGGGTGTCGCAATCGCCGTGACGGGCTGCACCGAGGCCAGCGCATGGTGCCAGTGGGCCATCCAGCCGCTCAGCGGCATCACCAAGTACAGCGCCACTAGGCCGTGGGGCAGCGCCAAAGCGCGTTGCGCTCGCCAGCGGCCCATCAGGCGCCAGCGCCACTCGTGCTCAATGGCCAAGCTGCTGCCCAGCCGCAGCACCGTGCGCTCGCTGGGGCAGACCTCGGCGTCCACATGCATGGGCGAGGCCTGCACCGTGCGGCCCACCCAATGCGCAGGCACGCTCACCAAGGCGCCGGTGCTTGTGTAGAGCGTGTCGGGCAGCGGCAGCGTGGCTGCAACATCCGGCACCGTTTTGCGCTGCAGGCGCAGCGTCATGCGGTGCACCTCCACAGCCTCAGCACTCACCACCGGGTGCCACACCAGCCGGCTGGCCCAGGCCAGCAAGCCCAGGCCAGGCAGCAGCCACAGCCCCATCCAAAAGCCGCGTTCGGCCAAATAGGCCCACCACATCAGCAGCCAGCCCAAGCTGGCCACCACGGCCACGCCCCAGCCGTCTTGGTTGAAGAGCCGAAAGCGCAGCTCGTTGGGCGTCTCTGGGCGCTGGCTCAGCACCTGCTGCGCCTGGGCCTTGAGCTTGGCGCGTGGTTTGGCCTTAGCCATCGATCCACCCCGGAAGGTGTGGGGCGGCACCCCAAGATACCCAGCCAGAGCTGCAGAAATACATCAACATGAGGGAATCAAAAGCAAGCAAGCCGCTCAGTGTAGAGCCTTGGTCAGCCTCACCCCTGCATCTCCTGCGGCGACACCGTCACCCTCACCTCCATGTGCGCGCCTTGACCGCCGCGGATGACGCCGCGCAGGGGGGCCACGTCGGCAAAGTCGCGGCCCAGGGCGAGTTGGACGTGGTCGTCGGCGGGCAGGCAGCGGTTGGTGGGGTCGAAGGCCAGCCAGCCGTGTGGGGGGCACCAGACTTCCACCCAGGCGTGGCTGGCGTCGGCGCCGATCAGGCGCGGCCTGCCGGGGGGCGGCTGGGTCAGCAGGTAGCCGCTGACATAGCGGGCCACTAGGCCCACGGCGCGGCAGGTGGCAATCATCAGGTGCGCAAAGTCTTGGCACACGCCGGCCCGCAGGCGCAGCACATCGGGGGCGCGGGTGTGCACGTTGGTGCTGTGCGGGCGGTAGGCAAACTCGTCGTGGATGCGGCAGCTCAAGGCCCAGGCGGCCTGGGCGCTGCTGTGCTGTGGGGCCAAGGTTTGGCGCGCAAACTCACGCAGCTCGGGGGTCAGCGGGGTGTAGGGCGAGGGCACGCTGCACAGCACCAAGCTGGGGTCTTGGGGGCCGGCGTGGTAACGCAGTTCATCTGCCACTTGGGGCCAGGCCGGGCCTTGGGCCAGGTCAGGGGCTGGGCCGGGCAGCAGTTGCACGCAAAAGTCGGAGCGAACGTCCAGCACCTCATGCGGGCGGCTGTGGGCAAACACCAGGCGTTGGTTGCCCAGGCGGTCCAGGCTCAGGGCATGGGCGGGGGGCGGGGCGTTGTCGGCCCAGTTGTCGGGGGTGGGGCTGATGCGCAGGCTTTGGCTCAGCAGGTGCTGGCGCGGGCTGTGGCGTGGCAGCAGATAAGCCACGTGTTGGGCCAGGTCTACCACTTGGCGGTGCTGGTAGCGCGTGACATGGCAGACATGCAGGCGGCGCGAGCTGCTCATTGCCACACCACCTGCGGGCTGCCGTGCACATGGGCAAACAGGCCGCGTTCGATCTCTACACACAGTTGGCGGGCCTGGGCGCTGGCCTCGCCCAACTGCGCCAAGAGGGCGGCCGTATTGGGGGGCTGGCCCGACGCAAACCAAGCGGCCATGGGCCACTGGTCGGGCTGGGGTTGCTGGGCGGCCACCTGGGCCGCCCAGGTGGGCTGGTGGCGCGCCAATTTGACAAAGCGCTCGCGCATGGTTCGCGCCACCCAGGCCAGGGAGCGGGGGTTGTCGGTGTCGCGCACCAGCAAGTGCAGCAAGGCCAAGACCTCGCGCCGCGACTGGAACTGCGCGCGGTAGGTGATGGTGGAGTCAAACAAGGCCAGCACCAGCGCAAAGCCGTCTTCGTCGTGCACGGCGCCGGTGTCGAAGGCTTGGGCCAGCACTTGGCAGTGAAAGTCCAGGCGCTCGATCTGGCGGCCCACGCTCAGCAGGCGCCAGGCGTCGTCGCGGGTCATACGGTCGGTTTGCATGCCGGTCACGGCGGCCAGGTCGGTGGCGGTGCGGCTCAGGGCGCTCAGCGCGTCGGCACTGGTGGGCGGGGCTGGTTGCTCGGCAGCGCTGTGGGCATGGTCGAGCGGTGGCAGGGCCTGTGCCAAGCGCTGCTGCAGGCCTTGCAGCAGTTGCACTTGTTCGGTTGACAACCTGTCGCGCATGGCCTGGGCGCATTGCTGCATGGCCTGTAGGTTGTAGGCCAGGCTGTAGAAGCCCGGCGCGCCCCGCGCCCCGCGCAGCAAGGCTTGGCTCACGGCTTGCGGGTCGTGGGCGGCGGCTGGGGCCTCCCAGGGCAGCAGGCTGATTTGGCGGCACAGGGTGTCCACGGCCTGCAGCACGGCGGGGGCCAAGCGGCCGCGCTGTTGGGCGCCCAGGGTGTCCAGGGCACAGCGCATCAGGCGCAGGGCGTTTTCGGCGCGCTCGGTGTAGCGGCCCAGCCAAAACAGGTTCTCGGCCGATCGGCTGGCCACCGGGCGGCGCGCGCCCAGCAGGTCGGCGTCGGTCAGGGCTTGGGGCAGCAGTGTGGTGTCGTCCACGGGGCCGTCGGTCAGTACCCAGGTGTCGGCGCTGGCGCTGCCTTGCTGCATGCTCAGCCAACCGCCGGTGCCCAGGTCGCCCGCGCGGCCAATGCGGGTCAGCCCCCCGGGCAACACCTGCCAGCCGCCTTGGCCGTCGCTCAGGGCATACACGCGCAGCACCGCGCCGCGTGGTTGCAACTGGCCCGCCGTCCATACAGGCGTTTGTGAGGGCTGCACCCGCGCCAGCAAGGTGAAGGCGGCGGGGTCTTGCTGCATCTGGGCGTGCAGGGCTTGCCGCTGCTCGGGTGAGAGCTGCTCCAGCGTCACCGGCCCACTGGCCAGCAGGCCGCCGCTGCCCGGGAAGGTGGGCGCCACCACCTGGCCTGCCAGTTGCGGCTGCATGCGCTGCCACACGGCGGCCTCGCCGCACCACCAGCTCTCGGTGCTGGGCAGTTGCAGCGGCTCGCCCAGCAGGCCTTGGGCCACGCCCGGCCAAAACGCGTGCAGGCCGGGGCTTTCCAGCCAGCCCACGCCCGGCACATTGGCCAGCACCACGCCGCCGCAGCGCAGGGCTTGCAGCAGGCCGGGCACGCCCAAGGTGGAGTCGGCGCGCAGCTCCAGCGGGTCTAAAAAGTCGTCGTCCACGCGGCGCAGCAGCACGTCAATGCGCTCCAGGCCGTGCAGGGTCTTGAGGAAGAGCTGGTCGTCGCGCACCGTCAGGTCTGGCCCCTCCACCAGGGTGATGCCCAGGTAGCGCGCCAAAAAGCTGTGCTCAAAGTAGGTTTCGTTCAAGGGGCCGGGCGTCAGCAGCGCCACGCGGGCGCGCTCGCCTTGCGGCGAAAGCCGCATCAGCCCTTGCAGCAGGCTGCGAAAGCTGCCGGCCAAGCGCTGCACTGCCATGGCCTTGAAGGCCTCGGGGAACTGCGGCGCAATCACCAGCCGGTTCTCCAGCAAATAGCCCAGGCCTGAGGGCGCTTGGGTGCGCTGGCCCGCCACGCACCATTGACCGCTGGGGCCTTTGATCAGGTCAAAGGCCAACAGATGCAGCCACACATCACCTGCGGGCTGCAGGCCGTGCACCGCCTGCAGGTATTGCGGGTGGCGCAGCACCAGTTGCGGCGGCAGCAGGCCCTGGGCCAGCAAGGTGCCGGGGCCGTAGACGTCAGCCAAGCAGGCGTTGAGCAGCTTGGCGCGCTGCTGCACGCCGGTCTCGATGTGGCGCCACTCTTGGGCGCTGACCAGCATGGGCAGCAGCTCCAGCGGCCAGGCGCGCTCGGGCTGGCCGCCGTCGTCATAGACGTTGTAGGTGGCGCCGTCCTCGCGCACGCGGTGGCGCACGCGCTCGTGCTTGTGGGCGCAGTCCAGCCAGCCTGCGGTGCCCGTGGCCTCTAAAAAGGCCTGCCACAGCGGCGTCAGCGTGGCGGGCGCACTGCCCCCTGCGGCGCTGCTGCTGCTGCCCCGCAGTTCGTCAAAGTGGCCGGGGCGGGTGGGCTGGGCGGCTTGCAGGGCCAGGCGCATGGCCTCCTCGGTGGGGCTGTGGGGTGGGGTGGCAAGAGGGGCCTGGGACTGCGGGGCGCTCATCCTCGCATCATGGCATTACCCAAGCGGCCCTTCACCGCCCTGCGCGCCGCAAATCCAGCGTGAGCGGGAATTCCAAACTGCGTTGCGGCTCTGGCGCCACCAGCGTGCCCGGCGTGTGGCCCATGGTGAAGAAGCGCGCCAAGCGGCGGCTCTCGGCCTCGTAGGCATTGACCGGGAAGGTTTGGTAGCTGCGCCCGCCCGGGTGGGCCACGTGGTACTGGCAGCCGCCCAAGGAGCGGCCGCTCCAGGTGTCCACCAGGTCAAAGGTCAGCGGCGCATCCACGCCAATGGTGGGGTGCAGGGCCGAGGGCGGCAGCCAAGCGCGGTAACGCACGCCCGCCACATATTCGCCCTCGCGGCCGGTGGTGTGCAGCGGCACCGTCACGCCGTTCACCGTCAGGCGGTGGCGTGCGTCCACCAAGCCGCTGAGCTTGACCTCCAGCCGCTCCAGCGATGAATCCACAAAACGCACCGTGCTGCCAGCGCTGCCCTCTTCGCCCATTACATGCCAAGGCTCCAGCGCATGGCGCAGGCTCAGGTGTACGCCGCGCAAAGCCCGCTCGCCCAGCTTGGGAAAGCGGAACTCCAGGTGCGGCGCAAACCAGGCTTTGTCGAAGCCATGGCCAAAGGCCTGCATATCGGCCAGCACGTCTTCCAGGTCCATCTCAATAAAAGTGGGCAGCATGAAGCGGTCATGCAGGCTGGTGCCCCAGCGCACCAGCGGCGCGCGGTAGGGCTGCTGCCAGAAGCGGGCCACCAGCGCACGCAGCAGCAACTGCTGCACCACGCTCATGCGCGCATGCGGCGGCATCTCAAAGGCGCGCAGCTCCAGCAGGCCTAAGCGGCCGGTGGCCGAGTCGGGCGAGTAAAGCTTGTCGATGCAGAACTCACTGCGGTGGGTGTTGCCGGTGACATCGACCAGCACATTGCGCAGCGTGCGGTCCACCAGCCAGGGCATCATCTGATAAGAGCCCCCAAGCTCGCTTGAAGGCTCGCTACCCCCCGAGGGGGCTCTCGCGCCTTGGGGCGGCCCGGCGGCGCTCGGCTGCAGCGTGTCGTGCAGCCGCCAGATCTCGCCCAGCGCAATCTCCAGCTCCCGAACTTGGTCGTTACGCGCCTCGTCCACGCGCGGGGCTTGGCTGGTGGGGCCGATGAACAGGCCCGAGAACAAATAGCTCAGCGCCGGGTGGTTGTGCCAATAGGCCAGCAACGAGGCCAGCACATCCGGCCGCCGCAAAAAGGGCGAGTCGGCCGGTGTGGCGCCGCCCAGCACCAGGTGGTTGCCACCGCCAGTGCCGGTGTGGCGGCCATCCACCATGAACTTCTCGCTCGACAGCCGCGACTGCCAGGCCGCGTTGTAGAGGAACTCGGTGTTCGCCACCAGCTCGCCCCAGCGGTGGGCGGGGTGGATGTTGACCTCGATCACGCCGGGGTCTGGGGTGACCTGCAGCAGCTTGAGCCGGGGGTCGCGCGGTGGTGGGTAGCCTTCCAGCACCACCTTCATGCTCAGCTCGCTGGCCGTAGCCTCCACGGCGGCGAGCAAGGCCAGATAGTCCTCCAGCCGCGCCAGCGGCGGCATGAACACATACAAGACCTGGCTGGCCTGGCCTGGCCTTGGGCCTCGGCCTCGGGGCCGTTGGCGCGGCGCGGGTCCCGCACCTCCACGCACAAGGCGGTGCGGGCCAGCTCGCCGTGGGCGGTGTCGGCCCCGTGGCGCGCCAGGCCCCGGCTTTGGTCGCGGGTTTCGTCAACGACGGGCGCGGTGCTGGGCAGCGGTGCGCGGGGCGCAAACGGGTCTTGGTCGATCAGGTAGGGGTACTCTTCCGGGCGCACCCAGGGCAGAGAGTCCAGCGGCAGGCGCAAGCCCATGGGCGAGTCGCCCGGCAGCAAATACATGCGCTCGTCGCGGAAGAACCAGGGCCCTGTCACCCAACCCGGGGTGTCGGCTTCTTCTTGCGGCCCCAAGGGCAGCACGTAGCCCACGGGCTTGTCCAGCCCCTGGCCAAACACGCGGCGCAGGCGGGCGCGCTCTTGCTCGTCATCTAGGCGGGCGTCGTGCGGGTCCACATTGGTGGGCAGCTTGCGCTCGCGCCACAGGTAGTACCAGGCGTCTTCATAGCCGGTTTGGATGAACTCGTCCGTCACCCCCAAGTGGCGCGTCAGCGTGCGCACAAAGCGCTGGGCGTCTTCCGCCGTGTAGGCGTGGGCGTCGCGCTCGTCGGCCAGCAAGGCGGGGTTGTGCCAACAGGGCTGGCCGTCGGCCCGCCAGCAGATGGACAGCGCCCAGCGCGGCAGCTGTTCGCCCGGGTACCACTTGCCCTGGCCAAAGTGCAAGAAGCCGCCTTGGCCGTATTCATCGCGCAAGCGTTGCACCAGGTCTTGCGCCACCAGGCGCTTGGTGGGGCCTAAGGCGTCGGTGTTCCACTCTGCGGCGTCGCGGTTCTCAACGGCCACAAAGGTGGGCTCGCCGCCCATGGTCAGGCGCACATCACCGGCTTGCAGCTCGGCGTCCACCTGCTCGCCCAGGCGCAGCACCTCGGCCCATTGCGCGTCGGTGTAGGGCAAGGTCACGCGGGGCGATTCAAAAATGCGCGTCACGCCCATCTCGTGCTCAAAGCTCACCTCGCACTCGTCCACCGCACCGCTGATGGGCGCGGCGCTGGAGGGCTGCGGCGTGCAGGCCAGCGGAATGTGGCCCTCACCGGCCAGCAGGCCCGAGGTTGGGTCCAGGCCGATCCACCCGGCGCCGGGCAGATAGACCTCGCACCAGGCGTGCAGGTCGGTGAAATCCACCTCGGTGCCGCTGGGCCCATCCAAAGACTTTTGGTCAGGTGCGAGCTGAATCAGATAGCCCGACACAAAGCGCGCCGCCAGCCCCAAGTGCCGCAGCACCTGCACCAGTAGCCAGCCCGAATCTCGGCAAGAACCCGAGCCCTTACCCAGCGTTTCTTCGGGCGTTTGAACCCCAGGCTCCATGCGGATCAGGTAGCTCACATCACGCTGTATCTTTTGGTTTAGGCCCACCAAAAAATCCGCCGTGGTCTGCGGCACGCGCGAGATGCCCGCCAAATAGGCCGCCAGCTTAGGGCCAGCATTGTCGGCCACCAAATAGGGCGCCAGCTCTTGGCGCTGCGCCGCCTCGTAATCAAACGGTGCCCTCTGCGCGTGCGGCTCCAAAAAGAAGTCAAACGGGTTGTAGACCGACATCTCGGCCACCACATCCACCGTCACAGTGAACTCGGTGGTCTTCTCCGGGAACACCAGCCGCGCCAGGTGGTTGGAGAACGGGTCTTGCTGCCAGTTGATGAAGTGCAGCGCCGGCTCTACCCGCAGCGAGTACGACAGGATGCGCGTGCGGCAATGCGGCGCGGGCCGCAGCCGCACCACCTGCGGCGAAAGGCCGACCCGCCGGTCATAGCGATAACGGGTGACATGCTTGAGCGCAACGTGAATGGACACAGCAACTTCCTTGGGGCAGCAATCAATCGATCGATCTATCAAACAATGACAGAGCTTAAACCCAGCCAGCAAGATGCAGGCCAAGAAAGGTGCGTGGCGGGGTGCGCCGACGCCCCGAGTTGGGGGCGGGTGCACAGGGTTGGGGCGTGGGGTGGGCGAGGGTGGTGCGGGGGGCGCCTTAAGCTTGCTCGGCCAATGTGGTCAGCCCGTCTGCCAGGGGCTTGGCCCCCAATTGCACCAGTGGCTGAACCACTCGCGAGAAGAAGGGGTCAACCATGTGTTGATCGGGCAAACCATGCTGCTCCACCACTCCCTCTCCAGACACCTCAAAGATATGGCGCCCGTTGTGCCGGTGCCAAGCTTCTACGGTGATGCCGTCGGCCTTGTCTTTGAGCCGCACCATAAGATGCGAGCGTTCTGACGATGTGGCGATGTAGCCCGCTGATAGCGCGTGTTGCAACGAGGCCGCCGTCACCGTGCCGCTGACAGACAAGGCACTGCTCACTTACCCGCCAGGCCCCCATGACACATCGAACTCCTGCTTCTCGTCGACTTTTCCTTGCAGGGGAACAACCCAATTCAACAGGCTATTGGGCAGGGGACCCGGTCCACGCAGTTTGACTATGCACTCGGTGCCCTCCGGCCCCGTGCGTTCGCGCCCGATCAGGCGAAAGCCCTCGGGCAAGCGGTCAGGTCCTTCCACCTTCAAGTAGCGGACGGACATGTGCTTCCACTTGCCCTCCCGCAGGCCCAGGGCCTGGGCGACTTGGCTCAAGTGCTGCGGACCGCCCTGGCTCGGGTCCCAGCGGATGGCGTGTTCGGCGGTTGGCATGGTGGCGTCTCTTGGCACTCACTTGGGAACGCACAGATCCACTTGAGCGGAGAATGTGGAAAGCGTGGTAACGACTTCCTTTCGACGTAACTCCAATGCGGACTCGTCCAATGGCGCGATTCCCGCTTTGTTGGTTCTGAGCCTTAGGTTGAAGGTCGATAGGGCTTGTTGGGAAGGTGCGGTAACACTACCGGCACCCGCCGTTCCAGATTGCTGTGCTGCTTTGTATCGGTCAACCATCTGTGTCAGCGCATCGCGTGAAGGCGTTCCCAATTGAATGGACTGCAGCTCCGCTTGCAGCCTTGGCAAAACCTCTTGCTCCATGAAGTGCAAGGTCTTGCGTGGCACCGTGTTGTACAGCTCATCCAGGTCTTTTGGTGAAATCGTCAGCTTTGCGTTGATGCTCTCTTTATCCTTTGAATTAAAGAGATTGAAGTACTCATCGTTGGCGGGAATTGGTTGCAAAGCTTCAATCAGGCAACTCATCTGGCTTGCGGCACGCTTGAAAGCCAAGGTCTGGTCATTGGTCTGGTAGTGCGAGCCAAGCAGCTCAGACCCAGCGGCTGCCCCTGCACCTAGGTTGCGTACCAACCGCCAACTCTCTGAGGCCTGCCTTGCCACCTGGATGGACCCAGCGGTGAACAACAAGGTACCGTAGAACAGCACCTCCTTGGCAGCGAGGCTTTGCATGCGCCGGTCACGCGTAGCCTGATTGAGTTGATCCGACCAAGCGGCGGCAATCTTGCGCGCCTGGGTGACGTTCACAGCGTCAGGCATTGTCGTCGTGCTGCTCAGCAATGCATCGCGATCGTATTTGGGCTCAATCGGCAGGATACCGGTGGCACAGCCAGAGAGAGCCACCGAAAGGGCAGCGCAGAGCAACTTGTGAGTGTGATGAATCCTGAGCATGTCTTTTTCTCCAATTGACGCTGGTGAACCGCAGTCGAGATAGGGGACTCGCTATCGCTCAAAGTCATCCCTCGAACTTATGAGCGCTGAGCAGGGAGCTATGGCTTCAAAACCAACTGCTCACGCGATCAAGTGGTCGGGCCAAGCGAAGCCCTCGCCAAGCGGCTGTGCAGGCGGGACCTCATACTCATGCGGGAACATCCGCTGAAGAAGATCTTCAACCGCTTCCACCTGGTCATCCAAGGGGCTGCTGGTGCTTAAGCCTGCCTGCTCCATGGCTTCGCGTGTGTCTTTGCCGATGACACCGTCCACATTGCCAAGCTCATAACCTAGTCGGATCAGGCCGAATTGGAGAGACACTTCGCGTTGCCGGTCACCGAACATATCCAGCGTGATGCCCACCGCATTGATCGCGCTGGCAGCCATGGCGGTGTAGGGCTTGGCGAAGTTGTTGCCTTTGCCATCCTTGTAATAGCTGTAAACCCGAGCGTGGCTGCCCGGACAATCGAAATGCCATGCTTCGCTGAGCTTGGAATCTGGTTTGCTGATGATGGGTGACACACCGGCCTGCTGAGCCAGGGCCCAAAAAGATTTGAGACTGATCTTGAGGGCCCCCAAATCAAGGTCGAAGGCGCGCCCAGCCTCATGCATGCTTCCGCCAGGTGCGGGGCTGAAGGCCGACTTCTTTCCGCTCTTCCAATCCAGATGCGCCTGGAGCTGCATGTCGTGGCTGCGGAAGAGGTCAGACAGATACAGAGCGCCGCCTTGTGAGGCCACTTGCTGTGCCAGCCGATGGATGGCTGAGTACATGTCCGGCGTGCACTTGGCCATGCGGCTCGGCAGCATTTGGCGTGTGCTGCCTTTGAAGTAGATGGAGGGAATGGCAATGTCCAGCAGTGGTACTTTCATTGGTGGCTCCTGAATAGGTTTGGTGAACACCTTATTGCCGCTTTCGAGGCCAGTCATCCCCACTCTGTAGGACGCCCATAAAATCAAACGACTTAATGAGGAGGCATAAAGGGTGCAAGCCAAGGAACAAGATAGCCGCGTGGCCGTGCTGGTGGACTGCGACAACACTTCGCCTGAAATCTTGGAATACGCCTTGCGCGTGGTCGCTCAGTTTGGCCGGGTGGTGTTGCGGCGTGGCTATGGCAACCACGCGACGCTGACCAAAAAATGGCAGGAGGCGTTGGTGAAGCTGGCATTCACGCCTTGCCTGCAATTTCAATATGCAGCTGGCAAGAACACCTCTGACATTGCCCTGGCACTGGACGCTCAAGAAGCTTTGTTCGACGCCCGGGCTGAGACCTTTTGCGTCGTCACCAGCGACTCTGATTTCGCTTACCTCTGCCGAAAGCTCCGAGAACGCGGCGCAACCGTGCACATTGTTGGCGAGGCCAAAACGCCTGATGCTTTGCGCAATGCGAGCGATCAGTTCTTTGAGTGGCACAAAGAAGAAGAGATGCCATCGCCGCCTGAGCCGGCACCCGAAAGGCCTGCGGTGGCCTCCGCTAAAGCCAAGGTCGAGGGCGTGGCCTCGAAGGCACCCGCTCAGAAGCCTATCCCTAAGCAGCGCCCCAAGCTCGTCGTGCAGGCTGTTGGCATTCTGGCCGCAGACACTTCAGAGGGACGGGTCAGCATCAGCCTGCTGGGGGCCTACTTGAAGCGGGCTGACCCCTCTTTCTCTCCCAAGAAGTTCGGGCACTCCAGCCTGCTCAACATGATCAAGACTTATGACCTGCTGGAACTGCGCCAGGGCGCGGGAGACCACTGGACTGTGCAGTTGGCCAGTGCAGCCGAGGCATGATCTGACGCCACCGCGCCCGCTAAGCTTGGCCATCAGACGCACTGCTCACCTGCACAAGATGCCTCGGGGGGGGGGGGGGGGGGGGGGGGGGGGGGGGGGGGGGGGGGGGGGGGGGGGGGGGGGGGGGGGGGGGGGGGGGGGGGGGGGGGGGGGGGGAAAAAAAAAAAAAAAAAAAAAAAGGGGGAAAAAAAAAAAAAAAAAAAAACGACAAATTGCTTGTCTGTAGCCAGCGGTGTTGAAGGGACGCAGTCGGACTGGAGAGCGGGCTCACAACACCACCAACAACTCCGCCACCACCCTCACCGCGTCACCTTCTTCAGGGGTGATCACCATGGGCTCATAGCCCGGTGAGGTGGTGTCGGGTCTCAGGGTAATGCGGGTGTTCAGCCACTCGCCATCGGGGCTGAGCTGTTTGTCGCTGTGATAGACCTTCACGGTGTAGCGGCCACCGGTGTCGGGGCAGTCGATGCTGTGGTGCTCGGCCACCACCACCTTGCCGTTGCGGGTGCCCCCAGGGTTGGCCCGGAACAAGCACCAAGCGCCGTTGGGGATGCGGCGGTTCATAGACTCGCCCACCACCTGGGCCACGAACAGGCCGGGCTGTGGGGTGAGCCAGTCCGGTGGTGCGAGCCAAGCTTCGGCGCCGTCTTCCAGGCTTTGAACGTCGCTGAAACTACCGGCGGCAAACTTCAGGCCGACCACCGGGATCGCAGGTGTGCCCGCCGCACGCTCGGCGTTGCTCACCGTTTGCAGCGGCCACATGGGCAAGTCCGTGGGCACCGTAACGTGAGGGGCGGGTTGCGCCTGCAAGCCCGCAGTCTCGGTGTTGGCCTCGGTTGGCTGGGCGGGGGCCATCAGGTGGCTGCGCAGATGCGCTGCCAGTGCCGCATCGGTGCAATAAACAAAGCAGCCCTTCATGCCGCGTGTCATCAGCGTGCGGTAAGTGTTCTTGATGATGCGGTCGGCCAGCTCGCGTGCCTCTTGCGGGGCCGCTTTGGCGCGCGACTTCAGCCCCTTCACCGATTGGTCTGAGCGGGCCCGCTGGCTCACATCTGTGACGATGCGGCCACCCTCGCAGCGCAGGTCTGGTCCGATGATCACACCCACATAGTCCAGCTCCAGGCCCTGGCAGGTGTGGATGCAGCCCACCTCGGCCACAGAGTCGGGGGCCATGATCCACAAGCTGCCGTCCTTGCTCAGGTTCCAGCGGCGGCGGTAGCCAAACTCGGGCATCTCAATGTCCCAGGCCTCGGGGTCTTTCTTGCTGGGCCAGGTCCAACAATAGCCCGCCACCACGCGCGAGCGGTTGTTCTTGGCATTCTTCTGCTCAATCAGCCGGTGCAGCTCAGCCGGGCTGTCCACCACGCGCAGGTCGTACTCAGCCGTATCCAACACCGGGTTGGCGGTGCTGCGGATATCCAGCACATCATCCAGCCACGCCAAGTAGCCGTCTGAGCCACTGCAGCGGAACTGCGAGGCCAACGTCAGCTCAGTCACCTCGGCACCCAAGCGCTCTGCCCACTGCCGCAAGGCTTGGCTGTCGCCCACGTCGTCCACGGTGACCACCTGGTCGTCGTCCACAAAAAAGATGCTGCAGCGCGCAGCCTGCATCAGCTCTTTGACCTGATGCTCGCCCTGGTTGCGGTAGAGGCCACTCTTTTCATTCAGGCGGTGGGCTTCGTCCACGATCAACACATCGTGGCTGTCGGCCTCTGCAGCCATAAAGCTGCCGGAGCCCCTGAACAGGTTGTGAAAGCGCGTCTTGCTCATCGTGCCTGTCAGCCGCGCTGCGTACACCGCACGCGGCGCCGCGTTCTTGGAGACATAGCTCACATGCAGCTCGCGTTGCAGCAGGCTGCCCATCAGGTTGAGCGCCACCACCGACTTGCCCGTGCCTGGCCCGCCACGCACGATCACGACCTGCTTGCGCTGTTCGGCCCGCAGGGCCAAGTGCAAGCAGGTTTCATAGACCACCTTCTGGTCGTCCAGCAGCACAAACTCGGGCTTGCCTTGCAGCAGTGCGCCCACCGCATCCGCCAACACCTTAGAGGGCTTGATGCGCCCGTTTTCAATCGCATAAAGCGTGTGGCGCTGGTCGCCATAACGCACATGCTCGCGGATGAAGCGCTGCAGCTTGGCCTTCTCTTGGGCCAAGAACAGCGGCGCGCGGGCCAGGTGAGCGGCGTAGCTCGGGTGGTCAATCTGCCCGTCGCGCGGGTAGTTGTGCAAGTAAGCGCAGGGCTGCAGGCCGATGGGGCCTTCTTGCACGGCCGTGTTGAAGTCTTCCAGGTAAGCCGCATAAGACCACGCCTGGTAGCTGGGGTGCAGGCCTTCTGTCTCACCGCTGCGGCCGCCCCGGTGCGCCCAGATCAGGCCGTCTTTGTCGCTGAGCCGGGCGCTGGACCACTGCTTCAACTCCACGATCACCACCTTGGGCTGGCGCTGTGCGTCTTGCCCCGTGATCAAAAAGTCAATCCGCTTGGCGCTTTGCGGCAGTTGGTACTCAATGGCCACGCCAGCGTCGTCGGGGATGTCGTCATCGTCAAGTACCTTGAACATCTCCATCAAAGAGTGCTTCCACGCCGTGACTTGAGATGGCCCGACACCGTGCCCTGCAACGTTCTGCACCTGCTTCAGAAGAATCTGCTCAATGTCTCCATAGCGTGTGTGCTGCAGAAACTCGCGCTTGTCGGCTTGGTAGATGATCACAATCGACAGCCAGGCTAGGGGTTACAGCGCATCATGCTTGGTGCTGCGGCCCTTGGCCTTGTCCACCGGATAGCGCTGCACATTGCGAGTGATCTTGGCATGCGCCGCAGTGGGCAAGTCCACCTGCAGGGTGTTGGCCAGTTGCACCAAATACAGCAGCACATCCGCCATCTCATCCGTCACCGCGGCCAACTGCTCTGGGTTCAGCGCTCGGCTTTGCGCCTCCGTCAGCCATTGAAACGGCTCCAGCAACTCCCCCGCCTCCACCGACAAGGCCGAGGCCAAGTTCTTGGGCGAATGAAACTGCGCCCAGTCCCGCTCTTGGGCAAAGTCGGCCAGGCGTTGGCTGAGGTGGGCGAGGGTGTCGGGTGGGGTGGGCATGGTGATGCGTGCGGAGCTAAGGCTGCTGCATTGTCCACAGAGTTGAGGGGCTCAAGAGAGCCGATTCGCTGTCCCTACGCAGGGCGCTTCGTCTTGCCCTCCTGAGTTGGCTCACACGAGCCTTCGCGCTTCCCGCTTGAACACGTTGGTCCAGTTCCAATGCAAGAACCCTGGCGCCGGCAACGCATCGGCCTCCAATGGGCGCAGCAAGTCTTTACCATGATGCTGTAACTCACCGCTAAGGCCCCGAGTTCCAGCCAGCGCATGTTCACTGAACACCACCTTTAGTGACTCGGGCACTACCGTGAACGCTCCCAGGTCAAACAGCTTGTGATGCAAGGCGCAGAGCGCCAGCCCGTTAGTCGTGATGTCGAGGGCCACCAATGTTGTGCCATTGAATGTGTGCCGCCTCCAATCCAACGGGTACATGTCCAAGCCTCAGGTCGAATCCGCACACGCAGCATCGATATTCGTAAGCACGAAGAACTTGGTCTCGAAACGCTCTATCTCGGCGGCGCTTTGTCGTTGTGTCATAGGCTGCAGGCGCCTCCTCAACGGTGAGTGTCTGCGGTGTCAGGTTCAGCCCTATGAGGCTGGCGATGTCATCGTGCAGACTTTCGGGAAAGGTGTCGTCAAGCAGTAGTCGAGCCATCTCCACCAGCAGCGCGGGATTGTTTCTCAGTGCCTGCTCCACGTCCTGATGCAGCCCGCCCGTGACCTCTGGGTTGCGCAAAAGGGACAAGGCCGGTGCCTGCCCTTTTGGGTGGTGCGCCAGCACGCTGGGAAGACTCAATTGCCATAGCCTTCCTTCACTGTCGGATTGCAGGTGCCAGTAAGGTAGATGGCGCGTGTTCCGCGCGTTGGAGGGGCCGAACTCCGTCAGCAATTGACGAAGTGTCTCTTCCACTTCCGCAAAGGCAAATGGTCCTGTTTGCCCGTGCTGCAAGCGCGCGAGTGCCAGCAACAGCAGGAGTGGCTTGTGTGGTGCGTATCTGCCTGTTGTGCTGGGTGCCCGTTTCAAGCTGTCGAAGAGTTGACGGATGTTGGCGCTGTCAGATGAACTCATGACCAATACTTTGCCTTGGCGGGAATAACCCAGCGCACGCCTCCACGTGGATCAGCCAGATCACCGAAGTATCTTGGAATCAGGTGGATGTGCAAGTGCGGCACAGTTTGGCCTGCTGCTGATCCGTCGTTGATGCCGACGTTATAGCCCTGTGGCGCATGGCTGGAGTCCAGTTCTTCGTGCGCTTGATCCAGCAGTGCCATCAGCCCTTGGCGCTCATCCGCTTTCAGTTCAAAAAATGAACCGACATGCCGTCGAGGGATGATGAGCGTGTGCCCTGGCGACACAGGATAGGCGTCACGTGTCACCCACCCCTCTGGACTACTCGTCAAGATCCGCTCAGGGGGCAGTTCGCAGAAGGGACACTTCATGATCTTCAGAGTGGCTATGCAAGCGTTGCCCTGTAGGTGGCAGGATCGAGGTGAAAGTGATCTTCAACAGGGCCGGTCAGTTCAAAGAAGCGAGGACTCACTCGGAAATCAAACACTCGGCATAGCTTGAATCGCTCTGGTTGACTGCGGGCAAAGGCCAGTTCGTTCCTTGTCACATAGAAGGGTGTCTCTTCACTGAAGGCTGTGGTCTTCACCTCCAGATACTGCCTCTCCCCATCCGGCGCAAAGGACAACACGTCATAGCCCAGACCGTCATCGTCAGTCACGGAGGCATGCTTGACTTGGTCTGCGAGTTGACCCAATCCTAGTTTCAAGAGCCGCCAGCGCTCGTAATTGACGATGAACTGCTCCCCAGCCAAACCTAAGGTGTGATTGCGAGTCTCGCGCTCCAGGTAGTCGCGCTTGATGGGAGGGCTCAAGTAGTTGGCGTGCGGCTCTTGCGCACGCAATGTGCGCGTGGGTGGGAGCGCAAGTACCCCCGTGAAGTCGGCGGGGGCATTGGCAACGGCTGGCTGGTTGACTGCTGCTTCGGCGGCACGCTCCAAGTCAGGTGAGAGGTCTAGCAAGCGAGCGATGACATCCGTCAACATCTCGGATTCAGCATTCTCGGCGGGCAAGTAGCCTCGGATGCGCGGTAAACCCATGCGCATCATGATGGCGCTGACATTGCGGTGCTTGAATTCGATGGCGCCTTCAGAACGCCCATGGAGCAATGGAACTAGCGCCTTGCGGCGCGCTGACTTGTTGTAGGACTGGCCGGTCAACTCCAAGGTCAACATTTGCAGATACTCGCCGACCAACAACTCCGCCTCTTCACGGGTCCAAAGTCGGCGATCCTTGGGCTCTTCGGCAGGATTCCCGGAATCCGGTCCCACAACCTCAAAGTTCAATTGCCGCAGTAGCCTGACGACAGTCGCTACTCCTCCAGAAAAATCATCAGCGCGGAGTGCGCCTTGTGCTGGATGTTGAAGTCCATAAGCCACCCCCACAATGGCCTTGGAGTCGCACAGCACCCCGCTGACCGGATGGCGAACGAAGTAGCCTCGTGCAACACCATAGCCAAACTGCTCCAAAAAGCGCTCCCGACCCAGACGCTGAAACAGATCAAGCGCAGCAAGAACGGACTGGCGTGTCAATGTGGAGAGGGGTTGAGACATCATCGATGTGGTGGCGCGGGTGGCGTGCCCTTCGGAACGATTTACAGGGCTGAGGGAGGCTCCGCTTGTTCAAGTAGCAGATCAAGCTGCGCTTGAAGGCCACCAAGCTGCGTGGTGACCACGGACCACACAATGCTCGGGTCCACATTAGCATAGGCGTGAATCAGGATGTTGCGCAGGGCTACGGCTCTTGGCAGATCTGGCACTGTGTTGGCAAGGTTGGGTGCCAGCTTTCTGAACTGGTTCAGCGCTTCACCAAGGATCTCCAATTGCCGTTCTCGGTCGTTGTCAACATAGATGTCGCCTGAAGGGTGTAAATCAGGTTGATTTCTGAGTGGCAGGTGAGTTGTGGGTGGTGGCGTTGTCAGGGTTGAGGTGAACGGTCTTGATGTGCGCCCAATGGCGGGCCTTTCCGGACCAGCGGTTGGGGTGAGCGCGACGAGCAGCTTCATAGACTTGGCGACGCTGGTTCAGCAGTGCTTCATCTTGGCCCTCGTGACGCTGGTTGGGTGTCACAAAGCCGATGGCGCTGTGGCGATGCTGGTTGTTGTACCAATCCACAAGTTCGGTGACCCAGTGTCTTGCGCTGAGCAGGTCGGCAAAGGCGTGCAGCGGCAGCTCGGGGCGGTACTTCAAGGTCTTGAAGATGGACTCGACGTAGGGGTTGTCGTTGCTGACCGCAGGCCTGCTGCGGGTGTGGGCCACGCCCAGACCTTGCAGGGCGGCCAACATGGTCTGCCCCTTCATGGGTGAGCCATTGTCGGAATGCACCGTGAGCTGGTTCTTGCTGATGCCTTGGCGCTCACAGATATCGCGCAGCAGCTGGGAAGCCAGCTCCGCGCTCTCGCAGTCGAAGACTTGCCAGCCCACGATCTTGCGGCTGAAGAGGTCTTCGAAGAGGTACAGGTAGAAGTGCTGACCACGCACCTGGCTGGGCAAATAGGTGATGTCCCAGCAATAGACTTGGTCGGGCTGCGAGGCTACCAAGGCGCGTGGCTTGCTGCGCTTTTGGGGCACGGCTTGCAGGCGTCGATGACCTAGTTGATGGGCATTCTTCAACAGGCGGTACATGGTGGATTCGCTGGCCAGGTAACGCCCCTGATCGCTGAGCCTGGGGACAACCCGGGAGGGTGGCAGGCTTTGAATTCTTCGCCGTTGAGGGTCGCCATCACGTCTGCGCACTCCTGAGCGCTGAGCTTGTTGGCCGGCTCCACCGCCTTGCGCTTGCCGGACTCGCGCTGATCGCCGTCGGCGCCATCAGGGTGAAGCCAGCGTGAAGGCTGCGCGTACTCAGGCCGACGATCTTGCAGGCCTGCGCCAAGCGGGCTCCACTGGTGCAGGCCGCTTGAATGAGACCCAGCAAGGCTTGGCGCTGGGCAAGGGGGATCATTCGGCCGCGTCCTCCTACAGCGCTTGGAACTTTTTTTGAAGCACCAACAGGGCTGCGGCCTCCGCCAGCGCCCTCTCCTTGCGGTTGAGCTCTTGGCGCAGCTTCTCGTGTTCGCCTTGCAGATGACGAAGCTCTACTTTGCTGCCCCGCGATTCGCGGGGTGTGCTGGCGAAGTCCTGGCGTCTCTGAGCGAGTTGGTGGGTGAACACGCCGTGCTCGCGGCAATTAGCGTTTAAGGCCGCTGCCTCCAAGCCGTAGCTCTGTTTCAGGGGCTTGCAGGCGCTGGGCGGCAGTCCAGGCCGCAGCCGAGCCTTCGCTGGGCAACGGCTCGTCGATCACCCTTGCGCCTGTTGCGGGCCGCGTCTTGAGCCAACCCTTTGAGGGTGCCTATAGACATACCTAATTCTTCGGCAACCGACTCATTCTCGCGGCTTCCTTGATTCATGGCTTTGGACAGCGCCAGTTCTTTTTAGAACTCGGCGGCGTGTCGAGGTTGTTTCTTCTTGCTGATCTTGCTCATAGGGTTGCTCTCCTGGTTGCGGTTCATCCGCTTTGCAATGGAGGCGACAACTATTCTGACTGAGGG
>JAXHNT010000003.1:0-36497 GCA_034520165.1 Ideonella sp.
GGTCGTTGTCAACATAGATGTCGCCTGAAGGGTGTAAATCAGGTTGATTTCTGATGTGGCATGGTGAGTTGTGGTGGTAGCATTGTCAGGAGGGTTGAGGTGAACGGTCTTGATGTCGCGCCCAAGGCGCTGGCGGGCCTTTCCGGACCAGCGGTTGGGGTGAGCGCGACGAGCAGCTTCATAGACTTGGCGACGCTGGTTCATCAGTGCTTCATCTTAGCCCTCGTGACGCTGGATGGGTGTACAAAGCCGATGGCGCTGTGGCGATGCTGGTTGTTGTACCAATCCACAAGTTCGGTGACCCAGTGTCTTGCGCTGAGCAGTGTGGCAAAGGCGTGCAGCGGCAGCTCGGGGCGGTACTTCAAGGTCTTGAAGATGGACTCGACGTGGGGGTTGTCGTTGCTGACCGCAGGCCTGCTGCGGGTGTGGGCCACGCCCAGACCTTGCAGGGCGGCCAACATGGTCTGCCCCTTCATGGGTGAGCCATTGTCGGAATGCACCGTGAGCTGGTTCTTGCTGATGCCTTGGCGCTCACAGATATCGCGCAGCAGCTGGGAAGCCAGCTCCGCGCTCTCGCAGTCGAAGACTTGCCAGCCCACGATCTTGCGGCTGAAGAGGTCTTCGAAGAGGTACGGTAGAAGTGCTGACCACGCACCTGGCTGGGCAAATAGGTGATGTCCCAGCAATAGACTTGGTTGGGCTGCGAGGCTACCAAGGCGCGTGGCTTGCTGCGCTTTTGGGGCACGGCTTGCAGGCGTCGATGACCCAGTTGATGGGCATTCTTCAACAGGCGGTACATGGTGGATTCGCTGGCTAGGTAACGCCCCTGATCGCTGAGCCTGGGGACAACCTGGGAGGGTGGCAGGTCTTTGAATTCTTCGCTGTTGAGGGTCGCCATCACGTCTGCGCACTCCTGAGCGCTGAGCTTGTTGGCCGGCTCCACCGCCTTGCGCTTGCCGGACTCGCGCTGATCGCCGTCGGCGCCATCAGGGTGAAGCCAGCGTTGCACGCTGCGCGTACTCAGGCCGACGATCTTGCAGGCCTGCGCTAAGCGGGCTCCACTGGTGCAGGCCGCTTGAATGAGACCCAGCAAGGTTTGGCGCTGTGCAAGGGGGATCATTTGGCCGCGTCCTCCCACAGCGCTTGGAACTTTTTTTGAAGCACCAACAGGGCTGCGGCCTCCGCCAGCGCCCTCTCCTTGCGGTTGAGCTCTTGGCGCAGCTTCTCGTGTTCGCCTTGCAGATGACGAAGCTCTACTTTGCTGTCTCGCGATTCGCGGGGTGTGCTGGCGAAGTCCTGGCGCCACTGAGCGAGTTGGTGGGTGAACACGCCGTGCTCGCGGCACCAAGCGTTTAAGGCCGCTGCCTCCAAGCCGTAGCTCTGCATCAGGGCTTGCAGGCGCTGGGCGGCAGTCCAGGCCGCAGCCGAGCCTTCGCTGGGCAACGGCTCGTCGATCACCCCTGCGCCGGCGCAGGCCGCGTCTTGAGCCAACCCTTGAGGGTGCCTATAGACATGCCCAATTCCTCGGCAACCGACTCAATGGTGCGGCTTCCTCGATTCATGGCTTTTGGACAGCGCCAGTTCTTTGAACTCGGCGGCGTGTCGAGGTTGTTTCTTCTTGCTGATCTTGCTCATAGGGTTGCTCTCCGTTGCGGTTCATCCGCTTTGCAATGGAGGCGACAACTATTCTGACTGAGGGGGATCTCGGGCCGCAGTTCTGCCCACTGCCGCAGGCTGGATCGGCCGTCGCCAAAGTCATCCAAGGCAAACTGCAGGCCCAAGGCCCGCAAAGCGTCGGCAGCCAGAACCAGCTTGGGTACGTCAGCCACATGCTCATGCTCGGTGATCTCAATGACCAAAGACGGCGCCAGTTGCGCCACCGGCCCCAGCGCCGCCACCAGGCCTTGCGCCCCCAGTTGGTCCCACCAATGCAGCAGGGAATGCCCGCTGAGATTCAGAAACAGGCGTTGTGTGCTGCCCTGCAAAGGCCAGGCTGCCAAACAGGTGGCCAAGCACTCTTTTTCAAGGGCAATGGCCAGGCCGTCCTGACGCGCTGCGCGGAACAGAGCATCGGGCGCGCGCAGCGAACTGCCCTCTGGGCCGCGAATCAGGCCCTCATGCGCAAACACCTCTCCGCTGACCAGCTTGACGATGGGCTGAAAGTGGGCGTGCAGCAAGTGTCTGGCCAAGATCTGGGCCACCGGACGATCGTCGAGGGCAGCATGAAGCCGCTGCTTCATGGCATCGAGCGCAGACGGAGAAGGCTGGGTGGAAAGCATGACTGAACGGACCCGACAGAGACCTTGACAGGCGAATATCGGCCCTTGGAGCTGCAACTTGAGCGCGCTCGCCCCCTAACTTCAACCACTCACCGTCATCGTTATGACTTGATCGACCTGCAAGCTACTGCGCATCTACCATGAAGAGGCCATGTTGGCCAACCACCTTCCAGGAGCGCTAACCATGCAACACCCCCCTTTTCCTCGCCTTTTGGGCCTAGCCACCCTGCTGGGTGCCCTTTCCTCCCACGCTTTGGCAGCCCCAAGCACCAGCGTGGTCATCAGCCAGGTCTACGGCGGCAATGGCAGCACCTACAGCCGTGACTATGTCGAGTTGCTCAACACCTCGGACAGCCCTGTGAGTGTGGGGGGCTGGTCCATCCAGTACGCCTCTTCCACAGGCACAGGTGCCTTCAGCGCCAATGGCATTGCCGCCCTGCCCGCCGTCACCCTGCAGCCGGGCCAGTACTTTCTGGTGGCCTTGGCCAGCAGCGGCACAGGCGCAAGCCTTCCTGCGGCCGATGCAACGGCCACGGCGCCAAATCTGTCCTCCTCATCCGGCAAAGTGGTGCTGGTCAGTGACAGCCAAGGCTTGGTCTGCAATGGCGCCAACCTGCCCTGCAGCGACAGCGACCTGGCGCGTGTGGTCGACTTGGTCGGCTACGGTGTCGCCAACTTCTTTGAAGGCAGCGCGGCAGCCCCCTTGTTGACCAGCACCACAGCCTTGCTGCGCAGCAGTTGCACCGACACGGATCAAAACAGCGTGGACTACCAGGTCGGTGCGCCCAACCCACGCAACACCGCTTCGGCCGCAGCCAGTTGCCAACCCGTTGGACCTGTGGTGCTCAGCATCCCCCAGATTCAAGGAAATGGCACGGCCTCTCCCCATGTGGGTAAACAAGTACGGACCTCCGGTGTGGTCACCCGCCTGAGCAACAACGGCTTCTTCTTGCAAGACCTGAGTGGGGATGGTGATGCCACCACCTCGGATGGCATCTTGGCCTTCACCGGCAGCGCGCCGAGCGTGCAGGTGGGGCAACTCGTGGAGCTGACTGGCACGGTCACCGAGTTCAACACCGGCGCAGCGAGCAACCCCTGGACCAGCGTCAACACCGTGACCGAGTTGACCGGCATTTCCAACCTCACCGTCACCGGCTCGGGCTACAACATCACCCCAACCATCGTGACCTTGCCGGAGGCGACCGAAGGAGAGCTGGAGCGCTATGAAGGCATGCTGGTCACGCTACAAGGCCCCTTGATGGCGACGCAGAACTTTTTCCAAGGGCGTTATGGACAAGTCACGCTGGCCGCAGGCGGCCGCTTGATGACCCCCACGCAGGTGCACAGGCCCGGCCCACAGGCCCAGGCCTTGGCCGATGCCAACGCACGCCGCCGTATCGTGCTTGATGACGGCAGCTCGCTGCAGAACCCGAACCCGATTCCCTACATTGGGCAAGACAACACCTTGCGGGCTGGCGACACCGTGACCAGCATCACCGGCATCATTGACTATGGCCTGGCCACGGCCAGCAGCGCTGGCTTGGCGGATTACAAGATCCAGCCCACCCAGCCCGTCAACTTCACCCGCAGCAACCCTCGCACGGCCGCTCCGGCCACCGTCAAGGGCAACGTCAAGCTGGCCACCTTCAACGTCCTGAACTACTTCACCACGTTCACGGACGGCACGACGGCAAGCGGCCAAACCGGCCAAGGCTGCAGCCTGGACGGCAATGTGGCAGCCAACTTCTGCCGCGGCGCCAGCAACTTGGCCGAGTTTGAGCGCCAGCGCGCGAAAACGGTCGAAGCGCTGATTGGCCTGAACGCCGACGCGGTGGGCCTGGTGGAGCTGCAGAACAACGGCGGCACCGCCGTTGGCAATCTGGTGGATGCGCTGAATGCCCGCTTGGGGGCGGGCACCTATGCCGCCGTGACCGATGCTGTGTCTGGCACTGGCAGCGACGCCATCAAAGTTGGCATCATCTACAAGCCAGCTAAGCTGGTGTTATCTGGTGCGTCCAGCAGTGATATGGATGCCATTCATAACCGGCCGCCCGTGGCTCAAACCTTTGCCCTGAGCAACGGCGAGAAGGTCACGATGGTGGTGAGTCACTTCAAGTCCAAGGGCTGCGGCGATGCTGCAGGGGCCGATGCCGACCAAGGCGACGGCCAAGGATGCTACAACAGCACACGCTTGCAACAGGCCCAGCGCCTGCGTGCATGGGTGGGCACACTGACCGCGACACCCAATCTGTTGCTGATGGGCGATCTGAACGCTTATGCCCAAGAAGACCCCGTGACAGACCTGACCAGCAACGGCTTCAGCAACGAAGCGCCTCGGTTCAATGCCAATAGCTATTCCTATGTTTTTGATGGCGCCTCAGGCTCCTTAGACCATGCCCTGGCCAGCGCCGCGCTGAGCCCCAACGTCTCCGGCGTCCAGGTCTGGCACATCAATGCGGACGAGCCCTCGGTGATCGACTACAACATCGAGTTCAAGCCGCAAGACCTGTACACGCCTACGTCTTACCGTTCATCAGATCATGATCCGGTGCTGGTGGGTCTGACGCTGCTCAAGAACATCAAGGGCACCCGCGGTCATGACAACCTCACGGGCACCGCAGGTGATGATCGCTTGAGCGGTTTGGCCGGTGACGACACCTTGAGCGGAGGCAGCGGCAAAGACACCTTGATCGGTGGCCCCGGTGCTGACATCTTCGTGATCTCGACCGGGGACAGTGACATCGACACCGTCAATGACTTCGTGCCCGGCAGCGACCGCCTCGACGTGCGGGCTCTGCTGGCCGCCGCAGGCTACACCGGCAATGACCCGATAGCGGACAAGCTGGTTCGCTTTGTTGACAAAGCCAGTGGTGCACGGATGCAGTTCGATGCCGACGGACGCGGCAGCGCCAGCCGCTGGGTGACAGTGGCCGTGCTGCCAGATGTCGCTGCAGCCAGCATCGTGCCCAGCCGGGATCTGATCATCAGCACGGCCGCACTCAATGCCGAGATTGCGCGCACCCGGCGCACCCGCTGAGTCACGGGCAAAGAGGCCGGATGTCATCGCCTTGACATGCGGCCCCTTCACACTTCTTTCCTCCGAAAAACGAATTCTGCCGAGCCCTGAATGAAGCACCTTACTCCTCTGAAGACCATCGCGTGGGCCAGCCTGTGCGCCACCGCTCTAGTAGCCTGTGGCGGCAGCGACAGCAGCAGCGCTGAGCCTAGCTTTGCGGCCATCGAGTTGAACATTGCCCACATCAATGACCACCACTCCCAGCTTGGGGCCTTTGCGCTGCAGGAATTGAGCCTCAACGGCGTGGCGACTCAAGTGGACCTGGGCGGCTTCTCTCGCCAAACCACGCTGTTCAAGAAAGCCGAAGCTGAAAAGAAGAACCTGCTGAAGATCCACGCAGGCGACGCCATAACGGGCACGCTTTACTACACTTTCTACAAGGGTGAAGCCGATGCCAAGATGATGAACACTGTCTGCTTCGACGCCTTTGCTTTGGGCAACCATGAGTTTGATGACAGCGACGCTGGGCTGGCCAACTTCTTGGACTCACTGCTCACCGGCCCTTGCAAGACGCCTGTGCTGGCCGCCAATGTGGCCCCCAAGCTGGGCACGCCGCTGGCACCACGCACGGTCAATGACTATCTGCTGCCCTACACCATCAAGACCATTGAGGGCGTCAAGGTAGCGATGATCGGCATCGATATCAAAGACAAGACATCCAACTCCTCACGTCCGCTCGACAGCACAGTGTTCAGCGATGAGGTGAGTACCGCGCAAGCCACCATCACCAACCTCAAGACCGCACAAGGTGTTCGCCACATCATTTTGGTGACGCATCAAGGCTATGAGCGGGACAAAGCTATGGCCGCTCAACTCACGGATGTCGATGCGATCATTGGCGGCGACTCTCACAGCCTGTTGGGCGACTTCAGCGCCCAAGGCCTGACCAGCTCAGGCACATACCCCACCGTGTTGAAGAACAAAGACGGTGACACGGTCTGCATTGGCCAAGCCTGGGAATACGCCAAGGCGTTTGGCATGATGAATTTGAAGTTCAACACACAGGGTGCCGTAGAGAGTTGCAGCGGCCAGGCTTCTTTGGTGATCGGCGACAACTTCAAGCGAAAGGATCCTGCCGGCGCATGGCAGACCTTGCCCGACGCCGACAAGACCGCGCTGCTGACGGCGCTTGCCAGCCAGCCAGCCGTCAAGGTGACGGCCCCTGATGCAGCCGCAGCCGCTGTGCTCAAGAGCTACACCGACCGCATCGCCGTGGAGAAAGCCAAAGTCATTGGCAATGCAGCGGAGTCCTTGTGCCTGGTGCGGGTGCCCGGCGAGAGCACCAACCGCAGCGCGGGTGTGGCCGGCTGCGAAACGGCTAACACGCTGGCTCAGGGCAGCGACGCCGCGCAGGCGGTGGCTGAGTCTTTCCTGGCTTCCAGCAAGCGCGCCAGCTTTGCCCTGCAAAACGCAGGCGGTGTGCGAGTGCCTGTGGCAACTGGCCCGATCTCCATGAACACCGCCTTCACGCTCTTGCCGTTCACCAATGTGATCGTCGAGATGGATCTCAGCGGGCAAGAGGTGATCAATGCCTTGGAAGACGCCGTGGCCAACCACCTGGACGCCTTGCAGTCGAACGGCTCACACCCCTATGCCGCTGGTTTGCGTTGGGACCTGGACATGAGCAAGGCCAAGGGTAGCCGCTTCAGCAATGTGCAAGTGCGCGACAAAGCCACGGGCACCTGGGCGGCCATCGACTTGACCAAGACCTATGTGCTGGCAACCAACGACTTCATTGCCTCCGGCAAAGACGGCTACACCGCGCTCGGGACGGCCTATGCCGCAGGGCGCTTCGTCAACACCTACCTGCTCTACACCCAAACCTTTGCGGACTGGGTCACTTTGAAAGGCACAGTGTCCCGACCCATGCGTGCCGATTACGCCCACCAAATGGTGATCACCAAGGCAGGAGCCACTCTCCCATAAACCGAAAGGGCTCTTTGGCCCCACAGCCAAGCGCCTTCTAGGTTGAGCGCCTGGTTCTTACCGAGCTTGCTGGATATCGCCAGCAGGCTCTTTTTACGTCTGCAGGGACTGGGCACACCGCTCCACGCTTGCCCACAACTGCGCGAACGGCAGCGTCGGGTAGTGGGGCATCTTGGCAGCGTCATCCCAATGCCTCAGGCGCATGCTCTCGCGAGCAAAGGGCCTACTCAGGAAGTTGAGTCGCTCAGCCTCATTCATGGGTCCGCCTTGCAGGGTCAAGCTCCGCCTAGAGTCTTCTGACAAGGCCTTCAGGTAGTTCGGATTGACCGCCAAGCAACGTTTGGCGAGCACATGGCCCGCGATAGGGGCCACGCACGCCAGAGGCAACCAGGGTGCCAACAAGTGCGCCGCCACCACCTCGTGGCGATCATCGATACCGTCCGCCGAGGGCGTGCCTGAATGACCCGTGACCAAATGGCCGATGTCATGCAATAGCGCAGCGGCAATCAAGGCATCTGCTGCACCTGCCCGCTGCGCCAAGGTCGCTGCTTGGCAGGCGTGGTTCAGATGGCTGACGGGCTCACCGTCATAGCGTTCATGTCCTCGCTGCACCAGCAGACGACGGACATCGGCCAACTCATTCAATGACTTCATCAGACTGGACTCCTTTGGGGCAGCGTCACAACGATGTCATCGTGCCCACCAACAATGTCTTGGCCATGACACAAGGAGTGAGTTCCATGACGAAGTTGACCGTACGCCGCAGCGCGCTGACCCTGATCAGCCTGCTGGCCTTGCCGCTGTGGGCGCAGGCCCAAGACAAAACTGTCTTGACGGTCTACACCGCCTTGGAGGCGGATCAGATCAAGGCCTACAAGGCCGCGTTCGAGCAGGCTCAACCCCAAGTGGAGTTGAAGTTTGTGCGCGATTCCACCGGCATCGTGACCGCCAAGCTTCTGGCTGAGAAAGCCGCGCCTCAAGCCGATGTGGTGTGGGGTTTGGCGGCGACCTCGCTGATGCTGCTCGACAAAGAAGGCATGCTCATGCCCTATGCGCCCAAGGGTCTGGCCAGCATCAAGCCGAACATGCGTGACCCACGCGCCAATCCCACCTGGGTGGGCATGAACGTCTGGTCCTCCGCCATGTGCTTCAACACGGTTGAAGCCAGCAAGAAGGGCCTGCCCAAGCCCAGCAGTTGGGCTGACTTGGCACAACCCGTCTACAAAGGCCAAATCACCATGCCCCATCCGGCTTCCTCAGGCACGGGTTACCTGATGGTATCGGCCTGGCTGCAGATGATGGGTGAGGCTCAAGGATGGGCCTTCATGGATGCCTTGCACCAGAACATCGGCAGCTACACCCACAGCGGCTCTAAGCCTTGCAAGCAAGCGGCCACCGGGGAGTACGCCGTGGGCTTGAGCTTCGAATATCGTGCCGACAAGACCAAGCGCGAGGGCGCGCCCATTGACATCGTGCTGCCCCGCGAGGGCCTGGGCTGGGACATGGAGGCCATGGCCATCATGCGCACCACGGCCAAGCCTGAAGCAGCCAAGGCCCTGGCCGACTTTGCGGCCTCTCGTACCGCCAGCGAGCTGTACGCCCATAACTTTGCCGTGCTGGCCTTGCCCGGTGTGCAAGAGAAGCTGAAGCACATCGATGTCGACGTGGAAAAGCAACTCATCAAGAACGACTTCGCTTGGGCCGCAGCCCAACGCGAACGTGTGCTGGCGGAGTGGAGCCGCCGCTACGAAGGCAAAGCCGAGAAGCGCTGAATCATGCTCATGGCTCACCGTCTTGAAGAAGCCAAACCCCCGGTGGGCCTGGCCGACCGGGCACAGAGCCCTGCAGCCCAGCCGCAGCAACCCTTTCTGAGCATCCAGGGATTGAGCAAGGCCTTTGGCTCAACCGCCATCCTGCGAACCCTGGATCTCAGTGTGCAAGAGGGTGAGCTGCTGTGCCTGTTGGGTCCCTCGGGCTGCGGCAAGACCACTTTGTTGCGCATCTTGTGTGGCATAGAGAAGCCAGATGCCGGTACGGTGCATCTGCATGGCCAAGACATCACCGCGCTGGCGCCTGCAGCGCGTCGCTTTGGCGTGGTGTTCCAGTCCTACGCGCTCTTCCCTAACCTGACCGCCACTGACAACGTGGCCTATGGCTTGAGAGGCCTGCCACGCGAGCGCGTGTTGCAGCGTGCCGCCGACATGCTGGACATGGTGGGCCTGACCGCCCATGCGAGCAAGTACCCTGCACAACTGTCAGGCGGCCAACAGCAACGTGTTGCCCTGGCCCGCGCACTCGCGCCCCAACCACGCCTGCTGCTGCTGGATGAGCCGCTCTCTGCCTTGGACGCCCAAGTGCGTGCGGCCATGCGGTCTGAGATCCGCCAACTCCAACGCAGCTTGCGCATGTCCACCATCATGGTCACGCATGACCAAGATGAAGCCCTGGCCATGGCCGACAGGGTGATCCTGATGGATAAAGGCCAGATCGCGCAGGATGCGGCTCCTTGGTCGCTGTATGCCCAACCCCGCAATCGCTTCAGTGCTCAGTTCGTCGGCCGCATGAACCTGTGGCCGGCTCGGGTGGTGGCCTCGGATGAGGTGCGCGTGGGCTCGGTACACCTGCGGCACCAACACACCACCAAGTCGCCCGATGATGCTGGCCAAGCCATCTGGGTCGGCATTCGACCAGAGACGGTTGAGGTCCGGCCGCTGGAGCTTTCGCGCCGACGCGCGGCGTCGGCGGGCTTGGGGTCTGAAGACTGGCTGCCCACCAACACCGTCGAGGCTACGCTGAACGACTGGACGTTCTGCGGGGCCCATGTGCAACTGCACTGGCAGGTCGAGGTGCTGGGCCAGCCGCTGGAGAGCAGCATGCCCACGCCAATAGGTGGCCAAGTGCCCTGGCAGCGTGGCGAGCAAGTCGGCCTGCACCTGCCGCCGAAAGCGCTCAACCTGCTGCCCATGGAGGCGACTTGAGCGCCGTGCTCGCGGAGCCTGCTGCATCGGGCAGCGGCTGGCGCAGCCCCGCTTTACAGAACGCGCTGGCACAAGCACCAAGCTGGCTCTTGCTGCTGATGACAGGCTTGCTGCTGCTGGGCATTGTGCTGCCCGTGGCGTCGCTACTCATCCAGAGTGCGTGGGAGACCGAAGGTCAGACGGTTGGGCTGGGCCACTATCGCGCCTTCTTTGCCCAAGCTCATGTGGGTGCGCTGATCGGCCGCAGCGTGGGCTTGGCAGCGGCAGCCGCCACGGTGTCCGTAGGATTGGCCTATGGCTTTGCCTACGCACTGACACTGAGCGCCATGCCCGGCAAGGCCCTGTTCAGAGGCTTGGCCCTGCTGCCCCTGATGGCGCCGTCCTTGTTGATGGCCTTGAGCCTGGTGGTGCTGTTTGGCAACCAAGGGCTGCTGCGCGACCTGTGGCAGGCCGTCTTGGGTGACACGCCGTTCTACGGCGAGGCCGGCATGTTGCTGGGAGCGGTGATCTGGACCTTTCCGCATGCGCTGATGATGCTCACCACCACCCTGAGCCAAATGGATGGTCGGCTCTTTGAAGCGGCGCAGACCTTAGGGGCCTCCTCGGCACGGCAATTCTGGACCATCACCCTGCCCGCCAGCCGCTATGGCCTGATGCTGGCCTGGATGGTGGTTTTCGTGCTGGTGCTGACCGACTTTGGCGTGCCCAAGGTGCTGGGGGGGCAAGATGCGGTGTTGGCCACCGAGCTGTACAAGCAAGTCATCGGCCAACAGAACTTCCGCCTCGGGGCGGTGGTGGCCGTGCTCTTGCTGCTGCCCGCGCTGCTGGCCAGTGCGGTCGAAGCCCACCTGCGTCGTCGCCAGGGTGCCGCGCTCACCCTGCGCGCCACCCCGCATCAGCCTAAAGCTGTGGCCTGGCGAGACGCTGCACTGTGGCTCTATTGCGCCCTGCTGTGCAGCCTGCTGCTAGGCACCTTGCTGGCCGCAGGTTTGGCGGCCCTGGCCAATTTTTGGCCTTATGACCTCAGCCTCAGCCTGCGGCACTTTGACTTTGACAACACCGACGGTGGTGGCTGGGCGACCTTTGCCAACTCACTGCAGCTGGCCGTCTGGACAGCCGTGGTCGGCACGGGCTGCGCCTTTGTGACGGCTTGGCTGGTGGCCAAGCCCCGCGGCTTTGAGGCAGCTCGTCAAACCCTGAACATGATGGCCATGCTTCCCTTGGCCATTCCGGGCTTGGCGTTGGGTCTGGGGTACATCTTGTTCTTCAATCCGCCGTGGCAGCCACTGCGCGGACTGTATGGCGGCATGGCCATCTTGGTCTTGTGCACGGTTGCGCACTACTTCTCCGTGGCTCACCTCACCCTGCTTACAGCGTTGCGCCAGCTAGACCCCGAATATGAGTGGGTCGGTGAGTCGTTGGGGGCTTCTTCATGTCAGACCGCTTGGGCAGTTCACCTTCCTGCCTGTTCGCCCGCCTTGCTCGAAGTAGCGGGCTTCTTCTTTGTGAGTGCCTTGACCACCGTGTCTGCCGTGGTCTTTTTGTATGGCCCTGAAACAGGCCTCGCCTCGGTGGCCGTGCTGAACATGGACGACGCGGGCGATATGGCACCGGCAGCCGCCATGGCCATGCTCATTTTCATGACCGCTGCTGCGGGCCGGGCGCTGTTGGGCGCAGCGGCAGCGTGGTCACGTCGGCACACCAGCGCCTGGCGAACTCAGCAAGAGGCTTTATGACGTTTGATGTGATTGTGGTGGGGGCCGGCATTGTTGGTCTGGCCCATGCCTATGAGGCGCGGCGACGTGGCCTGTCGGTGGCCGTTGTCGAGCGAGACCACCGCGCTGTGGGGGCGTCTATCCGAAACTTTGGCTTTGTCACGGTGACCGGCCAGCGCGCGGGGGACACCTGGCGACGAGCCCGACGCAGCCGAGATGTGTGGGCAGAAGTCGCGCCTCAGGCCAGCATACGAATTGAACACCGAGGCCTCTGGGTGCTGGCGCAACGCCCTGCCGCCGCGGAGGTACTCCACACCTTTATGCAGACCGAAATGGGTGAACGCTGTGAGCTGCACAGCGCTCAAGAAGCCGGCCAACACATGCCAGCCTTGCGCACCCAGCAGGCCACCGCAGCGCTTTACTCACCGCACGAGCTGCGGGTGGAATCACGCGAAGCCATTCCACGGCTCACCCATTGGTTGAGCCAAGAACACGGCGTTGAGTTTTTCTTCGGTGAAGCGGTACTGAGCGTCGGCGATGGCGAGGTGCACACTGCTCAACGCAGCCTGCAGGCAGAACGCGTGGTGATGTGCCCTGGCACCGAGCTGACCGGTGTGGCTGGCGCCTTGCTCAAAGACCACGGACTGCAACTGACCCGCCTGCAAATGCTGCGGGTGCAGCCCGAGGCCGGCTTCAGGCTGGGGGCCGCCGTGATGTCAGACCTGAGCCTGGTGCGCTATGCAGGCTATGCGGCACTGCCTCCCGCAGCCGCCCTGCAGCAGCAGCTCAGCCACGAGATACCGCACAGCTTGGCGCATGGCATCCACTTGATCGTCGTGCAAAGCGCCGATGGCAGCCTGGTGGTGGGCGACTCTCACCATGCGGCCGATAGCCCCCTGCCCTTTTCCAGCGAGGCTGTTGACGACCTGATCTTGCAACATCTGTACGAAACCCTGGACCTGGGCCAATGCCGCGTGGTGGAGCGCTGGGTGGGGGTCTACCCCGTCGGACACCATGAAGATTGCTTGGTGGCCCGTCCGTCACCCTCCCAACGCCTGGTGCTGGTGACCAGCGGCACTGGGGCCAGCACAGCCTTTGGCATTGCCGAAGACGTGTTCAATCAATGGTGAGACTTCAACCATGAATCCCTCGTCCTCACTAGCAGCCGTCGTGTTCGACTGGGCTGGCACCTTGTTTGACTTTGGCAGCCAAGCGCCCATGGGTGCGTTTGTGGAGCTGTTCGCCCGGCATGGGGTTGAGATCAGCATTGCGGAAGCCCGAATCCCCATGGGCTTGCCCAAATGGGACCACATTCAGGCCCTAGGAAGTCAGCCTCGCATTGCGGCTGCTTGGGCAGCCGCCCATGGCCGCCCTTTCGATGTCGGCGATGTGGGTGCCCTGTATGACGAGTTCACGCCCATGAATGCTCTGTCCGTGCGGCAGCATGCCCAGGCCATTCCCGGTGCCGCTGAGCTCCTGGTCACCTTGCGTCGGCGCGGCTTCAAAGTGGGGTCGACCACGGGCTATAACCGCCTCATCATGGAAGTGGTGCAACCCCTGCTTGCCCTCCAAGGCATCGCACCGGACAACCTGGTGTGCGCCGGTGACGTGCCGCTGGGTCGGCCAAGTCCTATGGCCATGTACCAGTGCTTTCTGGATCTCGAAGTTGGTCCCGCCTACCGCGTCGTTAAGGTGGACGACACCTTGCCCGGCTTGAGCGAAGGGCGCCAAGCGGGCTGCTGGACCGTGGCCCTCACCGCCAGCGGCAATGAAGTAGGTCTGAGCTTGGACGAATGGCAGCGCAGCCCACTGCAGGAGCAGCAGCGCTTGGTGGCCATCGCCCACGACCGCTTGGCCGCCATGCAGCCCGACTACACCATTGACACCGTGGCTGAGCTGCTGCCGGTGCTCGATGACATCGAGCGTCGTCTGGCCCGCGGCGAGCGCCCCCGACCTTACTGACAAACTCCGAAGTCCGGGCCGCGCTCAGCGGCGGCTGCGCACGCGTCGCACGGTCATCACGCCAATCAACACCGTCAAGGTGGTGATACAGCCTGCGACGACCCAGAAACCAGCGGGATGGTTGCCCATGGGCGTTCCACCCACATTCATGCCGAACAAGCCCGAGATCAGGTTAATGGGCAGGGCCAGCACGGTCACCATGGTCAGCATGAAGAGGCTGCGGTTGTTCTCCTCGGCCACCCGGGTGGCGG
The DNA here is from genome assembly GCA_034520165.1 of Ideonella sp. Classification (GTDB taxonomy): domain Bacteria; phylum Pseudomonadota; class Gammaproteobacteria; order Burkholderiales; family Burkholderiaceae_C; genus Ideonella. The sequence continues at coordinate 14,188 of JAXHNT010000003.1, forward strand.
CCTCATCTTGCATCAGCTTGATGCGTTCTTGCAGGGCGCTGATGTCCCGCAACACCAGCGCAAATTCTTCACTGGCCTGGTGCATGCGTTGCCGGTCATCAGGCTGCAGCCAGGACGGCGGGTTGGAGAGGGTGCGCAGCAAAGCGCTGGGCTCCGGCGCCAACAGGCGCTGCAAGCGCACCATCAGCCGCCGCAGGCGGGCCAGATCTGCGGTGTGGCGCTCGTGCTGTCCGGCGAGGACGGCGTCCTCCACATCGTCCACCCTCTCGGCAGCCATGCGCACGATTCGCTGCAACTCATCGGCCTGGTCACCAAGTAAGTGGTTCAGCAGCGCCACCGAAGAGCCCAGCTCCTCGCCCCGCTTGACTGACATACGCAGCCGATCAATCGAGCGCAGTGGCTGACGGCGCGCGGTGATCACCAATCGCTCAGTGACATTGACCCAAAGGGTCGCGACATCTCCTGCATCGAGGCTGAAATCAAAGGTCACATCGTTGATCACGGCGAACAGCGCATCAGCGTCGCGTTCGATCCGGGTGGAGCGCGAACCGTCGTGCAGCGCTTCAAAGAAGTTTTCACCCAGCTTGGCGGCCGATCGTAGCCAAGGCTCTGCATGCGCATGACTCAGGTTGAAGTGAAGCCACAGAAATCCCCCCTGTTCAGCGGCCAGCTTGGCCAGCGCGGAGGCGGCGTCGGACAGCATGACCACCGGCTCATTGGGCGCGAACCAATAGCCACAAATCAGCCCCTGCTCATCGGTGCCATAGGAAGGATTGGTCAAGGTGGCTGAAGACAAGGCAGTCATGTCAGGCAGACTCTAAAGCAAACACCTCGTGATGGTAACGGGCAGATGTGTCAAGCCACTTGCGGACTGAAATAGAAAACATATAAACTATTTATACTATTTTCAGGGAAGCAACTCCTATGTCAAACCTCTTCGACGCCACTGCACCTTCATCCGACACCGCAACAGCGCCGGCGGCCAGCGCCACTGCAGCGGCAACAGGCGGCAGCCCGTCCCCGGCCAAGCCAAGCGCCACCAACCCTGCCGCCCCAAAACCGGTGAAGAAGGCGCCCCCCAAAGCCACAGCCGAGGCCAAACCTGCCGCAAAGCCAGCGCCAAGCGCCACGACGACCGCAGCGGCCAAGCCTGCAGCGAAAGCAGCCGTGAAGCCCGCGCCCAAAACTGCGACCAAGCCTGCAAGCAAGCCCAGCACGCCTCAGGCCAAGCGCCCCACTAGGCCAGCCGCCAAGAGCACCACCACTGCCCTGCCGGCTGCGTCCGCCAAGTCCAGCAAGCCCGTCAAGCCTGCCAAACCTGCGGTAAGTGCAAAGCCTGCCACGGCAGGGGTAGCCGCCAAGTCGGCCAAGCCAGCAGCAGCGGCAACCAAGCCCAGCAAACCGCCCAAAGCGGCGGCTGCCAAGCCGATCAAGACCGCCAAGCCCGCGAAGCCCATCAAGAGCCCAGAAGCGGCAAAGACCGTCGCTGACAAATCGGCTCGTAAACTGGTGCGCGACAGCTTCACCATGCCGCAACTCGATTTCAACCTGATTGATGTGCTGAAGAAGCGCTTGCTATCAGAACAAGTCTCCGCCAAGAAGAGCGAGTTGCTCCGCGCGGGCCTGCATGCCCTGAATGCGCTGCCCAGCGAGGTGCTGCGCAATGTGCTGGAGGCTTTGTTGCCCATCAAGACCGGCCGCCCCAAGAAGGGCCACTGAGTCTGTCATCAAGCCGTCGCACAGGGGCTTGATCATGGCAGCGAATCTTCGCCGCCATGCTGCCTGCTCCACCCCGCTACCCCTCAAGCTTCACCTGGATGGTGGCGGCGCAGTTTGCAGCAGCTCTGGCTGATAACGCCTTGTTGATTGTGGCCATGGTCTGGCTGGATCTGCACGGCCACCCCGCTTGGACCGCCCCCTTGCTCAAGGTGGGCTTCAACCTCTCCTTCGTGGTGCTTGCCCCGTTTGTAGGCGCATTGGCAGACGCCTGGCCCAAAGCCGCTTGGATGACCGCCCTCAACGGCGTCAAGGCACTGGGTGCCCTGGCCGTTTTGCTGGGCTTGAACCCTTTGTTGGCCTTGATGTTCATGGGCATGGCCACGTCGGCCTACGCGCCTGCCAAGCTGGGGTGGATGACCGAGACCGTGGCCAGCCCGCATCTGATCGGCGCCAATGGTTGGCTGAAGGCCAGCCTGGTCTGCGCTGTCCTGTTGGGCACGGGCTTTGGGGGCTGGCTGGTCAGCCCCGCTTGGCTGCTGAGCAGCCCAGCCCAAGGCCTGCAACAAGCGCTAGCAGCCTTGCACACAAGCCCCACAGAGGCGCTGACGGACTCATTGTGCGTGCTGCTGCTCGTCTATCTGGGGGCCATGCTCTGCAGCGCCTTGGTCTGTGAGAGCGGCTCACCGCGCATGCCTTTCAGCACCAGTGCTCAAAGCCTGCTGGCGCGATTCGCCGCCGATGTGCCCGTTTTATGGCGAGACGCGACAGCCCGTCTGGCCTTGCTGGCCACCATGCTGTTTTGGGGCATCGGTGCAGTTTTGCAGTTTGCGGTGCTGCGCTGGGCGCACGAGTCCTTGGGCTTGGCCATGCACGAGGCGACTTATCTGCAAGCCAGCGTCGCATTGGGCGTGATGGCAGGTGCCCTGGCCGCAGGCCGCTGGGTGCGCTTGGAGCACGCTGCGCACCTGCTGTGGGCCGGCATGGGGCTGGCTGGGCTGCTGGCGCTCTTACCTTGGGCACCTGATTGGCAGGCGGCTGCAGCCCTGCTGACCTTAGCTGGGGCCGCAGCGGGCCTGATGGTGGTACCACTGAATGCCCTGCTGCACCGGCGCGGTCACCAATTGCTGGGTGCAGGTGCTGCAATTGCGGTGCAGGGCTTCTTTCAGAACGCCAGCGTCTTGGCGGCGTTGGGGCTCTATATGGGCCTGCTGAACTGGGCCCCCAATATGAATATCGTGTTGACGGCTGTCGCCGGCATGGTGGCCGTTGCGACGGGCCGCTTGCTGACCATGAGCAGGGGTAGGCTCAGGCCTGCGCCCACCGAGGGCCTTCAGCACTGAGCGCCTCTGGCTCGCCCAAGGATTGGCGAAGCCTGGCCTCAAACTGCGCCACCACTCCAGGCCAATCAAGTGATTCCGCCGCCAGTCGAGCCGCCACGCTCAAAGCGCGCCGCTGAGCGGCGTCCTGGGCCAGGGCCACAGACGCGGACACAAAGGCCTCCTCGCCTTGGAGGGGGGCTAACACCCCGCAACCATGCGCCTTGAACAGTTGTCCCGCCGCTGCATGTTCGAAGGCAACGATGGGCAGGCCACTGGCCATGGCTTCGGTGATCACGTTGCCGAAAGTCTCGGTTTGACTCGGGAACAAGAAGAGGTCGGCACTGGCATAGTGGGTGGCCAAGCTCTCCCCACGCTGCTGCCCCACAAACAGGGCATGGGGCCAGAGGGCCTGCAAGGCAGCCCGCTGCGGCCCTTCGCCCACCAGCAAGAGCTTGGCACGTGGTTGAAGGGCCCGAATGGCTTCAAAGGCCCGCCCCAGGCAGCAGATTCTTTTCTTGCGCGAGGCGCCCTACGCAAGTCACCACCAAGTCGTCCTGAGCCACACCCCACTGCAGGCGCAGCGCGGCGCGCCGTCGGGCGGGGGAGAAAAGTTGGGTATCCACACCGCGTGCCACGACCTGCAGGCGCTCGAAGCCTTGCGCGTGCAGCTCAGCTTGCAGCGCCGCTGTGGGCACCATGGTCAGGCCGGTGCGGTTGTGAAAGCGCCGCAGATACGCCAGGATGCTGCGCTGGAGCAGACCCAGGCCATAGTGCTTGGAATAGGCCTGAAAGTTGGTCCGAAAGTCACTGGTGGTGGGCAAGCCTAACTGCGTCGCAGCCTGCAGGGCCGACCAGCCTAGCGGTCCTTCTGTGGCAATGTGTACGACATCGGGCCGCTGCGCGCGCCAGAGTTTGAGCAAGCGGGCCTGCGCGGGCCACCCCATTCGCAGGTGGGCGTAACCCGGAATAGGGCAGCCGCGCACCAGAACCTCACTCAATCCTGGTGGGCTGGCGAGCACCTCCCCTGCTTGGCGTGGCCGAATCAACTGCACCTGATGCTGGCGCGCCCTCAGGCCTTCCACCACCCGCGACAAGGTCATGGCCACGCCGTTCACTTCCGGCGGGTAGGTCTCGGTGACCACGGCAATGCGCAAGCTTGGGCCCGCCAAGACAGCGGGGGACGACATCAAGGGTGTGGGTTTGCTCATACCCCCATGCTGCCCACCGCTTGCAACAGTTCGATGACAAAAGCTTCGCCATGAATCCGTCACGCCAGTTTCATGCTGGCAGCGCACCATCACAGCTGCCGCAGGCTGCGGCATCAACTTCGCCCATGAGGAGCACCATGACGAACTTCTTCGACACTCTGGCCACCCAACGCTGGGACGACCACCGCTTCTATCACCAGAGCCGCATCAACCAGAGCCTGCACTTTGTCAGTGCCATCGGCTTCTTGGTGGCCTATGCCCTGCTGTTTGTGGACCCTGCCACCGCAGCCTTGATTGCCTGGGGCTTCTCGATGGTGACGCGCCAAGCCGGCCACTTTTTCTTTGAGCCGCGTGGCTTTGACCATGTCAACCAGGTCAGCGATGCGCACAAAGAGGCTGTCAAGGTGGGCTACAACATCCACCGCAAGGTGATTCTGTTGTCGATCTGGGCCGGCATTCCTTTGGTGCTGTGGTTTCAGCCCTCGGTGTTCGGCCTGATCACACCGGCCAGCAGCAACGCGGAGTTCTTGCACGATGTGGGCATCGCGTGGTTAGCGCTTGGTGTGGCGGGCGTGTTGTTCAGAGTTGGGCAATTGACGTTGACGCAAGGGCCGCTGGAAGCAGTGGCTTGGGCCACCAAGATCATCACTGACCCGGTGCATGACATTGTGCTGTACCACAGAGCACCAATGGCGCTGCTGCGCGGCGAGCTGCTGGACCCGATGCCGCATGTGCGGCATCGTTGATCGCCCATCGTTCAGCGAAGTCCTAAGCGCGTGCGCAGCAACTCGCCCAGCACGCGGCGTCGAATCTCTTGATTGCTCTGCGCTGCCGCTTCTGTCCACCAGCCATCACGCTGCATGGCTTGGCAGGCGGCTGCAAACTTGGCTCGCACATGTGCCAACTCATCGTCGGTGTAGTTGAGGCTGAAGATCATTCGGCCACTGCCGACCCAACTCAGGGCCAAGCCCTCGGCCTGCAGATAGAACTGCAGCATCCAGTTGTAGCGCGACGGGCGGGTGAACAAGACGGTGGCCACCGTCGAGAGGTGCGCGATCTGCACCGGCAGGCCTTGTTCGGCGAGCGACGCATTCCACGCCTTGAATCGCTCATTCCAGCGCTCATCCAAGCCCTCGTAGAGCGACTGAACCTCGGGCGTTTCCAGTCGGTCCAGAAATGCCGACATGGCCGTCATGACATAGGGATGGGCATTGAACGTGCCGCGGGCGAAGCAGATATCGGCCGGTCTCTCCTCACGAAAGCGCTTCATCAACGCCGCTCGGCCGCACACCACGCCCACCGGCAGGCCGCCGCCCAAGGTCTTGCCATAGGTGACCATGTCGGCCTGCACGCCGAAGTAGGCCTGAGCCCCGCCGGGTGCGAGGCGGAAGCCCAGAAAGACTTCATCAAAGATCAAGACAATGCCGCGCTCGGTGCAAACTTGGCGCAGGTCTTTCAACCACTGGCTGTAGGCGACGCGATCAAAGCCCGCAGTACGCCCGCTGTCCAGGAGCGAGGAGTCTCCCGGCGCGGACCGGTTTGGGTGCAAGGCCTGCAGCGGATTGACCAGCACGCAGGCCACATCTTTGCGGCTGCGCAGCACGGCCAAGCTCTTGGCGTCCATGTCTTTGAGCGTGTAGGTCTCGCGCGGCGGCAGCGGGTTGCCGGGCCCGGGCTGCACATCTTCCCACCAGCCGTGGTAGGCCCCACAGAAGCGCACCAAGTGGCTGCGCCCGGTGTGATAGCGGGCCAGGCGCACCGCCTGCATCACCGCCTCGGTGCCGGACATATGGAAGGACACCTCATCCAAGCCCGAAAGGGCCTTGAGCCGCTGCACATTGCGCAGCACTGCGGGGTGCAAGCCGCCCAAGACTGGACCCAGCGCTTCGGCGTCTTTCACGGCTTGGGCGATGCAGGCTTTGTAGACATCGACACCGAGCACATTGACACCGTAAGAGCCAGTGAGGTCATAGAAGCGGTTGCCGTCCATGTCTTCCAGCATCACTCCGTCGGCCGCCTTGAAGAAAGCCCCCAATTTCAGTCGCTCCCTCAAGTAGGGGCTGAACTGAAAGGGCACGCGGTAGCTGCCGGTGAATCGCAGATCAGAAAGGCCTTCACGCGCTTCGGATGTCATCGCAATGCTGGCCGCAAAGCGCTTGGAGAAGTCAGCACACAAGGCTTTGAACGCCGCTTCACGCTGCCGCACGATGGGCAAGGCCGCGCCATCACAGGCGAAGAAGTGTTGCTCGTCGTAGGCATAGCCGGGCAGCCAAGTGGCCAGGCGTTTGGCCATGCGCGAGTGCCCCGCCAAAGAGCGGTGCTTGGCTCGCGAGAGCTGCAGCCTGCGCCATGCCTTAGGCACCAGCCAAGCCAAACCACTTGCGGCCAAAGCAGCGCTCAAGGCCATCGTCTGTTCCATGTTTAGTCCTTTCAGTGACACCCCCGAGATTTACCTGTTGTGAGTGACAAGCCCATGAACCCTTTCAGCTTCCGTCGGTTTTTGATGCAAGAAGACTTGAACTTTCTGCTCACCAACCGGGTGCCCCGGCGTGCCCTGACCCTGTTCATGGGTTGGTACAGCCGGCTGCGCAGCCCGCTGCTCACCCGCGTCTCCATCGCCGTGTGGCGCTGCTTCACCGACCTGGACCTGAGCGACGCACGCCAGCAGCGCTTTAACAGCCTGCACGAATGCTTCACCCGGGAGCTCAAGCCCGGTGCACGCCGCATCGACAGTGACCCACACTTGCTCAGCAGCCCCTGCGATGCCATCGTGGGCGCTTGCGGCCCGGTGCAAGCCGGCCAGGTGTTTCAGGCCAAAGGCTTTCCTTACTCCACCGCCGAGTTGTTTGGCCCAAGCCAAGACGCCTCGGCCTTTGAAGGCGGCAGCTTCATCACACTGCGTCTGACCTCGGCCATGTACCACCGCTTTCATGCGCCCACCGACGCCACCGTCGAGCATGTCAGCTACCTGAGCGGCGACACCTGGAACGTGAACCCAGTTGCACTCAAACGCATTGAGCGTTTGTTCTGCCGCAATGAGCGCGCCGTCATCCGCCTGCGCACCCGCCAGGGCGGGCACCCGCTGGCCTTGGTGCCCGTGGCCGCCATCTTGGTGGCCAGCATCCGCTTGCACTGGCTCAATGTGCTCTTGCACCTTCGCCATCCGGGCCCCAACGAGTGGCCCTGCAATGAAGCTGTGCTCAAGGGGCAAGAGCTGGGCTGGTTTGAGCACGGCTCCACCATCATCGTGTTCGCCCCGCCAGGCTTCACCCTGGCGCCTCACCTCCAAAGTGGCGTGCCCATTCGCATGGGCGAGACTTTGATGCGCATGCCGCCACAGGCCTGACGGCGAAGCTCAGCACCGACACCTCATGACCCGCCAAACCATTGGCCTTACTGCCCTTCGCAGCCCCTGTTGGGCAGAGCCATTGAAGGTGCGATGATCAGACGTGCCCACTGCCCACACGAAGACTCGAGACCTCGCCCGCCTGTTGCCCAGGGGCCTGAGCGACGACATTCAGCAGGGCGACAGACCTGCTCGCTTGCCCATAGTCCAGGATCTCCAGCCGTCCGTCAGCATGCTCGACCAGCGCGGTGAGGCTCTCGACCCAATCGCCGTCGTTGCAGTAAAGAATGCCATCGATGGTGCGGATCTCAGCATGGTGGATGTGGCCGCAGACCACGCCGTCCACCCCACGCTTGCGCGCCTCCCGAGCGACTGCAGCCTCAAAGTCGCTGACATAGCTGACCGCTCGCTTGACCTTGAGCTTCAAGTAGCGGGACAGGCTCCAATAGGGCAAGCCGAGGCGGCCACGGGCGCGGTTGAGCCAACTGTTCACCTTGAGGGTGGTTTCGTAGGCCATGTCGCCCACATAGGCTAGCCACTTGGCGCACTGGATGACGCCATCGAAAAGATCACCGTGGGTCACCCACAGGGTGCGACCATCTGCCGTGCGGTGAATACAGTCTTCCAGCACATCCACGCCACCGAAGTTGTGCGCCACGTAGCGGCGCGCAAACTCGTCATGATTGCCCGGCACAAAGATCACTTTGGTGCCCTTGCGCGCTTTGCGCAGTATCTTTTGAACCACATCGTTGTGGGCCTGCGGCCAGTACCAGCTCCGGCGCAACTGCCATCCATCGATGATGTCACCCACCAAATAGAGCGTGTCGCATTCGACGTTCTTCAAGAAGGTCAGCAAGGCCTCAGCCTGGCAGCCCGGTGTACCCAGGTGAAGATCGGAGATCCACACGGTACGGACCCGTTGAATCGGGGTGTCGGCCACGTCGTCCATGCCTTGTCTCCTGTGCATGGTGGACCATGATGAAGAGCAGTCATGACATGGCTGTGAATCGCATTCAAGAACTGACCGCTCACCAGCACCGCTGCGCTGCCAGGGTGCTGTGACGGGTTCGTGACATCGTGCAATGCCCTGGCGCTGACACCCGACATTGCTGACTGTCACGAAAACATGCGGTGACGCTGCCTAGAGTGACGAGGTCAACGCGACGCAAGCATGGTCTTGCGGCGCGACTGTGTTTTAACCGCTAGGAGCATTCATGAACAAGCACACCCTCAGCCTCGCCGTACTGGCCGTGGCCGCAACAAGCGCCATCAGCGCACAGGCTCAATCCAACGTGACGGTCTACGGCCGTGTGGATCTGTCCATCGCCCAACAGGCCGATGCCGTCAAGAACCTGGAAGTGCGCAACGGCTCTGGCAGCCGCGTAGGCTTCCGTGGCACGGAAGATTTGGGCGGCGGCCTCAAAGCTGTTTTCCACATCGAGCACCGCTTCAATGCGCAAGACGGCAGTGTGGGCAACACGTCCCGCTTCTGGGAAGGCAAGTCAATCGTCGGCCTGCAAGGCGCTTTTGGCCGGGTCAGCCTTGGCCGTGAAGAAAACCCAGCTTACACCTTCAGCCAAGGCCCCGCTGACCCGTGGGGCACCGACACCGTGGCCAGCAACGGCAGCATCGTGGCTGGCCGCATTGGCAGCACACGCTACAGCAATTCGATCAACTACCGCTACGACATGGGCGGCTTCAGTGTGGGAGCGCAAATGGCCGAGAACATCGGCGGCGAGAAGCGCCCCTACAGCCTGGGTGCTGCCTATAAGGACAAGACCTTTGTGGTCGGTCTGGGCTATGAGAACCCTACGGACAAGGACGACGACTGGACCACGGTGAATGGCGAGTACAACTTCGGCATGTTCAAGGCTGGCGCATTCTTTGGCTCGGGCAAGAACACGTCAGCGCAGAAGCACCAAGCTTGGATGGTGAGCGGCAAGGCCAATATTGGCGCTGGTGAGGCTCGCCTGAGCTATGGCACAAAGAAATGTTCAGGGAGACCGCCACCACCAAGGCTGCGGCGTGGCCGACAAGCAGATTGGCGTCGCGGCTACCACTGTGCCCTCGGCCTGGGCGGCAACTGGGCGCAGGTGTGTGCCGACCTGACGACAGAGAACCGCGATAGCTTCCCGAGCAATCGTCAGAAGACGGGCTACGATTTCGGCATCAAACACAATTTCTGATCCCGAGCGTTTTTCCTCCTTCGCATTTCTTTCGTCTTTGGGCAGCCGCTGGGCTGCCCATTTTTTTCGCGAGGCGCGAAGCGAAGGCTGGCTTGCTGCTGCCTGGGGTGCATGGTCATCGCACTGACACGCAGGCTTCATGCGCTGGTCATGACCCGGCGCGAGCATGACGGCTCATGAACACACTGCACGTCAACGCGCCGTCACCTACCGCTGCTCTGCAGCCTTCAACGTCCCTTCAAACCGCTGTAGCGCCAGCTCCCGAGGCACCGCTGCTAGAGGTCTGCTGGGCCCGCCATGAGGACGAGGTACGCCAAGCGCAGCGGCTGCGCTACCGGGTCTTCGCAGAGGAAATGGGGGCCAAGCTCAGCTGCCTGCCGGGCACGCCTGCAGGGCTGGATGTGGACGCCTTTGATGCGCATTGCAAGCACCTCTTGGTGCGTACACGCGAGACTGCTCTTTCGCCCTCTGAGGTGGTGGGCACCTACCGCGTGCTGACCCCGGCTGCCGCACGTCGCGCGGGGGGGCTGTACAGCGACCAAGAGTTTGACCTGAGCCGTTTAGACGCCCTGCGCCCGCACGTGGTGGAGCTGGGCCGATCTTGCACCGCGCCCGCGTGGCGCAGCGGCGGAGTGATCTTGATGCTGTGGGGCGCCTTGGCGGACTTCATGTTGCGGCACTGGTGCTACAAGGCGGACGGCTGGGTGGTGCCGCCAGCGGCCCATGCAATACGTGCGGCCGTGGTGCGGCCTAGCCCTGCGGCGGCAGTTCGAGCTAGAGCCACTTGCGTCACCGAGGGGGCGTGGTGGCCACGCCCCGCTTGGCACTGCCTCTGGAGCACCTGCGGGCTGACTTACCCGTGACGGCACCGCCATTGATCAAGGGCTACCTGAAATGCGGAGGCAAGGTGCTCGGTCCACCGGCCTGGGACCCGGACTTCGGCATGGCCGACCTGCCTATCATGCTCACGCTGGCCGACTTGCCCGAGGCCTATCGCCGCCGATTCAGCCGAGCGGCTTGAGGCATGTCGCCTGAAGGCCGCAAGGCTTAGCTTAGGGCGGCGAGGTCGGCGAGTCGTTGCGCCTGCGCTTTGGCCACAGCCGCATCTTGGGCCTCGACCATCACGCGCAAAACGGGCTCGGTGCCAGAGGCGCGAATCAGCACCCGCCCCTTTTGGCCGAGTTCCGCCTTGACGGCTTCGATGTCGGCTTGCAAGGCGGCGTTGCGGGTCCAGTCGGCGCCAGCTTGAAGTCGAACATTGATCATGGTTTGCGGGAACAGCATCACGCCATCCAGCAACTGCGCCACGGTTTTGCCACTGCGCTGCACGGCTTGCAGCACTTGCAGTGCACTGACAATGCCGTCGCCCGTGCTGTGGCGGTCCAGCGCCAGCAAGTGGCCGGAGCTTTCTCCACCCAGCAGCCAGCTGCGCTCGATCAATGCCTCCAGCACATAGCGGTCGCCCACCTTGGCGCGCACCAACTCGACATCTTGTGCGGCCAGGGCCACTTCGATGGCCATATTGGTCATGAGCGTGCCCACGACACCAGAGACCTTTTCGCCCTGCGCCAAGCGGTCTTGCACCATCACATAGAGCAGTTCATCGCCGTTGAAGAGGCGGCCTTCTCGGTCGACCAGTTGCAGGCGGTCCGCGTCACCGTCGAGTGCAATGCCGAAGTCCGCGTTGTGCTGCTGAACAGCCTCGACCAAGGCTTGCGGTGCGGTGGCCCCCACCTTGTCGTTGATATTGGTGCCATTGGGAGAGACGCCAATGGCGGTGACCTTGGCCCCTAACTCATGGAACACGGCAGGTGCCACGTGGTAGGCCGCACCGTGGGCGCCGTCGACCACCAAATGCAGGCCCTTGAGCGAGAGCTCGCCACTCACACTGGCTTTGCAAAACTCGATGTAGCGCCCGGCGGCATCATCCAGCCGCTTGGCTTTGCCCAAGCTGGCCGAATCCGCCCATTGGGGTGGCTCATTCAAGGCGGCTTCAACGGCCAACTCCCACGCATCCGGCAACTTGGCGCCTTTGGCCGAGAAGAACTTGATACCGTTGTCTGGAAAGGCATTGTGCGAAGCACTGATGACGACACCCAAATCCAGGCGCAACGCACGGGTCAGGTAGGCCACGCCCGGCGTGGGCAGCGGGCCAGTGAGCAGAACATTGACACCGGCGGAGGCAAAACCTGCCTCTAGTGCGGACTCCAGCATATAGCCTGAGATACGGGTGTCTTTGCCGATCAGCACGGTGGGGTGCCTGCCCTCACCTGCTGCTTGCCGCAACACACGCCCCACAGCATGGCCCAAGCGCAGCGCAAAGTCTGCGGTGATGGCACCCTGGCCCACGGTGCCGCGAATGCCGTCGGTGCCGAAATACTGGCGTGTCATACCTACTCCTGTTCTTGTGTTGAAGGCTTGCAGCCGTCTGGGGCAAACTGCTGTTCTTATCCCAGATTGTCGATCAGCCCGGCAGCGGCCCAGACCTTGAGCGCGTCTACGGTGGCAGCCACATCATGCACACGCACAATGCGCGCGCCTTGGCTCACCGCAGCAAGCGCCGCTGCAACGGATGCCGCCAGCCGGTCCTCCACGGGTCGGCCGGTGATCTCGCCCAAAGTGCGCTTGCGCGACCAGCCTACCAGCAAGGGGCGACCCAAGCCTGACAAAGCCGCCTGCCCCTGCAGCAAGGCTAGATTGTGAGCCGCAGTTTTCCCAAAGCCGTAGCCGGGATCCAACGTGATGCAGGCTTCAGGCACACCGGCTTGCATAGCAGCCGCTAAGCGCTGGGCCAGAAACTGGACCACTTCGCCCACAACGTCGTCGTAGTGAGGTGCTTGTTGCATGGAGTGCGGGTCGCCCTGCATGTGCATGAGGCAAACGCCGACACCCTTGTGGGCAGCGATCACTTCTAAACTGCCCGAGCATTGCAGCGCCCGCACGTCGTTGATGATGTCAGCCCCTGCGTCCAGCACCGCCGAGATAACGGCCGCCCGGCTGGTGTCGACCGACACCGGCACGCCCAAGGTCACCGCGTAGCGCACCACCGGCAACACCCGGGCCAACTCCTCTGCTTCGCTCGGTGTTTGGGCACCAGGGCGGGTCGATTCGCCACCGATATCGAGGAGATCCGCCCCCTCTTTGACCAAGCGCTCACAGTGAGCCAGAGCGGCTGAAGTGTTGGCATGACACCCGCCATCGGAGAACGAATCTGGCGTGACATTCACAATGCCCATCACCTGCGGGCGGGAGAGCTCTATTCGAAAGCGTCGGGTCTGCCACAGCATGGAATGCCTCGGGGGAAAAAGAGAACGGGGCCCAAAGGCCCCGTTGCACGCTGATCGCACCAATCAAGCAGCGGCGGGTGCACCATCGGTGCTGACCGGTGGCGTACCACCCTGGCCCGACCCGCCACTCGGTGTGGGAGTCTCGTCGGGCCCACGCGGGGGCTGCCCGGCCATGATGTCGAGAACTTGGTCGCGGTTGATGGTCTCCCACTTCATCAGGGCAGCCGTCATGGCCTCCACCTTGTCGCGGTTGTCCTCCAAGATTTTTTGGGCGACACGGTATTGCTCGTCCAGGATGCGCCGCATCTCAGCGTCGACCTTTTGCTGGGTACTCTCGCTGATGTTGGAGGTCTTGGTCATGCTGCGACCCAGGAATACCTCGCCCTCATTCTCGGCATACACCATGGGGCCCATCACCTCGCTCATGCCATAGCGGGTCACCATGTCGCGGGCGATTCGGGTGGCTCGTTCGTAGTCATTGGAGGCCCCCGTGGAGATCTCTTTGACGAACAGGTCTTCAGCGATACGGCCACCGAACAGAATGCTGATCTCATTCAGCATTTGCTTGTAGTAGCGGCTGTACTGGTCGCGCTCAGGTAGCTGCCATGTGACGCCCAGTGCCCGGCCGCGCGGCATGATGGTGACCTTGTGAACGGGGTCCGTGCCCGGCAACATTTCCGCCACGATCGCGTGACCTGACTCGTGATAGGCGGTCGCCCGCTTATCGTCGTCGGTCATGACCATGCTCTTGCGCTCAGGGCCCATGTAGATCTTGTCTTTGGCGCGCTCGAAGTCGAGCATTTCCACCGTGCGCGCATTGCGGCGCGCCGCGAACAAGGCCGCCTCATTGACCAAGTTGGCCAAGTCGGCTCCGCTCATCCCCGGTGTGCCCCGGGCGAGCACCGAAGCGTCCACGTTCTGGCCCATGGGCACCTTGCGCATGTGAACATTCAGGATCTGTTCGCGGCCCCGAATGTCGGGCAGCGTGACATAGACCTGACGGTCGAAACGGCCTGGACGCAGCAGCGCCGGGTCCAGAATGTCAGGGCGGTTGGTGGCGGCCATCACGATCACACCGACATTGGTTTCAAAGCCGTCCATCTCAACCAACATCTGGTTCAGGGTCTGCTCACGCTCGTCGTTGCCGCCACCCAGGCCCGCGCCGCGATGGCGACCCACTGCATCAATTTCGTCGATGAAGATGATGCAAGGCGAGCTCTTCTTGGCTTGCTCGAACATGTCGCGCACGCGGGCCGCGCCCACGCCGACGAACATTTCGACAAAGTCAGAACCCGAGATGGTGAAGAAAGGCACTTTGGCCTCGCCCGCAATGGCCTTGGCCAGCAAAGTCTTGCCGGTACCCGGAGGGCCGACCAGCAACACACCGCGTGGGATGCGACCACCCAGCTTTTGGAACTTTTGCGGGTCTTTCAGGAAGTCGACCAGCTCTTTGACTTCTTCCTTGGCCTCGTCGCAGCCCGCCACATCTGCAAAGGTGGTGGCGTTGTTGGCCTCATCCAGCATGCGGGCCTTGGACTTGCCAAAGCTGAAGGCGCCGCCCTTGCCGCCGCCTTGCATTTGGCGCATGAAGTACACCCACACGCCGATCAGCAGCAGCATGGGGCCCCAGGACAGCAAGAGGCTGGTGAGCAAGGAGGGCTCTTCCTCGGGTTTGGCGGTGACCTGCACACCGTACTTCATCAGGTCGTTGACCATCCAAAGATCGCCCGGGCTGGTCAGCGTAAAGTTCTGGCCGCCATCTGCCGGCGTCACCTTGAGGGTCCGCCCTTGCACTTCGACCCGTTTGACCTTGCCTTGACGAGCATCTTCAAGGAACTGGGTGTAGGTCACCTGCTCGTTGGCACGAGGCTTTTCGAACTGTTTGAAGACAGAGAAAAGCACGAATGCTATGACCAGCGAGAGTGCGACCTTTGAGAGCCACTGATTGTTCACCGAGGTTCCTTCATCGAAAGCGTGGGATGCGTCCGGTCTTCAGGCCAAGACGGCTCGCATCACACCAAGTGGGGTTGATTCTAGACGAGTCAATCCCCGCTAGCCCTGAAGTAAATCAGAGCAACCTCACCCTTTTCAGGGGAGATGAGGCCGTTATCTTGGGCTGTTTGGGCCAGTTTCAAGGCTTCTTCAGGCCAATACCAATGAGAAAAGTTTCGGCTGATTTGTCCCGAGAAGATTTGGGCTTCAGTGGCTTGACCACTTTGAAGTGAGCCTTAAACAAGTCCACCAATTGGGTGTAGCCACTGCCATGGAAGACCTTGGCCACTAAGGCACCCTGGGGTTTGAGGTGGCTTTGGGCGAAATCGATGGCAAGCTCAATCAAGTTGGCCACCCGCGCGCCGTCCGTCACCGCCACCGCCCGATAGGTTGGGCGCCATGTCCGACACCACCACATCCACCGGGCGACCCGCCAACAGCGCTTCTAGATGGACGAGGACCGCCTCCTCGCAAAAGTCGCCCCGGATGAACTTGACCGCCATCAACGACCTCCGACTCTAGGAAATCGAGCGCAAAATGATGGTGCCATCCAACGCCCCGGTGGCCGCCCCGCCCACACCGGCTGTTTTGGGCGCAAAGCACCGCCGCAAGGTATTGACTCCAGGCACCGGGGGCTGAACCGAGGTCCACCACCACTTGGCCAGGCCTGAACAGATGAAAGGTCTCGTCGATCTCTTTGAGTTTGTAGGCGGCGCGGGCCCGATAGCCCTCTTTCTGAGCCAGCCGTACATAGGTGTCGGTGACATGGTCGTGCAACCAAGCCTTGTTCAACTTTTTGCTTTTGGTTTGGGTTTTCATGGAGGAGGGATAATACGGGAATGCCTGCGATTCAACTCACGCCCGCCGACCGCAAGGATAAGCGCGGCCAAAGCCCACCATCTCAACCCGGTCGTCATGATCGGCAATGATGGCCTGGGCCCTGCCATCCTCAAAGAATGCGATGCTGCCCTGAAGGCCCACGGCCTGATCAAGGTTCGCGTCTTCTCTGATGACCGCGAGGCCCGCAACGCCCTGCTCGACCATCTCGCCGACACGCTGAATGCGGCCCCAATCCAGCACATCGGCAAACTGCTGGTGCTATGGCGGCCGCTGCCAGAGAGCGCCGAACAGCCCACACATGAGGGCGGCTCCAAAGCGGGCGCTGGTCCACGCACCGTGCGTCTGGTGACGTATTCAAAGTCCGGCCATTCAAGGCCAGAGATTAAGAAGGTGCAGGTTTTGGGCAACGAGCGGATCACCGCTGGTGGCCAGATTAAGCGCGCTAAGGCTCGCGTCATCAGCGCCAAGAAAAAGGCACTCAACAGCAAGTAAGGTGAGGAGTGAGACTGCTCAGCGCTGCGGCGTTTGGGCAGCACGCCAAGCCAGCGCCAACACGGCCAGGATCTTCACGCCAAATAGCCCCAAGCTGAGAGCGTGCAGTTGGCCAAAGCTCCAAGCTTCACCTTGCCCTGCTACTCGCCGCGGCCATCTTGGGCTGCAAGCGCGTAGTAGCCCACCACGGTACAAAAAATGGCCAGCAAGCGGCCAGGCCCATCTCGGCACGTCCGAGGCCAGGCGTGCCTGGGTGATCTTCCTGCTGGGCGGCTCATTCGCCGCTCCAGCAGCACCAGCAGCACTACCCCGCGCCAGCACCGCTCACGGCCGCCTACTCAGCAAAAGATGCGCGGCCACACACCCCGCCTCCGTCGGCATGACCAAGCGCCGCAAACGGCGCTAGGCGTAGCAATGCAAGGCCACGCACAGTAAAAGCCCGGCCCACAGGCCGGGCAGCAGGCGTCTTAACAGCTCAGCCCAGGCATCTAGAGGCATGAGGTTCAGATGTAGCGAACGGCGATGACTTCGTACCTACGCACGCCGCCGGGCGCCTTGACCTCGGCCACATCGCCGACCTCCTTGCCGATCAAAGCGCGGGCGATCGGCGAGCTGATGGAGATCATGCCCTGTTTCAAGTTGGCCTCGTCATCACCCACGATTTGGTAGGTGACGGCGTCGCCACTCTCTTCGTCTTCCAGGTCCACCGTGGTGCCAAACACAATACGGCCACCAGCATCGAGCGTGCTGGGGTCGATGATCTGCGCGGCAGCCAGCTTGCCTTCAATCTCCAGGATGCGGCCTTCGATGAAGCCCTGCTTGTCCTTGGCTGCGTCGTACTCCGCGTTCTCCGACAGGTCTCCCTGGGCGCGAGCCTCGGCAATGGCCTGGATGACTGCGTGGCGCTCCACAGACTTGAGTTGATGCAACTCGGCCTTCAGCTTTTCAGCGCCGCGCTTGGTCAGGGGAATGGTGCTCATGTCCGAAGTGTTTTAGGTGAATGAAAACCGCCGCCTCGGAAGAAAGCGCCGGGCCGTCCCAAGCTTTCTGAGCCCCTCGGGGGGTCGGTCGGGCGTAGCCTGGCCATGGGGGCACTGTGCACGCCAAGGGGGCGTGAGGGCGGCGGCAATGGCGCGCAGTGTAAGCCAGATCGGGCTTGCGCCCGATGCGCTTAAACCAGCGACAGGTGCAACTCTTGCAAAGACACAACGTTCAGGTCGTCTTGGTGCTTGAGCGCCTCAGTCGCGGCTTCGCAGCCCGCCATGGTGGTGTAGTAGGTCACGCGGTTGGCCAGGGCCGCCGTGCGGATGTAGCGGCTGTCTGCGATGGCCGTGCGGGTTTCATCCACGGTGGTGAACACCAGTTGAATTTCACCCGCCTTGATCAGGTCAGCAATGTGCGGCCGACCATCTTTGACCTTGTTGACGACCTTGACCGGCACACCGGCCGCAGCGATGGCCGCAGCCGTGCCCTTGGTGGCCACCACATCAAAGCCCAAGTCCACCAATTCGGAGGCGATCTTGACGGCGCGGTCTTTGTCGTTGTTCTTGACGGTGATGACCACGACTCCCTTGGTCGGCAGGCGGCTGCCCGCGCCCAGCTGGCTCTTGAGCATGGCCTCGCCAAAGGTCATGGCCACACCCATGACTTCGCCGGTCGAGCGCATCTCAGGGCCGAGGATGGGGTCCACGCCCGGAAACTTGTTGAAGGGGAACACGGCCTCCTTCACGCTGTAGTACGGCGGGATCACCTCGTGCGGCACCTTGCCGCCCATGCCGATTTGGTCTTTGAGCAACTGCCCGGCCATGCAACGAGCGGCAATCTTGGCCAGGGGCTGGCCGGTGGCCTTGGAGACGAAGGGCACCGTGCGCGAGGCGCGAGGGTTCACTTCCAGCACATAAACGATGGCGTCATCGCCTTCGCCCTGGATGGCGAACTGCACGTTCATCAGGCCCACCACCTTCAAGGCTTTGGCCATCTCGGCGGTCTGGCGGCGCAGCTCGTCTTGCAATGACTTGGGCAGGGAGTAAGGCGGCAGCGGAGATGGCCAAAGCCTTGAAGGTGGTGGGCTGATGGTGCAATTCTGCATCAAGATGACGCCATCTTATGGTGCTGGAAGACCCGCGCCTCGCACTAGGGCACCGGTAGCCCCTGGCCAAGATTGCCGCTCGTTGTAGGGCCTTGCTTCAAGACCGTCGGCCATGGCGGCTTGCTGTCCCGCCGCCCCAGCGAGAGAATTTGCACCGGCAAGTTTCCGAACGTGGACTACTCTGGTGCGCTCGACCGGCGGGTGATGACCGAAGACCGCTCAAGAGCCGAACGAACGAATGACAAGGGCACCGTCAAGTGCGCCCGTCAGATCGCCTCCGAATTGACGGACTTGGACGTGGCCACCAAGGACGACTGCGGCCACCGGCCAAGGTCGTCAACAAGGTCAAATGGAAGCGCGACGATCGAAGACGTGGGCGGTCGCACGGCCATCGCGGAACGGCACCGCTACGTCACGGCGGCTTTAACCGACCTATGGCGGGCTACTTGGCGCAACTCAGCCAAGCTGGAGTTGGTTTTAAGCGCATCGACGAACGATCTGGCCACTCACCCCCTTGTACGGCCAGCCCCCGAGAATCCCAGCTGGGGACGACATTTCGTTCACCCGGGGCCACTTCGGTTGTGAGCACCGTGATGCGGCGCTGAAGAGGCCGAGTTCGCATCAATGATCTGTGGGCTTTTCCACGTCATCCAGGCCATTGCCGAGGCCGCGGAGTACGACGCAACCAGACTTCATCAGGCGTCCCGGGTGAAGCGCTTGGCCACCGCGCCTCGACCACGCTCGACCTAGCGGTCCGCCGGTACGATGAAGACGAAATTGGCGACGCCGTCACCTAAATCGATGAATTGATGACGAGACAACTTGAAACAGGGCATGATCTGGCGCCGCCGGTCGCCCGCGCCTGATCGGCAAGGAGATCGGCGATGTGGCCGAGGTCAACCCTTGGGTACGAGTCGTTCTACATCTGAACCTCTCTAACAATGACCGTTCCGCTGTGCGTGGCGCTGCTGGCTACGCCTGCGCCGTTTGCTGTTGTGTGTGTGTTAATCTTCCCGGGGGCGGCGGCCGGCCGTGTGCTCGTCGCCAACGATGGAGATGGGCGGGCGCCCCGTTTTTGCACCGTCGCTAGTACGAGCCCGGAAATGGCGACGTCAAAGCGACCCAGGGCGCCCCGGTACGCTCTTCGGCGGGGCTGACGGCTCGGCGCTGTTGGCGCTGCCCCGGCGTGCTGCCCGCGAGCAGTCTCACTCCTCACCCCTTGCGCTGTTGAGTGCCTTTTCTTGGCGCTGATGACGCGAGCTTGCTAGCGCGCTTAATCTGGCCGCCAACCCGCTCGTTGCCGTACACCTTCGCCAGCGGACTTTGAGCGTCCGCCAAGCACGCGGTGCGTGGGCCAGCCCCGCTTTGGAGCCGCCTACGTAATGGGCTGTTCGGCGCTTCTTGGCAGCGGCCGCCACCGAGCGGCCGCCGCCAATCCGTTGGGGCCCGCCCTGTCCGTATCGGCCGTTGCGGGCCTCGCAGTCGACGAACGGAAGCCGTGACAGCATCACGTGGCGGGTGTCAGGTTGCCGATCATGACCGAATTTGAGGCCTCTTGGTACCCCGGCGAAATCGCAGGCATTCCATATTATCCTACTCTCCAAACCAAAGCAAAAGTTGAACAAAGACGGGCCCCCGCGGTTGCACCTACATGCGGCTCCCGAAGGCCCCGCGCCTCAACTCAAAGATCGGCAGACCTTAAATACTGACCGGGCCTGTGCGTGGTGGACGACCCCAGGTCAATACCTGCGGCGGTGCTGCGTTCGCCGGTGTGGGCGGGGCGATTGAATGGCACCATCGTGCGCTGGACCTTGCGGCGTCCGAGTCGGGGCGAGGCCGGTCGTCCGTCTAAGAAGCTGTTGGCAGGTGGTGAATAATGTCGGGTAAGCATAACCTATCGGGCGTGAGCGGTGACGGCGGCGTCACCCTTGCGAGCTTTGCCATTTGCCCAAAAACAAATTGCCCGAAGTGGTAAGTGCTTCCATGTCCCGCGGACTTGTTGGAAGCGCCAGGGTGGTCGAGCCACTGGCTGCTGCCGGGACCGTCGGCCGGCTATGCCGACCCGGCCTGAAGAAACTGAGGAGCGGCCCCAACGAGATTAACGACTCGTCTCACGAAGGGTGGTGCTCTGATTACTTCGGGGCCCCAGCGAGAGTTGACCAAGGACAGAATCAACCCCCACTTGGTGATGCGTGCTTGGCCCGGCGAGGAACCTCGGTGAACTGAGCGTCGGTGGCTCTTCAAGGTGCTCGTAGCGCATTCGTGCTCGTCAAACGGTAAAGCCTCGTTATGGCTGGCGCGACCTACGCGGTTCCTTAGTGCTCGTCAGACGGGTCAGGCGGGTCAGCTCAGGGCGGCCTGGCGCCGACGAATGCGGCCCGAAACGCTGCGCTGATGGCGCTGGATGGTCGACCTGATGAAGCGGGTAAACAGCCCGCGCTACGCCAGCCTTGCTCGCAGACCCCATGCTGCTGATCGGTGTGGGTGTACTTCATGCGCCGACAAAGGCTGGCGCCTTCGGCAGCAAGTCCACGTGAACAACAGCGCCACCACCTTGCAGGTGGCGGGCTGCGACGGCCAGGAAAAGTTCGACCGACAGACCCGCAAAAGTTGAGGTCGCATCCCTATGTGCCGCGGTGGGCTGCCGGCGGCCCGTAGACGGGTTCCACGGTGCGCGGTCGAAGTGTTCGTCGGCGTGGGCCCGCGCGCCGAGCGAAGCCCAGAAAACAACGCTACCGCTCATCGGCAAGGTGACGGTGTCGCCATCGGCATGGCGATGCGTGAGCAGGCCTGAACCAGATGTTGAGATGGACATGTCGGTAATGATCGTGATGGCCGCCGCAACCGCCTGACGGCCGGCGCTGCTTGCGTCCAGGCCGTTCGGTCAGGTCACATGTCACGCTGCCCGACATTCGGGGGCCGCAGGGAAACGAATCCTGAATGTTCACATGCGCAAGGTGCCCATGGGCCGAACGATGGACGCTTCGGTGCTCGCCCAGGCCTCCGGCGGGCGCTTATTGGCACTGATCAATGGTGACGCTGACCGCGGCGCCGCAATGCGCACGTGAAAATGCTCGACTCAGCTCCTCAAGACCCAAGGTCTACATGAGGTGAGCATCTGCAAGTATGGTCATGACCGACGACATAGGCGGGCGACCGCCTATCCGCGAGTCAGGTCACGCATTCGTGACGGCGTGCAGCAAGGTCACCATCATGCCGCGCCGCGCGGGCGTCACATGGCAGCTGCAGCTTCGCACTGCAAGCAAATGCTGTCAGCATTCTGTTCGGTGGCCGCGTCGCAGCTGTTCGTCGAAAGGTCTCCGCGGGGGCTCCAGCGGCGAGCCGCCTTATGGCATGAGCGAGGTGGAGCCATTGCCAGCGGGCGAAGATGGCTCCTGGTGCAGCAGGACTCCAGCATCGGCGGGCGCAGCAAGGTCGACGAAGGGCCTGCGGCCTGGACGTAGCCGTGTCGCCTCTTGGAGGTTGACAAGGTGGAGGCCGCTGACGGCTGCCCCAGTGGGGAGCCGTCCTCGGCCACCACGGTGACCGACGTGACCCCGCATTGAGCCCCGACGAGACTCCCCCGCCCTTGGCCTCGGGCGGCCCGTGGTACGCCGGTCAGCACCGATGATACCCGCCGCTTAGCGGTGGTGCGATCGGCGTTACTGGCGCGTTGTTTCCATTCCTGCTGTGGCAGCCGCAGCTCGTGTAGTAATGTCATGCCGCTTCAGCCGCTTCTGGCTCGCGTAGAGGGGGCGGGTCATGAGCGTCGACCCTGCTGTGCCGCTTCGAGCTGGCGCAGAGAATTTGGCCCGTGACGCGGTGGTGCTGC
>JAXHNT010000120.1:0-31379 GCA_034520165.1 Ideonella sp.
CTATTGACGCCAGCGCTCCCACGCCCGTCAGCATCTCGATAACAGCGGTCAATGCAGCAAACCAGTTGGTTTCCAATGCCCCTGTGGCCCTTAGCGTAGATGCGGGTGGCCTGATCACCGCCGCGGCGGCCAAAACAGACGGTTCAGGCGTGCTTCAGGGTACGCTTGAGTTAGGCAATGACCGCAGGGTTCGGCCGCTCACCATCACGGCCATCAGTGGTGCCATCGCCAAGAGCATCGTGGTATCTGTGGTTGAGGGCTCTCCTTCGGCGGCTGTGGCGGAACTTCGCGTTACTGCCGCCACATCGACCATCTCCAATAAGGCGCCAGCGCCTGTTGAAGTCACGGTGCAGGCGGTGAATGCCAATAATCTGCCAGTGTCAGGTGCTCCCGTCACCGTTCGTGCTGATCAAGGTGGTGTTGTCACCGCCGGCGCAGCCACCACCAGTGCCGCAGGGACCTTGACCGTGACGCTGGGGATGGGCGCTGACACCACACCCCGGACGATCACGCTGACAGCCACCAGTGGGACCAAAACAGGAACGGGTACCGTCACTGTGGTTGACGGCTTTAGCGCAGGGGTCTGCGTCGATTGCCGCAACCTTGAGTGCCACCACCGTGTCCAACACAGCGCCCTCAACGGTCACCGTCACGCTCTTGGATGCTCAAGGGCGCTGCCGTGCCAAATGCTGTGGTCACCTTCAGCAGCGAAGGTGGACTGGGTCGATTCAGTGCAACCAGTGCCTTGACAGATGCACAAGGTAAAGCTCAGGTTCAGTTGAGCCCAGCTACATCCACTACAGCCGGCGCAGACTATGTGCTGACCAGTGCTCAAGTCAATGGCGTAGATGTCAGTTCGAAAACCGGCTTTGCAGTCGTTGCAACTCCGGTGCAAATTCAATCTCTGACCAGTGATTCGCCCGCAGGCATTGGGCCGTATGGTCAGGACCAACATCGACGTGGTCCTCACGGGAACCCTGCCCGGTGTTCCTGTCACCCTGCAAGCCGTTTCTCAATGCGCTGCATCTGGCAAGGCGACAAGTTGCTGCCCGCTTTGTTGACCACGTCAATCGGGGCTGGCTCATTTGTGCTGAAAGACAACCAATGCGGCGTGAACGCTAACACCGACACTGTGACGGTGTCCATCGTCGGTTCTACCACTGCGAAATCGATTCAGATTCCGATCGGCAAGCCTACAGCCTCAAGTTTGGCCTACATCTCTGCGTCTCCACCAGTGATCTATCTGAAGGGGTCTGGGTTTGTTGAGTCATCCACCGTGACTTTCCAAGTCCGTGACAGCTCAGGCAATTCCTTGCCCAACGTGCCCGTCACCTTAAGTTTGGTGAATGCAACGGGTGGTGTGGTGCTGGAGGGAGCAAACATACCGAGGAACAGTGATAGCAATGGGCAAGTGTCGGGCCGGGTGATTGCAGGCACGGTGCCAACGCCGATCCGGATTCGAGCGGAGCTCAGCGACAGTCCAGCAGTCAGCACGGTCTCCAGCGGATTGAGCATCGCCGTTGGATTGCCGTCTCAGCAGAACTTCTCACTCTCGCAGCAGACCATCAATATCGAAGGTTGGAATTACGACGGTACGGCGAACAGTTACACCATCGTCGCCTCTGATCGCATGGGCAACCCGGTCCCCGACGACACGGCGATCAATTTTGTCACTGAAGGTGGCGGCCAGATTGCGTCGCAAGCCTTCACCAAGTCCCTGGGGGGCCTGTCCAGCGCAACCGCTACATTCCAGTCTTCAGAGCCGCGCCCTGTCAACGGCCGTGTGACCATCTTGGCCTATGCGCTTAGGTGAGGAATCTTTCTTGGACTTGAATGGCAACAACGTGTGGGATGGCGGTGCCAACCCCGAGCCCTTCCAAGACTTGGGCGATGCGTTCGTTAGCCGTAAGTTCAGGTCTGAATACGAACCATCCGTAGACCAAACCTTCAGTTTTGCCGCCGGCAGCTCCAACTGCGCGCCGAACAACAGCCCGCTTCTGCCAGCCAATGCCACCATTCCTTCCATTGGCACTCGCTGTGACGGCACTTTGGGCAGAAACTTCGTCAGGCGTGCTACTGAGACGGTGTTGTCAACCTCCTCCCCTACGGTTTACATCTTCCGCGGTGGTGTTGGAACGCCTCTGGGCTTGTCGGGTACCTTGGATGCCAACTGCGCAACGCGTACGATCGTGTCTTCCAGCGATGACGTGACCACATCGACCTTCTATGCCGTCAACACTGGCATTCACTCGGCAACGGGTGCGATGACTCTGCTGCTGGCCGACAGCAATCTGAATCGCCTGAATCCCATGCCGGCTGGTACCGAGGTGTCCGTGTCGGCCACGGACGGTCTCTCGGTGAACGTGCTTGGCGGCACGTTGGTGATCAGCACCTCAGAAGCCACGACCATCGGTGTGTCGGTAGGTTTTGATGCAACGACGGCAGCGGGAGCGCTGTTCATCACCACCAAGACGCCCAAGGGCGTGACGACGAGCGTCTCAGTGCCCGTGTTCAAGGCGGCAGCCAACTCACAGTGCACCCGGTAATTTCGTTGGTCGGCATGCCCGGCTGCGGCAAGTCAACGGTCGGGAGACAGTTGGCTCGCACACTGGGCCTGCGATTTCTAGACACAGACTCGGAAATCGAGTCTGAGCTTGGCGAAAGCATCCGAAGCTTCTTCGACCGTGAGGGCGAAGAAGCTTTTCGCTTGGTCGAAGAGCGGGTCATCGCCAGGCTCAGCGCAGGTGATGGCCTGATGTTGGCGACAGGTGGCGGAGCGGTGTTACGCCCCGCCAATCGCCAAGCACTCCGTGCTGGCGGCAACCATGTGATTTACCTGCGCAGCACGCCCGACGAGTTGATGCGCCGTCTGCGGCACGACTCCAAACGGCCGCTCTTGCAAGTGGCTGACCCGCTGAAGCGCTTGCGCGACCTCTATGCGCAGCGCGACCCGCTCTATCGTGAGACCGCAGAGTTCGTCATCGACACTGGGCGCCATTCCTTGGCCACCTTGGTCAACCTCATCGCCATGCAGGTCGAGATGGCGGGCTGGCTGGCTACTGCGGCGTCTTCCGTGCCTTCTGCGTCGAGACCTGGGCAAGCGGTCTGAAAGCCTTGAACCAACTTGGCGACATACACTTGTCGCCATGTCTCAAGCCCAACTCCCTTTTGAAGACGTCCGCATAGAGCTGGGCGAACGCAGCTATACCGTGCGCGTCGGCGCGCAGCTCCTGGATGACCCGCAAACCTGGCTCGGCTTGCCACGCGCCAAGAGCGCTGTGGTGGTGACCAACACCACGGTCGGGCCGATGTATGCGCAACGTTTGGTGGATCAACTTCGGACCCACTACCCCGCCATCCATGTCGTGACCCTGCCAGATGGTGAATCCCATAAAGACTGGCAGACGCTGCAGCACATTTTTGATGCACTGTTGCGTGAAGAGTGCGACCGCAAAACGGTGCTGTTCGCGCTGGGCGGCGGTGTGATTGGCGACATGACCGGGTTTGCGGCCGCTTGCTATATGCGAGGGGTGCCCTTTGTGCAGGTGCCTACCACATTGCTGTCTCAGGTGGATTCCTCTGTGGGCGGCAAGACGGCCGTGAACCACCCTTTGGGCAAGAACATGATTGGCGCCTTCTATCAGCCCGAGCGTGTGGTGTGCGACCTGTCCTTCCTTTCCTCACTGCCGCAACGCGAGGTGGCGGCGGGCTTGGCAGAGGTCATCAAGTACGGCCCAATCTATGACTCAGCGTTCCTCGACTGGTTGGACGAGCACATGGACTCTTTGGTGGCGCGTGATCTCGCAGCCTTACGGCATGCGGTGGTGCGCTCCTGCCAAATCAAGGCAGAGGTGGTGGGTCAAGATGAGCGCGAATCGGGGTTGCGCGCCATTCTGAACTTCGGCCATACCTTTGGTCATGCGATTGAAGCCGGCATGGGCTACGGTGTCTGGCTGCACGGCGAAGCGGTGGGCACCGGGATGGTCATGGCCGCTGAGCTGTCGTGTGCCCTGGGTGGACTGGCCGACAGCGACGTCCACCGCTTGCGTGACTTGATTCAGCGCGCAGGTTTGCCCGTCACCGGGCCGGCTTGGCCGGCAGGCGACTATCTACAGCATATGCGCGTGGACAAAAAGGCTGAGAACGGCGCGATCCGTTTCGTGGTGCTTCAGGGCTTGGGCAAAGCTGTCGTACGGGCGGCAGACGATGAGATCGTCGCGCGGGTTTTGGCACGGACTTGTGCAACCCACTGACAACGCAGGCGCCATGCTTCCCTTGGACTACCCCAGTGCACCCTTGGCGGCGTGGGCATCCGGGCCGAGGTGGTCCCGCGGGCGCCGCATCTCGGAGCCAGAGGCCCCGACACGTAACGCGTTTCAACGGGATCGTGACCGCATCATCCACAGTTCTGCCTTCAGGCGCTTGGTTTACAAGACGCAGGTGTTCTTGAACCATGAAGGGGACCTCTTCCGAACTCGGCTCACACATTCCCTGGAGGTGGCTCAGCTTGGACGCTCTGTGGCGCGCTGCCTTGGCTTGAATGAAGACCTGGTGGAGGCCATCGCTCTGGCCCACGACCTGGGCCACACCCCTTTTGGCCATGCAGGGCAAGACGCGCTGAATGACTGCATGGCTCAGCATGGCGGCTTTGAGCACAATCTGCAAAGCTTGCGTGTGGTGGACAGCCTAGAGAGGCGGTATCCAAACTGGGACGGACTCAACCTCTGCTTTGAAACACGCGAGGGCATTCTCAAGCGCTGCCCACAAGCCTTGGCCCGTCATCTCGAACACAAAGAGCCCGGAGGTGTCGGTCGACGCTTTCTGGACGGTACCCAGCCCAGCCTAGAGGCCCAGCTCACCAACTTGGCCGACGAAGTGGCCTACAACGCGCATGACGTAGACGATGGTGTGCGTTCAGGCCTGCTGGATCTGCAACAACTGCGAGAGGTGCCGCTTCTCCAGCACACCTGGGACGAGGTGGAGCGAGACCACCCCGGCCTCAGTCGACAACAACCGCGTCGCTTGCTCGCCGAGATCATTCGCCGCGTGCTGTCGGAGCAGGTCTACGACTTGATTGCTGAAACCCAATCTCGTCTGGCACGCAGCCATCCGGCTGATGCCTGGGCGGCGCGCCAACTCCCAAGCCAAGTCGGCTTCAGCGAGACTATGCGAGCGCGCAACACAGAAATGAAGCGCTTTCTCTTCAAATCGCTCTACCGACACCCAAAAGTCATGGAGACAACGGCGGCAGCCAAACAAGCGCTCACCGAATTGTTTGCCGTCTATGCCAATGACCCAGCCTTGATGCCCGATGAATTTCACAGGCCCCAGCAAACCCAACGAGGCGTGGCGGACTACATTGCTGGCATGACAGACCGATTCGCTGTCCGTGAACACCGGCGCTTAACGGGTCGCGACTTGCTGCCGGGCGCCTGAAACACCATGGCGCGCCAAGCCCGTATCAGTCTGGGCCATGAACTGCATTTGGTGGCGCAACGCGGCCACGGCTTGGCGCCTGCTTTTCATGACGATGAGGACGCCGCGCGTTACATCGTCGATCTGCGTGAGGCCTGTCGGCAACATCAGGTGCTCTTACACGCCTACGCGCTCACATCGGGCCAGGCACTGCTCTTGCTAACACCCCCCAACGGCCTGGCGTTGGGGCGGGCCATGCAAACCCTCGGTCGCCGCTATGTGGCATGGCACAACCAGCGCCACCAGCGCCGTGGCACCCCCTGGGAGGGGCGCTTCCGCTCGGCGCTTGTGGAGCAGCCTGCTGAAGTCCTCAGTGTCCTTCGATATGTCGAGGCCGCTGGGGGTTTGCTCACCTCCCCCGACATGAGCGATCGGTCGGTTGACCCACTCTGGAGCAGTCTTGATCACCATCTTGGCCGGCAGTCCAACCCTGCGGTCTCCTCTCATGCGGCATTTTGGTTCCTGGGCAACACCCCCTTCGAGCGTGAGGCGGCCTACAAACAATGGTGCGACCAAGGCCCAACAGACCGTGAGCTCAGGCGCATTGAAGCTGCCCTTCAAGCCGGACGACCCCTGGGCGGGCCTGAGTTCGAGCAGCGAATTGCCCAACAACTGGCGCGCCCCGTGGCCGCGCGGCCCAGAGGAAGACCCCGCAAGCCAGCGCTGAGCACCGAACTGGCGCAGTTTGGCACCAAGTTGGATCACTCTGTCCCCAAATAAAATAGAAAACTTGTTGCCTATCAAATAAATTGACTCCGACCCTATTTATTAGCGCTTGAGCTGCTTGCGGGTTTGGCCTAACCTCGGGCCATCCCTAGCTTTGATCAAGGAATGCGCCATGAGCACGGCAGCATCGGGCCACACGACCCGTCAAGAACTCGAACTTTCGGCCCAAGGTGGTCTGTACGACCCCGCCCACGAGCATGACGCCTGCGGCGTCGGTTTCGTGGCGCACATCAAGGGTCAAAAAGCCCATGGCATCGTCGAGCAGGGTCTGAAGATCCTAGAAAACCTCGACCACCGCGGCGCTGTGGGTGCCGATGCCCTGATGGGCGACGGTGCGGGCATCTTGATTCAGATTCCCGACGAGTACTTCCGCGCCGAGATGGCCGCCCAAGGCGTGACCTTGCCGCCCCCCGGCGAATACGGTGTGGGCATGATCTTCCTGCCCAAAGAGCACGCCTCCCGCCTGGCCTGCGAGCAAGAAATGGAGCGAGCCATCAAGGCTGAAGGCCAGGTGCTGCTCGGCTGGCGCGATGTGCCGGTGGACCGCGACATGCCCATGAGCCCTACGGTGCGCACCACCGAGCCGGTCATCCGTCAGGTCTTCATCGGCCGTGGCGCTGATGTCATCGTGCCGGATGCGCTGGAGCGCAAGCTGTATGTCATTCGCAAAACAGCATCAGCCGCCATCCAGGCCCTGAGGCTGACGCACAGCCGCGAGTACTACGTGCCCAGCATGAGCTGCCGCACCATCATCTACAAGGGCTTGCTGCTGGCCGACCAAGTCGGCAAGTACTTCAAAGACCTGCAAGACGAGCGCACCGTGTCCGCCCTGGCGCTGGTGCATCAGCGCTTCTCGACCAACACCTTCCCAGAATGGCCGCTGGCCCACCCCTACCGCATGGTGGCGCACAACGGGGAAATCAACACCGTCAAGGGCAATTTCAATTGGATGCGCGCGCGCGAGGGCGTGATGAAGTCGCCGGTGCTGGGGGATGATCTGAAAAAGCTGTATCCCATCAGCTTTGAAGGCCAGTCCGACACCGCTACTTTCGACAATGCACTGGAGCTGCTCACCATGAGTGGCTACCCGCTGGCTCATGCGGCCATGATGATGATCCCAGAAGCCTGGGAGCAGCACGAAATGATGGACGAGCGCCGCCGCGCGTTCTATGAGTACCACGCCTCCATGATGGAGCCCTGGGACGGCCCCGCTGCCATGGTCTTCACCGACGGCAAGCAGATCGGCGCCACCCTGGACCGCAATGGCCTGCGCCCCGCGCGCTACATCGTCACCGACGACGACCTGGTGGTCATGGCCTCGGAGTCGGGCGTGCTGCCCATCCCCGAGAACAAGATCGTCAAGAAGTGGCGCCTGCAGCCGGGCAAGATGTTCCTGATCGACCTCGAGCAAGGCCGCATCGTCGACGACGAAGAGCTGAAGAACCAGTTCGCCTCGGCCCGTCCCTATCGCCAGTGGATCGAGAACGTGCGCGTGCGCCTGGATGAACTCCCAGCCGCTGAAGCGCAAGTGCCTGCCGCCACCGAAACCCTGCTGGACCGCCAGCAGGCCTTCGGCTACACGCAGGAAGACATCAAGTTCCTGATGGCGCCCATGGCCGCCAACGGCGAAGAAGGCATCGGCTCCATGGGCAACGACAGCCCGCTGGCCGTGCTGTCCGACAAGAACAAGCCGCTCTACAACTACTTCAAGCAGCTGTTCGCCCAGGTCACCAACCCGCCGATCGACCCGATCCGCGAGGCGATCGTGATGTCGCTGAACAGCTTCATCGGCCCCAAGCCCAACCTGCTGGACATCAACGCGGTCAACCCGCCGATGCGCCTGGAGGTGACCCAGCCGGTGCTGGACTTCACCGACATGGCGCGCCTGCGCGCCATCGCGGCCCACACCAACGGCAAGTTCAAGACCTACGAGCTGGACATCACCTATCCGCTGGCCTGGGGCAACGCGAGGGCGTGGAAGCCAAGCTGGCCTCGCTGTGCGCCGAAGCGGTGGACGCCCTCAAGAGCGGCCACAACATCCTCATCATCAGCGACCGCCAGATGGACCGCGCCAATGTCGCCATCCCGGCGCTGCTGGCGCTGTCGGCCGTGCACCACCACCTGGTGCGCGAAGGCCTGCGCACCACGGCCGGCCTGGTGGTCGAGACCGGCTCGGCGCGCGAGGTGCATCACTTCGCGGTGCTGGCCGGCTACGGCGCCGAAGCCGTGCACCCCTACCTGGCCCTGGAAACCCTGGCCGCCATCCACGCCGATCTGCCTGCAGAGCTGTCGGCCGAGAAGGCCATCTACAACTACATCAAGGCCATCGGCAAGGGTCTGTCCAAGATCATGTCCAAGATGGGCGTGTCGCACCTACATGTCCTACTGCGGCGCGCAGCTGTTCGAGGCCATCGGCCTGGACAAGGCCTTCGTCGACAAGTACTTCCGCGGCACGGCCAGCCAGGTCGGCGGCATCGGCGTGTTCGAAGTGGCCGAAGAAGCGCTGCGCATGCACCGCGCCGCCTTCGGCGACGACCCGGTGCTGGCCAGCATGCTGGACGCCGGCGGCGAGTACGCCTGGCGCGTGCGCGGCGAAGAGCACATGTGGACGCCCGACGCCATCGCCAAGCTGCAGCACAGCACGCGCGCGGGCAAGTTCGACACCTACAAGGAATACGCGCAGCTCATCAACGACCAGAGCAAGCGCCACATGACGCTGCGCGGCCTGTTCGAGTTCAAGCTCGACCCGAGCAAGGCGATCCCGCTGGAAGAGGTGGAACCGGCGAGCGAGATCGTCAAGCGCTTCGCCACCGGCGCGATGTCGCCTGGGCTCGATCAGCACCGAGGCGCACAGCACGCTGGCCATCGCCATGAACCGCATCGGCGGCAAGAGCAACACCGGCGAGGGCGGCGAAGACCCGGCGCGCTACCGCAACGAGCTCAAGGGCATCCGCATCAGCGCCGGCACCAAGGTGTCGGACGTCATCGGCGCCAAGGTCATCGAGGCCGACTACGAGCTGCAGGACGGCGACAGCCTGCGCAGCAAGATCAAGCAGGTGGCCTCGGGCCGCTTCGGCGTGACCACCGAGTACCTGGTCAGCGCCGACCAGATCCAGATCAAGATGGCCCAGGGCGCCAAGCCGGGCGAGGGCGGCCAGCTGCCCGGCGGCAAGGTCTCCGAGTACATCGGCTTGCTGCGCTACAGCGTGCCCGGCGTGGGCCTGATCAGCCCGCCGCCGCACCACGACATCTATTCGATCGAAGACCTGGCGCAGCTGATCCACGACCTGAAGAACGCCAACCCGCGCGCCAGCATCAGCGTCAAGCTGGTGTCCGAAGTGGGCGTGGGCACCATCGCCGCCGGTGTGACCAAGTGCAAGGCCGACCACGTCGTGATCGCCGGCCATGACGGCGGCACCGGCGCATCGCCTTGGTGCTGCATCAAGCATTGCCGGCACGCCCTGGGAGCTGGGCCTGGCCGAAACCCAGCAGACCCTGGTGCTGAACCGCCTGCGCAGCCGCGTGCGCGTGCAGGCCGACGGCCAGATGAAGACCGGCCGCGACGTGGTGATCGGCGCGCTGCTGGGTGCCGACGAGTTCGGCTTCGCGACCGCGCCGCTGGTGGTCGAGGGCTGCATCATGATGCGCAAGTGCCACCTCAACACCTGCCCGGTGGGCGTGGCCACGCAAGACCCGGTGCTGCGCGCCAAGTTCTCCGGCAAGCCCGAGCACGTGGTCAACTACTTCTTCTTCGTCGCCGAAGAAGCGCGCCAGATCATGGCGCAACTGGGCATCCGCAAGTTTGACGAGCTGATTGGCCGCGCCGATTTGCTGGACACCCGCAAAGCCATCAGCCACTGGAAGGCCAAGGGCCTGGACTTCAGCCGCGTTTTCCACCTGCCGCAAGTGCCGGCCGACGTGCCGCGCTTCCACACCGAAGAGCAGGACCACGGCCTGGACAAGGCGCTGGACATCAAGCTGATCGAGAAGCTGCCGGCCCGCCATCGAGCGCGGCGAGAAGGTGCAGTTCATGGACGAGGCGCGCAACGTCAACCGCAGCGTCGGCGCCATGCTGTCGGGCGAGCTGATCCGCCACCGCCCCGAAGGCCTGCCCGACCACACCATCTTCATCCAGATGGAAGGCACGGGCGGCCAGAGCTTCGGTGCCTTCCTGGCCCCCGGCATCACGCTCTACCTGATCGGTGAGGCCAACGACTACACCGGCAAGGGCTTGTCGGGCGGCCGCGTGGTGGTGCGTCCCAGCATTGAGTTCCGGGGTGACGCCAATCGCAACATCATTGTGGGCAACACGGCCTTGATCGGCGCGACCAGCGGTGAGGCCTTCTTCCGCGGCGTGGCGGGCGAGCGCTTTGGCGTGCGCATGTCGGGCGCCACGGCGGTGGTGGAAGGCACGGGCGACCATGGCTGCGAATACATGACCGGCGGCACGGTGGTGGTGCTGGGCAAGACGGGCCGCAACTTTGCGGCCGGCATGTCCGGTGGCGTGGCCTATGTCTATGACGAAGACGGGCTCTTCGCCAAGCGTTGCAATGCTGCGCAAGTGGCTCTGGACAAGGTCTTGCCGCGCGATGAGCAAGAGGCCTCGGTTGACCCGGCCATTTGGCATAAGGGCCAGACCGACGAAGCCATGCTCAAAAAGCTCGTGGAAGACCACCACCGCTGGACGGGCTCGCTGCGTGCGCGCGACATCCTCGACCATTGGGCTGACTCGCGCGCCAAGTTCGTCAAGGTCTTCCCGCATGAGTACAAGCGTGCCCTGGGCGAAATCCATGCCCGTGCGCAAGCCGGCACCGTGGTGGTCAAGGCCAAAGGTGGCACGACAGTCGCCGCGAAGTGATTCCGCTTCTGAATCATCCGTGACGTTGTTGCTTCGCCTTGTCGTGCTACAGCACTGTCATCGGCTTCGCGCCTAGTCACGAATGATTAAGAAACGGAACAGATTCATTAGATTTTGAAAGTAGAGCCATCATGGGAAAAGTCACTGGCTTCATGGAATATGAGCGACTGGAAGAGGGCTATGAGCCCACCACCAAGCGCCTGAAGAACTACAAAGAGTTTGTGATCGGGCTCAAGCCCGAAGAGTCCAAGGTTCAGGCTGCGCGTTGCATGGACTGCGGCACACCGTTTTGCAACAACGGCTGCCCCGTCAACAACGTCATCCCTGACTTCAATGACTTGGTCTATCGCGGTGACTGGCAAAACGCCATCACTGTGCTGCACAGCACCAACAACTTCCCCGAGTTCACGGGCCGCATCTGCCCCGCCCCTTGCGAAGCGGCTTGCACCTTGAATGTGAATGCCGATGCTGTAGGTATCAAGTCCATCGAGCACGCCATCATCGACCGCGCTTGGGACGAAGGCTGGGTCACGCCGCAGATCGCCACGCACAAAACGGGCAAAACGGTGGCCATCGTCGGCTCTGGCCCCGCAGGCTTGGCGGCGGCGCAGCAACTGGCTCGCGCTGGTCACGCCGTGACCGTGTTCGAAAAGAACGACCGTGTCGGCGGTTTGCTGCGCTACGGCATTCCCGACTTCAAGATGGAGAAGTCGCACATCGACCGTCGCGTCAAGCAAATGGAAGCCGAAGGCGTGGTCTTGCGCACCTCGGTGCTGGTGGGCGAGATGCCCAAGGGCTCCAAGGTCACGAACTGGGCCAAAGAAACGGTGAGCGCCGAGCAACTCAAGGCTGAGTTTGACGCCGTGCTGCTGGCCGGTGGCTCCGAGCAAAGCCGCGACTTGCCCGTGCCAGGCCGCGACCTGGACGGCGTGCACTTCGCCATGGAGTTCTTGCCCCAGCAGAACAAGGTCAATGCGGGCGACAAGCTCAAGGGCCAGTTGCGTGCGGACGGCAAGCATGTGGTCGTCATTGGCGGTGGTGACACCGGCAGCGACTGCGTGGGCACCAGCAACCGCCATGGTGCCGCCAGCGTGGTTCAGTTTGAACTGATGCCCATGCCGCCGGAAGTCGAAGACCGCCCGCTGACCTGGCCTTACTGGCCCATCAAGCTGCGCACTTCCTCCAGCCACGAAGAGGGCTGCCAGCGCGAGTTCGCCATCGCCACCAAAGAGTTCTTGGGCGAGAAGGGCAAGCTCACCGGCGTTAAGACCGTGCGTCTGGAGTGGCAGGGCGGCAAGATGGTCGAGGTGCCTGGCTCCGAGCAAGTGCTCAAGGCGGACATGGCTTTGCTGGCCATGGGGTTTGTGAACCCGGTGGCCACCATGCTCGACGCCTTTGGCGTGGGCAAAGATGTCCGTGGCAATGCTCGCGCCAGCGTTGATCTGGTGGGCGGCTACAAGACCGATGTCGACAAGGTTTTTGCGGCGGGCGACGTGCGCCGAGGCCAATCTTTGGTGGTGTGGGCCATCCGCGAAGGCCGCCAGGCGGCTCGCGCAGTCGACGAATTCCTGATGGGCAGCAGCACCCTGCCGCGCTGAAGGTGAGTAAGCCTGGGCCACGTTGGAACGTTGCCCAGGCGTGTCTCCGGAGTGCTTTGCGGAAAATTCACGGGGGCTTGTGGCGGATTTGTCTCACTCAAACGCGGGGTCCGATCTGTAAACCCTGCATGAGACAATGCCAGGGTAAGCCCTAAAGCCCATGTCCCAGACCCTCATCGAATTCGACCACGTCACCTTTGGTTATGACGCCAGCCGCACGATCCTCAACGATGTGTCCTTGAGCTTTCGTCGCGGCCAATTGACGGCTATTTTGGGGGGCTCGGGCTGCGGCAAGACCACCTTGCTGCGTCTCATCGGTGGCGGTCTATGCGGCCAATAAAGGGCGTGTGATTTTTGATGGCGAGGTGATCGACCCTCGCAACAAAACCCAGCTCTATCGCATTCGCCACCGCCTCGGCATGCTGTTCCAGTTTGGGGCTTTGTTCACCGACCTGACCGTGTTCGAAAACGTGGCTTTCCCACTGCATGAACACACCGATTTGCCCGAAGCCCTGATCCGCGACATCGTGCTCATGAAGCTCAATGCGGTGGGCTTGCGCGGTGCAGCGCCGCTGCGCATCAGCCAAGTTTCGGGCGGTATGGCGCGCCGCATTGCACTGGCCCGGGCCTCGGTGATGGACCCTGAAGTCATCATGTACGACGAGCCCTTTGCAGGCTTAGATCCCATCTCTATGGGCATCACCGCCAACCTCATTCGCAAGCTGAACGACACCACCGGGGCCACCTCGCTGATGGTCTCTCACGACGTGCAAGAGTGCTTTGCCATTGCCGACTATGCCTACCTGATGTCGTCGGGCGGCAAAGTGGTGGCGCACGGCAAGCCTGACCAGTTGGCGGCGTCCACTGACCCTGAAGTGCGGCAGTTCATTCGCGGCGAGCCCGATGGCCCGGTGCGCTTCCACTATCCGGCTCCGCCCATGGCGCAAGACCTGGGAGTGCGCACATGATGGCGTCAATAGAGAATGGCCTGGCCGCCTTGGGCGCCGCCGTCTTGCGCTGGCTGCAGGCCTTGGGGCATGCGGCCTTCTTTTTTGCTGATTTGCTGCGCTTCACGCCGCAGGCCCTTAAGCGCTTTGGCTTGGTGGTGGCGCAAGTGCATGCCATTGGCAACCGGTCTTTGCTCATCATTGCGGCCTCTGGCTTGGCGGTGGGTTTTGTGCTGGCGCTTCAGATGTATTACGCCTTGGTCACCTACGGTGCGGCCGAGTCTCTGGGCCTGATCGTCAACCTGGCCCTGGTGCGCGAACTGGGGCCTGTTGTCACTGCTTTGCTGTTCGCTGGTCGCGCCGGTACATCGTTGACGGCGGAGATCGGCCTGATGAAAGCCGGTGAGCAATTAGCTGCCATGGAGTTGATGGCCATTGACCCCCGCGCCCGTGTGCTGGCGCCGCGCTTCATTGGGGGCATCATCTCTATGCCCCTGTTGGCGGCCTTGTTTTCGGCGGTGGGTATTCTGGGCGCCTATGTGGTGGCCGTCTGGCTCATTGGGGTCGATTCGGGCAACTTCTGGTCCATCATGCAATCGCGGGTGGATGTTTGGCGCGATGTGGGCAACGGCGTTGTCAAATCGTTTGTGTTTGGGGTGATCTGTACCGTGGTGGCCTTGTACCAAGGCTACGAGACACAGGCCACTCCGGAAGGCGTGGCGCATGCCACCACCCGCACGGTGGTGACGGCCTCCTTGGGCGTCTTGGCCATGGACTTTGTCCTGACGGCCATGATGTTCGCCACACCCTGATGGGGAGATGGAATGATGAATAAAAAGCGCGTTGAAGTCTTGGTGGGTCTGTTTGTGCTATTGGGCTTGGTGGCCCTGGTGTTCTTGGCGCTCAAGGCGGCGAATCTGGGCGCCTTTGCCTCGTCGGCAGACACCTACACCTTGACCGCCAAATTCGACAATATCGGCGGCCTGAAGACCCGTGCGCCGGTTCGCTCGGCGGGCGTGACCGTCGGCCGGGTGACCAGTATTGCCCTGGATCCCAAGACCTACCAAGGATTGGTCGTGATGGAAATCCAAAAGGGCATCCAGTTCCCCAAGGATTCGTCGGCCAAGATCTTGACCTCAGGCCTCTTGGGCGACCAATACGTGGGCATGGAGCCCGGTGGCGACGAGAAGGTTTTTGTGGCCGGGGATGTGGTGCGGCAAACTCAATCCGCCATCGTGCTCGAGAACCTGATCGGCCAGCTCTTATTCAGCAGGGCCTCTGATGCAGGCTCCGAAGAAAGTAGCAAATGACACGATGCGCACCGCTCTACCGTTGCCTTGGCGGGTTGATGCTGGCGCTGGCCGTTCTGCCAGCCTGGGCGCAGGAAGGCTGCCCCAGTTCTCCTCAAGACCCCTGGGAAGGCTTTAACCGCGCCGTCTACAACGTCAACGACGCGCTGGATGCCGCGCTTCTCAAGCCAGTGGCCACTGGCTATCAAACGGTTGTCCCAGCGCCTGCCCGTGAAGGCGTCCGGAACTTCTTCGGCAATCTGGGTGATGTCTGGTCAACCGTGAACTTGCTGATGCAAGGCAAGGTGGTCGAATCGGCTCGCATGACCTTGCGTGTGGCCAGCAACACTATTTTTTGGTTTGGGTGGCGTGTTGGACCCTGCCTCCGAGTTTGGTCTGGAACGCCATTCCGAAGACTTCGGCCAAACCTTAGGCTTCTGGGGTGTGCCCCCTGGTCCCTATGTGGTTCTGCCGGTGCTGGGGCCGTCGACGTTGCGAGACACCGCAGCACTGCCGGTGGACATGCAAGCGAGCTCCCTGAGCTTCATCAATGAGAACAGCGCCGTAGCCACTCTTTCAGGATTGCGCGTGGTCAGTCTACGAGCGGGCTTGCTGAGCGCTGAGCGCTTGCTGTCGGATGTCGCTTTGGATAAATACACTTTTCTGCGCGACGCCTATTTGGCCCGCCGCCGCAGCTTGGTCTATGACGGCAATCCGCCCGAAGAGCCCGAAGAGCCCGAAGAGCCTGGAGACGCTGCGCCACCTGCGGCGCAGTGAAACAGCGCGGGACAAGACGTAAATCTTTACCGTCGTGACAGGTGAACCGCCTGGCTCCTCCCGACGTTGTCTTTCATGCCCTCGACACGGTGTCTATGGGTGATGCTTCACAAGGAAAGAAACATGTTTGCTCAATCCCTGTATCGCTCTTTGGCTGTGACCACGGTGGCCGTGGCCGCCTATGTGGCGCCCGCTGTGAGCCAAGCGCAGGTGGTGGCACCAGATGCGCTGATCAGGCAGATCTCCACCGAGGTGATCGACACGGTCAAGGCGGACAAGGCGATTCAGAGTGGTGACATCGGCAAGATCATCAGCCTGGTGGATACCAAGGTCATGCCGCATGTCAACTTTCAGCGCATGACTTCGCTGTCGGTGGGCCGCCATTGGCGCACCGCCACGCCAGAGCAGCAAAAGCGTTTGCAAGAAGAGTTCAAGGTCTTGCTGGTGCGCACCTATGCCGGCGCATTGACCCAAGTGAAGGACCAAACCGTCCAGCTCAAGCCCTATCGCGCTGCTGCTGAGGACACCGAAGTGGTGGTACGTACCGAAGTGAAGGGCAAGGGCGAGCCCATTCAGCTCGACTACCGTCTGGAAAAGACCGACGGCGGCTGGAAGATCTATGACGTCAATGTTTTGGGCGTCTGGTTGGTGGAGCAATACCGCAGCAGCTTCAACCAAGAGATTGGTACCTCGGGCATCGATGGCTTGATTAAGAAGCTGGCTGATCGCAACAAGGCCGCCTCGGCCGCCGCCAAGGGTTGAGCGGGCATGATCGCGCTGCCTAGCCACTTGACCCTGCCTGAAGCGAGCGCGGTCTTGCGCAGCATTCTGCCGTCCATTGCTGAGGCTGCCGCATCCACCATCACGGTGGATGCGGCAGCGCTCACCCACATTGACTCGGCCGCTCTGGCTGTGCTGCTGGAGTGCAAGCGTCATGCGCAGTCGCATCAGCGGGAGCTGGTCATCGTGAACGTGCCTGGCCGTTTGCAAGAGTTGGCCAAGCTCTATGGCGTAGAGAACATGCTGGGCATGTCCCCGGCCGAGACTCACTGATCGTCTTGCGGCAAGGCGTAGCGACGGCTGCGGAGATTGCGCTTGATTTCTTGCAGCACAGGGCGCAATGAAGGCCCTAAGCGCAAGGCCACCCCGGTGGTCAATATGTCAATGATCATCAGGTGCAGCATGCGCGACACCATGGGGCTGTAACGGTCAAAATCTTCAGGGTGGTCGGCCGCCAGCAAGATCTGATTGTGGTTTTGCGCAAGCTGCGCCAGCGGCGAGCCCGAGGCTGTGATGATGATCAGCGTGGCGCCCTTGCGCTGCGCAATCTCCGCCGCATCCATCAGGTCTTTGCTGCGGCCGGAATTGCTGATGACCACGGCGCAATCGCCATGCTGCAACATCGTGGCCGCCATCACCTGCACATGCCCGTCGCTGTGGGCGGCGGTGCGCACCCCTAAGCGAAAGAACTTGTGCTGTGCATCCTGGGCCACTATCCCCGAGTTGCCCACACCAAAAAACTCGATGCGCTTGCCGTGCACACCGGCGTCTGTCAGGGCCACCAGGGCTCGTTCAAAGGCATGCCCGGCGGCATCATTGCGATACTTCAGCAGCGCTGATACCGCGTTGTCGATCACCTTAACGATCAAA
Organism: Ideonella sp.; assembly: GCA_034520165.1. Taxonomy (GTDB): domain Bacteria; phylum Pseudomonadota; class Gammaproteobacteria; order Burkholderiales; family Burkholderiaceae_C; genus Ideonella. The sequence goes on from JAXHNT010000120.1 coordinate 17,321, forward strand.
TCACCGGGCTTGTCATCTTCGTCCACCGAGCGATGCACAAAGGGCACGCCTTCGTTCACTGTTCCCGCCAGCTTGAGCTTGAAATCGGCCAGGCCGTCATAGCCCACGCTGCGGCAAAACCGCACCACCGTGGGCTTGCTGACGTGGGCCCGCTCTGAGAGCTCGCTGACCGGCAGAGAGGCAAAAGCCCTGGGGTCTAGCAACACCAGCTTGGCCACGCGCTGCTCTGCGGGCGGCAGGGCGGGGATAGAGGCACGAATACGGTCGAGCATGGCGGTGATGATCTTCAGGTAAGGCGTTAGGGAGAGAAGCTTACTCTTCCTCAGCCCAGGCAAAGCCATCACGGGCGACCAGAGCGCTGGCGGAAGGCGGGCCCCAACTGCCTGCGGCGTAGGTTTTGAGATCGCTGCTGTCTTGGGCCCAGGCGTCGAGAATCGGTTCAACCCAACGCCAGGCCTGCTCTTGCTCGTCGCTGCGCACAAACAGGTTCAGTCGCCCCGCAATCGCATCCAAGAGCAAGCGCTCATAAGCGCCTACGCGCTCGGAGGGGAAGGCCTTGTCAAAGTCCAGGTCCAGCGAGACGGTGGTGAGCGATTCACCATGACTGTTGCCCTTGGCGGCCAGCAACTGCAGCTCCAGCCCGTCTTCGGGTTGCAGCTTGATGATCAACTTATTGGCGCGCGAGCCCCCCGCAAAAATAGGGTGTGGCACAGGCCTGAAATTGACCACGATCTGCGCGTCGCGCGCAGCCAGCCGCTTGCCGGTGCGCAAGTAAAAAGGCACGCCGGCCCAGCGCCAGTTCTGCACCTCGGTGCGAATCGCCACAAAGGTCTCGCAGGCGCTGCCCGCAGGCACCTTGACCTCATCGAGATAGCCCGGCACGGCTTTGCCGTCTACAGTGCCGGCCCGATACTGGCCACGGATCACATCACGGCTGACATTGGCGACAGTGAAGGGCTTGAGCGACTTCAGCACCTTGAGCTTTTCATCGCGGATCGCATCAGCGTCCGACGATGACGGCGGCTCCATCGCAATCATGGTCAGCAGTTGCAGCGCATGGTTTTGGATCATGTCGCGCAGAGCGCCGGTGCGGTCGTAAAAATCGCCGCGCGTGCCTACGCCCAAGCCCTCGGCCAGGGTGATCTGGATGTTGGCAATGCTCTCGCGCCGCCAAAGTGGCTCAAACAGGGCGTTGCCAAAGCGTAGCGCCATCAGGTTCTGCACCGAGGGCTTGCCGAGGTAATGGTCAATGCGGAAGGCCTGCTCTTCGCGGAACACCGAGCGCACCACGCGATTGATCTCTTGGGCGCTGGCCAGGTCGTGGCCCAGCGGTTTCTCCAGCACCACGCGCACCTTGCTGTCGTTCAGCCCGGCCGCACCGAGCTGTTCGCAAATCACTGGGAACAGGTGCGGGCTGGTGGCCAAGTAAAGCACCACGGTCTCCGCGCCACGCTCGTCCAACCAGACCTTGAGGCCTTGGTAGTCGGTCGGCTGTGACAAGTCCATGCGTCGGTAGTGCAGCAAGGCGGCAAACTGCGCAAACTCCTCGTCGCTGGGGCGCTTGGAGGAATCCACCTCCGAGAAGCGCTCTTGGATGAAGGCGCGGTACTGCTCATCCGTCCGGTCATCACGCGCCACTGCCAAGATGCGGCCGCCCGGTGGCAGCTTGCCATGACGAAAGGCTTGAAACAGTGCGGGCATCAGCTTGCGCCAAGTCAGGTCGCCTGTGCCGCCAAAGAAAACCAGATCAAAAGCCATGGTCGTGATGGTGTTGCCGTTGAAGATGTGTAATAAAATTACGGTCTGGATGATGCATGAGTTTCTTCTGGCGGTCAACCGGCGCTAGATCCGCAAGGACTGCAGGGGGCTCGCACCACTGGCATCATTCTGGTTTGCACGCTGCCGGGTTCTCATGCCCGGTGTTCAGACCTTCCCCCACCAAAGCCTCGCCCATGAATCAACTCGACCAACTCAAGGCCCACACCATCGTGGTGGCCGACACCGGCAACTTCAAGCAGATGGCACAGTTTGCGCCGCGTGACGCCACCACCAACCCGTCTTTGATCCTCAAGGCGGTGCAGCAGGCCGACTATGCGCCCCTGCTCACCGACACCGTGGCGGCGCATCGTGGGGCGGCCTTGGACGAGATCGTGGACCAGGTGCTGGTGCGTTTTGGTCTGGAGATCCTGAAAGTCGTGCCCGGCCGCGTGTCCACCGAGGTGGACGCGCGCCTGTCCTTCGACACGGCCGCCACCGTGGCCCGCGCGCGGCGCCTGATGGCGCTGTACGAAGCCGCAGGCATCGGCCGCGACCGTGTGCTGATCAAGATCGCCGCCACCTGGGAGGGCATCCAGGCCGCTGCCGAGTTGGAGCGCGAAGGCATCCACTGCAACCTGACCCTGCTGTTCTCCTTCTGCCAGGCGGTGGCCTGTGGCGATGCCAAGGTGCAGCTCATCTCGCCCTTTGTGGGCCGCATCTACGACTGGTACAAAAAGCAAGCTGGTGCGCAGTGGGACGAAGCTGCCATGGCCGGCGCCAACGACCCCGGCGTGCAGTCGGTCGCCAGCATCTACAACTTCTACAAGAAGCACGGCATTGCCACCGAGGTCATGGGGGCCAGCTTCCGCAATGTCGGGCAGATCGTGGCCTTGGCGGGGTGCGACCTTCTGACCATCAGCCCAGACCTGCTGGCCCAACTGCAGGCCAGCGAGGCGCCGCTTGCAGCTGCACTGAGCGCCCAAGCGGCCCAGGCCATGAACATCCCCGCCCAAAGCCTGGACGAAAAGGCCTTCCGCTGGGGCATGAATGAAGACGCCATGGCCACCGAAAAGCTGGCCGAAGGCATTCGCCTGTTCGCGGTGGACGCGGGCAAGCTCGACAAACTGATCACAGAGAGCAAATGACATGAGCCAAGCAGTGGGGGGAGTGGCGTGGACAGCCCTGGCAGGGCATTGCCAAGCCCATGGGCGAGAGCTGGAGCTCCAAGAGCGCTTTGCCAGCGATGCAGCGCGCTTCGAGCGTTTCAGCCTGCAAGCGCCCGAGGTGTTTGCCGACCTGTCCAAAAACCTGTGGGACGAACACACCCGACGCCTGCTGCTGGAGCTGGCCCAGGAGGCCGACCTGTCCGCCCACCGCGAAGCCTTGTTCACGGGCCAGCCTATCAACACGACTGAGGGCCGTGCTGTGCTGCACACGGCCCTGCGCGCACCGCGCGGTGCGGCACCGTTCAGCGACGACGTGCATGCCGTGCTCGATGCCCTCTTGGCCTATGCCGACATCGTGCGGGCTGAGGCTGACGCCGGGCACATCACCGACGTGGTGAACATCGGCATCGGCGGCTCTGACCTCGGGCCTGCCATGGCCACCATCGCGCTGCAGCCCTGGCAGCACCGTGGCCTGAATCTGCACTTTGTCAGCAATGTCGACGGGCATGACATCGCCCCACTGTTGGCCCGCTTGGACGCCCGCAAGACCCTGTTCATCATCGCCTCCAAGACCTTCACCACCCAAGAGACTATGGCCAATGCCCAGGCGGCGCGGGCGTGGTTCTTGGCCCATGGGGGGGTGGACACCGCCCGGCACTTTGTGGGCGTGACCACCAACCTCAAGGCCGCGGCCGACTTTGGCATCACCCAGACCTTTGGGTTTTGGGATTGGGTGGGTGGCCGCTACTCACTGTGGAGTGCCATCGGCCTGCCGCTCGCCATTGCCATCGGCCCTGAGGCCTTCCGAGAGTTTTTGGCCGGTGCCCACGCCATGGACGATCACTTCCGCCACACTCCACTGGCCCAAAACCTGCCCGTGCAGCTCGGCCTTCTAGACGTCTGGTATCGCAATTTCCACGGCTTTGGCAGCCGCTCGGTGGCGCCCTATCACCAGGGGCTGCGCCGCTTTGCGGCCTACTTGCAGCAGTTGGAGATGGAATCTAACGGTAAATGTGTGGATCAAAGCGGTGCCCCACTTTCCGTGGCCAGCAGCCCCGTGGTGTGGGGTGAGGCCGGCACGAATGGCCAGCACGCCTACTTCCAAATGCTGCACCAGGGCACCGATGTGATCCCGGTGGACTTCATCGCCGTCAAAACACCCACGCACACGCGCTATGAGCTGCCCGAGTCCGTGCGTGCGCAACTGTTTGACCAGCACACCAAACTGCTGGCCAACTGCTTGGCCCAAAGCCAAGCGCTGATGCAAGGCAAGACGGCGGCCGAGGCCTTGGGCGAAAAGGCCCCCACCGCTTCGCCCGAGCTGGCGCCCGAGGTGTTGGCCCACCACCGCAGCTTCCCTGGCAACCGGCCCAGCACCACCTTGCTGCTGGACGCGCTGACCCCGCGCGCGCTGGGTGCCCTGATCGCCCTGCACGAACACCGCGTCTTCACCAGCGGCGTCATCTGGGGCATCAACAGCTTTGACCAATGGGGGGTGGAGTTGGGCAAAGCCCTGTGCAACCAACTGCTGCCGCGCCTGGGCTCGGGTGACACGAGTGGCTTGGATGCCTCGACCGCTGGCCTGTTGGCCAAGCTGCGCTCATGACCAGCGTTAGCCTCGCCCCCGCACAGCGCCCCGTGGTCTTCGACTTCGGCGCCGTGGTCTTCCGCTGGCGCCCCATCGACTTGATGATGCGCGTGCTGCCCACCCGCGCCACCAGCCCAGAGACGGCCCCGCATTGGGTCAAAGAAGTCTTCCAAGACTTCAAGGGCGACTGGGGTACGTTTGACGCCGGGCAGATTGAAGTCGAGCCTTTGTGCCAGCGCATTGCCGCGCGCACCGGCTTATCGCCGCAAGAGGTGCATGCCGTGGTGCTGGGCGTGGCCGAAGAGCTGCAGCCTATGCCTGACACCCTGGCCCTGATGCGCGAGCTGCACGCGGCTGGCCACCTGATTTACTTTCTCTCCAACATGCCCAGCCCCCTGGCTGATCACCTGGAGCAACACCACCGCCAGGTGTTTGAGCTGATGAGCGATGGCGTGTTTTCAGGCCGCGTGGGCCTGATCAAACCCGACCCGGCCATCTTTGCGCTGACCTTGGCGCAGTTTGGCTGGCGCGCTGAGCAGGCCAACCAAGCCCTGTTCATCGACGACCACTCGGCCAATGTGGCAGCGTCCATCGAGGCTGGTTTGCCGGCGCTGCGCTTCACTACGGCCGAGCTATTGCGCAGCGACCTGCGTCAGCGGGGCTACCGCGTGTGAGGTTGCGCTGCATCAAAGAGATGCGGCGCTCTAAAAGCCGGCTCTTGAAGTTTGCGGACACGACCTCTATCTGAGTGTCATGCGACCCAGCGTGGTCGTTTTTCTCTCAACGCCAGCTTCAAGGAGTTGCCATGAACGTCATTGCTTCCCGTACCGGTTTGTTGGACGAGTTCCTGCGTGACATCGCAGGCCCCGCCTTCTTTGTGCGCCCTCTGCACGGCGAGGCCCTGCCCGCCAACATCAAGATCGACCTCAGCGAAGACGCCGAGGGCTACACCCTGCACGCCGAGCTGCCCGGTGTGAACAAGCAAGACATCCACGTGGACATCGACGGCCCCGTGGTGAACCTCAAGGCTGAGGTCAAGCAGCAAGACCGCCAGACTGAGGCGGGGCGCGTGCTGCGCGCTGAGCGCTATGTGGGTGCGGTATCGCGCAGCTTGCAACTACCCGTGGAGATCGACCGTGAAGCGGCCCAAGCCCGCTACGACAACGGCGTGCTGACGCTGACTCTGCCCAAGAAGCGCCCGGACACGTCGTCCAAGCGCATCACCATCAACTGAGTCGATGGTGCTTTGATGCGGCATACCCTCCAGGGCATGCTGCATTCATTCCTTGGCGCGTCAGCGCGCGGCTGTCACCGTAGCCAAGCGCTGGCCAAAGGCCTTGGCTGTGGCGATATCGCCCGCCACCATCTCGTCCACCGAGGCGTCGGAGGGCGTGGTGGTCATCAGCCCTGCCGAGGACGCCACATAGTTGATGTCGTCTCGCGTGGCCGCCTTGCTGTTGCTGGGCATCATGCCCGTGCCCACCCACAGGCCACTGTGCTGCATGGCCAGGGTCATCAGGTAGTGCAGGGTGGAATGCTTGTCGCCGTTCATCGAGGCCGAATTGGTGAAGCCTGCAAACAGCTTGTCCTTCCAAACCTGGGTGAACCACGCCTTGGACGAGGCATCAGCAAACTTCTTGAACTGCCAGCTCACGCTGCCCATATAAGTGGGCGAGCCCATCACAATGGCCTTGGCCGCATTCAACTGTTCCCAGCCGCCTTCCGGCAAATTGCCCTCTGCATCAATCGCCAACAAACTGGCCGACGCCCCTGCACCTTCGGCAATGGCCTGAGCAATCTTGGCGGTGTGGCCGTAGCCACTGTGAAACACGATGACGATGGAAGACATGACAAACCTTTGTGGGTGATGAAGACGAAGCGCACAAGCTTCGACAAGTGGGTCAATCAATGGTCAAGCCCATTGAGCGCAACCCGAGTCCGCATTGTTGTGCGTTGGCGCCTTGCCATTTGCAAAGCCGTTTGATGTCAGCGTTGCAAACGGTTGAATGCACGTGACAGTCGGCACAGTCCTGCGCCGGAAGATGCCGACGCACGGGTCTTTCATTCAGTGATCAAAGTTGCGCCACCCTTATAGGCCGACCGGTCCGCCAATGCATCGACCTGCGGAGGGGCTTGGGGGTGTGATGCAGCGAAGTTAAGAAGGAGGCCGAAGGCCGGGTGACATGAGCGGAATCACACCCCCAAGCCCCTCTGCACGCCCCAACGTCTACGGCAATCCCCCAGCCTCACCCCTTCGCCAAATACTTCTCCACCAACTTCACCCACAGCGACCCGCCCAAAGGAATCAACTCGTCGTTGAAGTCGTAATGTGGGTTGTGCAGATTGCAGGGGCCCAGGTGGGCGGCGTCGTGGCCCAGGCTGTAGGCGGAGCGGTGGGCACCGTCGCCGTTGCCAATCACAAAGTAGGCACCGGGTTTGGCTTGCAAGAAGTAGCTGAAGTCTTCGGCGCCCATGGTGGGCTCAAACTCATGCGTGTGGGCCTGGCCTACCAGGTCTTGCATCACGCTGCGCACAAAGTCGGCCTCTGCGTGGTGGTTGATGGTGGGCGGGTAGTTGCGGCGGAACTCAAAGTTGACGCTCGCGCCAAAGGCAGCAGCGGTGTGTTGGGCGATGTCGCCCATGCGCTGCTCCACCATGTCCAGCACCTCCACGGTGAAGGTGCGTACCGTGCCTTGGATCTCGCAGGTGTCGGGCACCACATTGGTGGCCTCGCCGGTGTGGATCATGGTCACCGAGATCACGGCCGCGTCCGTCGGCTTTTTGTTGCGCGTGACCACGGTCTGGAAGGCCTGCACCATTTGGCAGGCCACCGGCACCGGGTCAATGCCGTTGTGGGGCAGGGCGGCATGCGAGCCCTTGCCGGTGATGGTGATCTTGAACTCATTGCTCGACGCCATGGCGGGGCCGCGGCAGACGGCAAAGTCGCCGGCCGCCATACCAGGCCAGTTGTGCATGCCGAAGATGGCGTCCATGGGGAAGCGCTCAAACAGGCCATCTTTGATCATCTCGCGTGCGCCGCCGCCGCCTTCTTCGGCGGGCTGGAACACGAGGTACACGGTGCCATCAAAGTCGCGGTGCTGGGCCAGGTGCTTGGCAGCGGCCAGCAACATGGCGGTGTGGCCGTCGTGGCCGCAGGCGTGCATCTTGCCCGGGTGCTTGCTGGCATGGGCAAAGGTGTTGAACTCGGTCATGGGCAGGGCGTCCATGTCGGCCCGCAGGCCCACGGCGCGGGGGCTGCTGCCTGATTTGATGATGCCCACCACGCCCGTGGTGCCCATGCCCCGGTGAATCTCGATGCCCCAGCTTTGCAATTGCTGGGCCACCACATCGGCGGTGCGCACCTCTTGGAAGCACAGCTCGGGGTGAGCGTGGATGTCGCGTCGGATGGTGGCGATGTCGTTCGCCGCTGCGACGATGTTATCAATGAGTTTCATCAGGCAGTCCCAAAGTACATGCGCCGCATCTTAGTGCGGCGCAGGCGGCCCTGCCAGCGGCAGGGCTTGGGGTTGCCCCGGGGGGGCGGCGTCTTAACGGCGCACGCCGCCGTCTTCCGTCAGCATGGACACTTCAACAAAGCGCGAGGCCACATGGTTGGTGCGGCTGAAGTTGACTTGGAAGCCACCAAAGTTGACGTTGCTCATGGACTCCAGGCCGCCAATCAGGCCGTCTCGGTTCAGGCTGCGCGAGCGGCGCAAGCCCTCCACAAACACGCGTGCGGCCAAGTAGCCTTCCATGCTGGAATAGTTGGGCTTGGCGTCGGCCCCCGCAGCACGCACGGCCTCCAGGTACTCGCGGGTGATCTGCAGACTTTGGGTGTAAGGGTAGGGCACCACCTGGCTGACGAGAATGCCCCGAGCTTCTCTGCCCAACTCGTCGGCCAAGGCTTGTGTACCCACAAACGACACATTGAAGAAGGTGCCGCCATAGCCAGCTTTGCGGGCCTCACGGATGAAGGCTGCGCAGCTTTTGTAGGCAGAGATCTGCACCACAGCATCGGGCCGTGCGGCGACGATGGCTTTGACCGCCGCCGCCACGTCCGTTGTATTGCGCTCCACCGTGCCCACGGCCACGGGCTCCAGCCGCTGCGCCTTCAAGGCCTTGTTCACGCCGTCCAAGCCGGCCTGGCCGTAGCTGTCGTTCTGGCGGAAGACGGCGATCTTGTTCAGGCCCAAGGACGTCAGTTGTTTGACGATCAGGCCGGTTTCATCGTCGTAGCTCGCACGCAGGTGGAACACGTTGCGAGAAAAGGGTTCCCGCAGACTCATGGCCCCAGTAAAGGGCCCGAAGAAGGGGATGCGAGCGTCGTTGATCAGTGGCAAGGCCGCCAAGCAGGTGGGCGTGCCCACATAGCCGAACAAGGCGAAGACGTTGTCGTTGATGAACTTTTCGGTGTTCGCTTTGCAGCGCCCGGGTTCATAACCGTCGTCCAAGGTGCGCAGCTCAATGGTGGCGCCGTTGATGCCGCCGCTGGCATTGACTTGGTCAAAACACAGACGGGCCCCACGGTTCATTTGCAGGCCCAACTGGGCCGCCGGGCCAGAAAAGGCTGCTGATTGACCCAGGATCAGGCGTCCATCACGCTGCGCAAAACTGGGCAAGGAGGTGGCCGCCACACTGAGGGCGGCCAAGCGCTGCATGGCAGCGCGGCGAGGAACGTTACAGCTCATGATCCTGCGATTTTTTTGTGATGCCGAGCAAAAGCCCCAACGGCTTCGACCACAAACGGCAAGTGGACAGTCTAAACGCTGATTCTTGCAAAAACGTTGCCTCACGCATAGGGTGTTTTCTAGAGCATCCGGGCGAAGGCGTGGCCTATGCCATCATCAGGGGCATGACCGAGACTTCTCCTGCCCGTCAAGTGCGGGCTGCTTGCCCGCATGATTGCCCGGACACCTGTGCCATGAAGATCACGGTGGAGGGTGATCAAATCATTCGCATCCAGGGCGATGCCGACCACCCCACCACCCATGGGGCCTTGTGCACCAAAGTCGCCCGCTATGCCGAGCGCGTGAATCATCCTGAACGTGTATTGACGCCCCTGCGCCGCGTTGGACCTAAAGGCGCAGGCCAGTTTGAGGCCATCAGTTGGGAGGAGGCCCTGCACGAGGTGGCCACCCGTCTGGGCGCCATCGCCCAGCGCCAGCCCGAGGCCATCTTGCCTTACAGCTATGCCGGCACCATGGGCTTGGTGCAGGGCGAGAGCATGGCGGCACGCTTCTTTCACAAGCTCGGCGCTTCTTTATTGAATCGCACGATTTGCGCCTCCGCTGGGGGCGAGGGCTTGCAGCAAACCTATGGCGGCAAGGTCGGCATGCATGTGGAGCACTTCACTGAAAGCCGCCTGATCCTGATCTGGGGCAGCAATTCCATTGCGTCCAACCTGCATTTCTGGACCTTTGCCCAAGCAGCCAAGCGGGCCGGGGCTAAGCTGATCGCCATCGACCCCCGCCACACCGAGACCGCGCAGAAGTGCCACCTGCACATTGCCCTGCTGCCCGGCACCGATGGTGCGCTGGCCCTGGGGCTGATGCATGAGTTGATCGTCAACGACTGGCTGGACCACGACTATCTGGCGCAGTATGTGCAGGGCTGGCCCGAGCTGCGCGAGCGGGCGCTGCAGTGGCCGCCCGAGCGGGTGGCCGAGGTTTGCGGGATCACCGCCGATGAAGTGCGGGACCTGGCCCGCGACTACGGCACCACGGCGCCGGCCGCCATTCGGCTCAACTACGGCATGCAGCGGGTGCGTGGTGGCGGCAATGCCACGCGGCTGATCGCCTTGCTGCCTTGCTTGGTGGGGGCGTGGCGTCACAAGGCCGGGGGCTTGTTGATGAGCGCCTCGGGTTGGTTTAAGCCCGTGCGCAACGATGCTTGGTTGCAGCGGCCTGATTTGCTGGGCCAGCGCCGCCCGAGAACCCTGAACATGAGCACCGTGGGGCAAGATTTGCTGCGCGAGTCGTCCCCCCACTTTGGCCCAAGGGTCGAGGCGCTGGTGGTTTACAACAGCAACCCGGTGGCGGTGGCGCCCCAGTCTCGCCAAGTGGTGGCGGGCTTTGCGCGTGAGGACCTGTTCAACGTGGTGCTGGAGCACTTCCTGACCGACACGGCCGACCATGCCGACATCGTGCTGCCCGCCACCATGCAGCTTGAGCACTGGGACGCCCACACCAGCTACGGCCACACCTATGCCCTGGTGAACGAGCCGGCCGTGCCGCCGCGCGGTGAGGCACGTTCCAACTGCGAGATCTTTAGGCAGTTGGCCGCGCGCATGGGTTTCACCGAGCCTTGCTTTGCTGACAGCGACGAAACCCTGGCGGCGCAGGCCTTTACCAACGCGGTGCCCTTTGACACCCTGCGCCGTGAGGGCTGGGTCAAGCTGCCGCTGCCCGATGCACCCTTTGCCCTGGGGGGCTTTCCCACGCCCAATGGCAAGGCCTGGGCCACTGGGCCGGGGGTGACGCTGCCCGACCATGTTCCCAACTACGAAAGCGTGGTGTCTGCGCCGGTCTTGGCTGAGCGCTTCCCACTGGCCATGATCTCGCCGCCGGCCCGCAACTTCCTCAACTCGACCTTTGTCAACGTCAAGAGCCTGCGTGACATCGAAGCCGAACCCGTGCTGGAGATGCATGCCGACGATGCGGCGCAGCGCGGCATTGCCGACGGCGACACCGTGCGCGTCTTCAACGAGCGTGGGGATTACCACTGCGTGGCCCGCATCAACCAACGGGCGCGGCGCGGCGTCGTCAACAGCCTGGGCATTTGGTGGCGCAAGCTAGGCCTGAACCACACCAACGTCAATGAAGTGACACACCAGCAGTTGACCGACCTGGGCCAGGCGCCCAGTTTCTACGACTGCTTGGTCGAGGTCGCGTTGCTGCCTGCCTATGGCCCGGCTCGGGCGCAGGCCTGAGCATGCGGATCAGGCGTTGGCTCTTGGCGCTGCCCCTGGGCGGTGTGGTGCTGGCCTTGCTGGCCGCCACCACGCTGTGCCTGACCAGCGGCTGCAGCAGCGTGGGCTATTTGGCGCAGTCCGCCACCGGCCATTTGGCCTTGGTGAGCGCGGCCAAGCCGGTGCCCGAGTGGCTGGCTGATGAGCAAACCCCGGCAGCGCTGAAGCAGCGCCTAGCGCAAAGCCAGCAGATGCGCGCCTTTGCGGTGAGCGAGCTGAAGCTGCCCGACAACGACAGCTACCGCCGCTATGCCGACCTGACAGCGGCCCAGGCGGTGCGAATGTGGTGGCCGCGCCTGAGTTCTCACCGACCCTTAAGACTGGCGTGCTTCCCCGTCGGTGGCAGGTTGCGTGACCGAGGCTACTTTGACGAAGCCGCCGCCCAGGCCGAAGCCGCCGCCTTGCGCGCCCAAGGCTGGGAGGCCAGTGTCTATTCGGTGCCCGCTTATTCAACGCTGGGCATGAGTGACTGGTTAGGGGGCGACCCGCTGCTCAATACCTTCATCCAGTGGCCCGAGGCCGAATTGGCGCGTTTGATCTTTCATGAACTCTCGCACCAGGTGGTGTTCATCAAGGGCGACACGGCGTTCAATGAGTCCTATGCCACGGCGGTTGAGCGCTTGGGTGGCGAGCGTTGGCTGCGCAGCCAAGGCCAGCCCGACGCCCTGGAGCGCAACGCGGCGCTAGACGCCCGCCGCACCGAGATGCGCGCACTGACTGCCCAAACGCGGGCTACGCCCAGCAAGCGCTTTACAGCAGGCGCGGAGAGCTGACGCGCATCAAACGCGAGCGAAAAGCGGCCTCGTTGGCCGAGATGCGGGCCGAGCATGAGTGGCTCAAGCGCGAGCGCTGGGGTGGGTTTGCCGGTTACGATGCTTTCTTTGCACGCGCCAACAACGCCACGCTGGGCATGCAGGCGGCCTACCTTCAGTGGGTGCCGGCTTTTGAGGCCTTGTTTGCGCAAGAGGGGCGCGACTTTGCGCGCTTTCATGCGGCGGTCGCCCGCTTAGGGGCCCTGCCGCCCACCGAGCGCGAAGCGGCCTTGAAAGCCCTGAGCCCTGCCGGAACTTATTGAGACAGAAAGACGAAGCGGATGTCAGACATCAACGTACGCAAAGAGCATTGCCTGGGCTTGGCCAAAGCCCGCAAAGTGGCCATGAAGTGGGCCGAACACGCCGAGGCCAAGCTTGACATGGAATGCACCATGCTGGAAGGCGAGACCAGCGACACGCTGGAGTTCAAGCGCTCGGGCGTGACGGGTCAAATGATCGTCACGGGCGACCATTTTGAAATCACCGCCAAGCTGGGCTTTTTGTTCAAAGCCTTTGCAGGTCAGTTTGAGACCGAAACCCGCAAGCAGCTTGATGAGGCCGTGGCCAAGGCCGAGGCCAAGATCAAGAAGGCTTGAAGGCCCGGTGAGGGCGGCCTGTAGCCGCCTTCAAATCACTTCAGAGATTCGATCAGGTCGATGTACTCTTGCATCGCCTCGTCGCTGCTCTTGCCCTTCAGGCCGTCCCAAGCGTCGTACTTGGCGCGGCCCACCATGTCGGTGAAACCAGGGCGCTTGCCTTCTACATCGCCCGCTGTGGCTTGCTTGTAGAGTGCATAGATCTGCAGCAGCGTCATGTTGTCCGGCTTCTCGGGCAACTGCTTGCTTTCAGCGACGGCGGTTTCGAATTGGGCTTTCAAGTCGGCCATGGGTGTCTCCTGATCGAATGAGATGGGTGAAAGTCTGGCTTGACGCTGCTGATCTTAACCAGCATCGTCCACGTCACAAGAACTTGCGTTAGAGGAATGACTCCACCATGGCTGGCCCTTTGATTGAACGTATGTCGCGGGTGGATACCGCGTGGCTGCGCATGGACACCCCTGCCAACCTCATGATGATCGTGGGGGTTTGGTTGATTGAGCCCAGCTTATCGGTGGCTGAGGCGCGCCAACGCGTGGCCGAGCGCCTTCTGCAGTACGACCGCTTTCGCCAAAAGGTGGTGGAAGACGCGGTAGGTGCGCAGTGGGTGGAAGACACCCACTTTGACATCGACGCCCATGTCGTGCCCGAGACCCTGCATCCTGCCGACGGCCAAACACCGCTAGAGGCGCTCAAAGACAGGGTGGCCGATCTCTCCGCCACGCCCTTGGACATGCGCCGGCCGCTGTGGCAGATCCACCTGGTCGAGAACCTCGAAGAAGGCCGCAGTGCCTTGGTGGTGCGCGTGCACCACTGCATCGCCGATGGCATTGCGCTGATCTCGGTGATGCTCTCCATCACCGATGGCGGCAAGGCGCCGCCCAAGCGCAAGCGCCGCGAGCGTGACGGCGCCGAGCACGACTGGCTGGCCAGTTGCATAAATAGCTGACTTTGTTCTATTCCGGAAAACTCGGTAGTTGCAATATTGGCATTGTATTTGGGGAAAATAACAAGCAGGTTGCACCGGTTGATGCATCAACTGCCAGCTCTCTGGAGTCGGCGGCAAATAACCGATGGCTCCTTTAAACGTATCTGGCACCACAGATTGCACAATGTTTTTACCGTAGCGCGTTGATTAAGCACTGCAATGGAGCGGTTTTTTAAACTGGATA
>JAXHNT010000040.1:0-5964 GCA_034520165.1 Ideonella sp.
CAGTTACGTATTGCTCGGTTTCCTACGTGGCCTGTGGCCAGGCGCATTGGCTGACTTTGCGCTTCCGCCTCAGCACGGTGGCTGCGTTTTCTTGCTTTTTGGGTGCCGCAGGCATCTGAGGACTTCACGCCATGATCGCTTATCGCATTGAGGTGGCCAGCGCCACCGAGCACCGCTTTGCCGTGACCTTGACGGTGCCCGCGACTGAAGCGCAGACCTGGCTGACGCTGCCGGTGTGGATCCCCGGCAGCTACTTGGTGCGCGAGTTTGGCCGCCACCTCAGCCGCTTGAGTGCCCGCCAAGGCGCGCGCGAGGTGAGCCTGACCCAGGTGGACAAGACCACCTGGGTGGCCGACTGCAGCGGTAAGACCGCGCTGACGCTGAGCTATGAGGTGTATGCCTTTGACGCCTCGGTGCGCACCGCCTACTTGGATGACCGTCGGGGCTTCTTCAACCCCACCAGCTTGTGCCTCAGCGTGATGGGCCGCGAGCAACAGGCGCACCAGGTGGAGATCGCCCGCCTGCCCAAGGGCTGGGACGTGGCCACGGGGATGACGGCCACGGGCAAACTGCGCTGGCAGAGCGCCGATTACGACGAGCTGATCGACCACCCCTTCGAGCTGGGCACGTTCTGGCGCGGTGAGTTTGTGGCCAACGGCGTGCCGCATGAGTTTGTGGTGGCTGGCGCCTGGCCTGGCTTTGACGGCGAGCGCCTGCTGGCCGACACGCAAAAAATCTGCGCCACGCAGATCAGCTTTTGGCATGGCCGAAAGAAGCCGCCGTTTGGCCGCTATGTGTTCATGCTCTATGCCACCGAAGACGGCTATGGCGGCCTAGAGCACCGCGCCAGCACCGCGCTGATCGCCAATCGCCGGGACCTGCCGCGCCAGGGCCAGCCAGGCCTGAACGATGGCTATGTGAAGTTGCTGGGCCTGATCAGCCATGAGTACTTCCACACCTGGAATGTCAAGCGCCTCAAGCCCGCCGAGTTTGTGCCCTACGACTTGAGCCAAGAGAACTACACCGAGTTGCTGTGGTTCTTCGAAGGTTTCACCTCGTATTACGACGACCTGCTGCTGCTGCGTTCCGGCCTGATTGATGCACCGCGCTACCTGAAGCTGGTGGCGCAAACCTGGAACGGCGTGCGCAGCACTCCAGGCCGCCATGTGCAAAGCGTGGCCGAGTCCAGCTTTGATGCCTGGGTCAAGTACTACCGCATCGACGAAAACACGCCTAACGCCACCATCAGCTACTACACCAAGGGCGCCTTGGTGGCCTTGCTCTTGGACCTGCGCTTGCGCCAGTCTGGGCAAGGCAGCTTGGACGAGGTGATGCGGGGCCTGTGGGCGCGCTGCCATGGCGGTGCGGTGGCTGAAGTCGACATCTTGGCCGAGGTCGACGCCCTGGGCGGCGCGGCATTGGCGCAAGAAGTGCACGCCTGGGTACATGGCCGGGGCGACCTGCCGCTGGAGCCGGCGCTCAAGGCGGCGGGGGTTCAGGTGGGTCGCGAGGCGGCGGGCTTCTCGGCCAGCTTGGGGCTCAAGCTCACCGAAGGTGCGCTCACCGGTGTCCACGTGAAGTCGGTGTTGAGCGGTGGTGCAGCGGCAGCGGCGGGTGTGTCGGCCGGGGATGAACTGCTGGCCGTGAACGGATGGCGTGTGCGCCGCTTGGATGACGCCGCGCAATGGCTGCAGGCCGGTCAAGAGTTTGAGCTGACCTTGGCCCGTCAGCAGCGCCTCGCTACCGTGAAGGTGCAGCGTGGCGGAGATGCGGCGCTGACGGAGAGCCTGACGCTCGGTCTCGACGCGAGCCCGGGTGCACCGGCCAAAGCGCTGCGACAGGCGTGGCTGAAGGCCTGAGGCCCAGCAGCGGTTTCATGGGTCCATCTCCCCACCCCTCTGCTGAGCCCCAAGCCCGTGCCACCGTGCCGGGCTTTGCGCGCCACCGGCGCTTGCTGGCGGCCTTGGTGGTGGTGGTGGTTTTGGCGCATGCGGGCGTTGGCTGGCAAGTGGCCGAGTCGCGCATTGGCGAGGGCGATGCGGACAGCGCCCCCAAAGCCTTAGAGATCAGCTTTGTCAAGGAGTTGATGCCCGAGGCGCCGCCCGTCTTGGTGGCGCCGCCGCCGACCGTACCGCCTGCCCCAGTCGTGGCCAAAGTGGCCCCGGCAGCGTCTGCAGCGTCGGCCCCTGAGCCGGTGCCAGAGCCCCCCAAGCCGACGCTGCCGCCACCGCCACCGCCGGTGGAGCTGGCTCAACCCCAAGAAGAAGGCCCGGTGCCACCGCCGACTGAATGGACCCCGCCATCCAGCTCGGTGGAGCTGAGCATGGCTAGCCCGGCACCACCGGGCGTCACCCCCCAGACATTCTCTTGGCCCGCCTCGACCCGCTTGGTTTACAAGCTGGTGGGGGACTTTCGGGGGCCGTTTGAGGGCAACGCCACCGTGGAGTGGTTGCGCCGTGATGACCGCTACCAAGTTCGTATCGAGGTGGGCGCAGCGCTGATCTTCACCCGACGCATGCTCAGTGATGGGGTCTTGAGCACCGTGGGTTTGACGCCCCAGCGCTATGACGAGGAAACGGATGCACCGTTTTCGGCCACTCGGCGTCAAACGGTGCGTTTCGGCCCAGACCAGATCGAGCTGGCCAATGGCACACCCACAGCCGCCGTGCTGGGTGTCCAAGACCCAGCCAGCCAGTTGGTACAGATCACTTGGCGCATGCTGACCCAGCCCGAGTTAGCGCAGCCCGGTCAGACCCTGGAGTTGCCACTGGCGCTGCCCAGGCGCTTAGGGCACTGGACCTATGATGTCACCGGATTTCAGACGCTGGACTTGCCGTTCGGACCGACCGATACCTTGCGTTTGGTGCCGCGCACCGCCAATGGGCGTGGCGACGAAATCACCATGGAAATCTGGTTGGCACCCAGCCTGCAGTATCTGCCAGTTCGAATCCGGTTTGCCCAGGCCCAATCCGGGGCCTCGGCCGAGTTGACCTTGGCCTCACGGCCGCTTCAGGCTGACGACGTGCCAACACCCGTGGCCACCCCCCCTCAACGATAGGAGACTCGCAATGGCTTATGAATGCATCTTGACCGACGTGCGCGGTGATGGCCCTTTGAAGACGGGGGTGATCACGCTCAACCGCCCCAAGCAGATGAATGCGCTGAACGACCAATTGATGGACGAACTGGGCGACGCCTTGTTGGCATTTGACTTGACGCCAGTATCGGCAGCATCATTGTCACCGGCAGCGAAAAGGCCTTTGCCGCTGGCGCCGACATCTCCGCCATGGCCGACTACGACCACATGGAGGCCTTCCACCGTCAGCACATCAGCCGCAACTGGGAGACCATCCGCCAGGTGCGCAAGCCAGTCATCGCCGCCGTGGCGGGCTTTGCCCTGGGCGGTGGCTGCGAAGTGGCCATGATGTGCGACGTGGTGCTGGCGGCCGATAACGCCCGTTTTGGTCAGCCTGAGATCAAGATCGGCATCGTCCCCGGCGCCGGCGGCACCCAGCGCCTGCCGCGTGCGATTGGCAAGTCCAAGGCGATGGAGTTGCTGCTGACCGGCAAGTTCATGACGGCTGAAGACGCTGAGCGGGCTGGCTTGGTGTCACGCGTGATCCCGTTGGCCAATTTGATGGAAGAGGCCTTGGCCCTGTGCGCCCAAATCAACGCCCAGAGCCAGCCCTCGGTGATGATGATCAAGGAATTGGTCAATGAGTCTTTTGAGAGCGGTCTGTCTACCGGCGTGCGCTATGAGCGCCGCCTGTTCCACTCCTTGTTCGGCACCCAAGACCAGCGTGAAGGCATGGGTGCGTTTGTGCAGAAGCGTCCGCCTGAATTCAAGCACCGCTGAAGCGCTGCGCTGCCCAGAACCGCACCGTGACGTGACTGCACCATGAGTGCGATTGGCCCCTTGTTGCTGGCCCCGATGGAGGGCCTGCTCGACCACACGCTGCGCGACGCATTGACCCGCGCCGGGGGGATCAGCCGCTGCGTCAGCGAATTCATCCGCATCACCGATCAGCTCTTGCCACATCGGGTGTTCAGCCGCATCGTGCCTGAAGAGGCCAATGGCTGGCGTACGCCTGCGGGGGTGCTGGTACGGCCGCAGCTTTTGGGCAGCGACCCGGCGTGCTTGGCCGACAACGCCGCCCGCATTGCCGAGATGGGCGCACCGGGCATTGACCTGAACTTTGGCTGCCCCGCCAAGATCGTCAATCGCCATGGCGGCGGCGCCACCTTGCTGGACGAGCCCGAACTGCTGCACCGCATTGCCCGCAGCGTGCGCGCCGCGGTGCCGGTGGGTCAGCCGCTGTCGGCCAAGATGCGCCTGGGCAACCAAGACGACAGCCGTGCCGTGGAATGTGCGCTGGCGCTGGTTGAAGGCGGTGTGGCCGAGTTGGTGGTGCATGCGCGCACCAAGGCACAGGCCTATCGTCCGCCCGCCTACTGGGAGCGCGTGGCCGACATCCGCCAAGCCGTGGCGGTGCCCTTGGTGGCCAATGGCGAAATCTGGACGGTGGCCGATGCCCAAGCCTGTCGCGCAGCCTCGGGCTGCGATGCGCTGATGCTAGGCCGCGGCATGGTGGCCAACCCTGGCCTCGCCTTGGCCATCTTGGCCCAAGGTGAGCGACAGCCCATGGTCCAAGGCGGTCTGAGTTGGGCTGAGCTGCAGCCGCTGTTGCAGAGCTTTTGGGCCTCGGTCTGTGCCCACATCGTGCCGCGCAACCGCGCCGGGCGCCTGAAGCAGTGGCTCAATTATCTGCGCCGCCACTACCCAGAAGCGCAAGCGGCATATGCGGCTTTGCGCACCGACAACGACCCCCAGCGATTGGCCCATCGCTTGTTCAATGAGTTTGCGGCAGATCCTGCGCCGCAGCACGCTCCTAGAGTGACGGCATGAGCAAAGCATTCACCAAAGAAGCCGACCGCGACGACGACGAAGACAGTGGCGCTTTGCCGCCGCTGCCGGCCGGCAGCAAGAACTACATGACGCCCGCCGGATATGCCCGGTTGCGCGATGAGTGGTTGAACCTGATCGACAACGAACGACCACGCATTGTGGAGATCGTGCATTGGGCCGCGTCGAATGGCGACCGCTCAGAAAACGGTGATTACCTCTACGGTAAAAAGCGCCTGCGCGAGATCGACCGCCGCATCCGCTTTCTGACAAAGCGACTCGATGTGGCCGAGGTGGTGGACCCAGCGGCCCACCATGGCAGCGACCAGATTTACTTCGGCGCCACCGTCACCTATGCCAACAGCAAAGGCGAGGAGCGCACCATCACCATCAAAGGCATTGATGAGGTCGACCACTTGGCCGCTGAGGTCAGCTGGATCGCTCCGATCGCCCGAGCCTTGTTGAAGGCCCGAGCGGGTGACGAAGTCCAGTTGATGACCCCGGGGGGCTTGGAGACCTTGGAGGTCGTTGAAGTGAGCTATCCCAAGCCCTCCTGAGGCTTGCTCTTTGACCCTGAGGGGACTCGCAAGCCGGATGCAAGCGCCGGACAGCGTATGCTGGGAGCGTCATCAAACAAGGAGACGCACATGATTGGCTATGTGACCCTGGGCACCAACGACCTGCCGCGTGCCGTGGCGTTTTACGATGCACTTTTCGGGGCCATGGGCGCCTTTCGCATCTGGGATGCCCCTTCGGGCGTGGCCTGGGGCGTGTCCATGGAACAACCTGGCGTGGGGGTCATGATGCCCTTCAACAAGCAAGCTGCCACGGTGGGCAACGGCAGCATGGTGGCCTTGGTGGTGGACAGCAAAGACAAGGTGGACACTTACTACCGTCGAGCCATCGAATTAGGGGCCACCGACGAGGGGGCGCCAGGGCCGCGCGGGGAGGGTTTTTATGCAGCCTATTGGCGCGACTTGGACGGCAACAAGTTGAACTTCTTCTTCATGGGCTGAGCCGGGGCGGTCCCAGCCGGAGCCTTACTTGGACCGGACACGTTG
>JAXHNT010000020.1:0-43183 GCA_034520165.1 Ideonella sp.
AGGTTACGTATTGCTGCCACCCAGCGCTCCCAGTGCATCGGCTCCTTGAAGGCCAGGTAGGCGCCGATGTTGATGAAGATCGGCCCGGTGAAGCCAATGGCCGTCATGTCGGCCAACGGGATCTTGGGCAGCGCAGTGAACCACAGGCATAGCCCCACCGTGTGCGCCAGCCCGCGGCTGAACTGGTCGCGCATGTTCCTGGGCATGAAGTTGGCCCACCCCCGCCGCGCCACACCAGCGGCAGGATCACCAGCAGGCCGAAGGAAGTACCGCAGGAACTGCGCCTGGAACGGGTCTGATCTGTTGGGTCGAGCAGGCGCAGCAGCGCATTGAGCATGCTGAAGATGAAGCTCGCGGCGCTGGTCCAGAGCAGGCCGCGGGTGGAGGGCTCCAGTGCCGCTGCGCCGCGCCACGCGCCTGCCGGTAGCGGGACAAGATCAAGAAGGACATCGGGAGCGGGCGCGCGGTGAAGGCTGCAGTCAAGGGCAACGGTCGAGCGTCACCAGCGTCGCGCGGCGCGGCTGTCATGCCTGCGACATCGCGCGGGCGCCGGCACCCTGTGCACGCTTGCGGTTGCGCAATCTGCCATGCCACTCGGAGCCCGCATGAACACCACGTCCACCCCGCTTGACCTCGGATTCATCGGCCTGGGCGTGATGGGCGCACCGATGGCCGGCCACCTGGCCGCAGCGGGCCACCGCCTGACCCTGCTGGATGCCGACATCGACCTCGACCCGGGCAGGTGGCCGCCCGCCTGGGCGCCGGTGCGCAGGTGGCCACCACGCCGGCTGAGGTGGCCGCGCGCAGCACCATCGTCATCACCATGCTGCCGCATGGCGAGGTGGTGCAGCAGGTGGCGCTGGGTGAGGCCGGGCTGGTGCACGGGCTGCGCCCCGGCGCACTGCTGCTGGATTGGCTCGTCGGCCGAGCCCTGGATCACCCAGGCCACCGCCGCGGGCACTGGCCGGGCACGGCGCAGCCATGGTCGACGCCCTGGTGTCAAGGCGCGGCCTGGGGCGCGGCGGCGGCCGACCTGGTGTTCATGGTGGGCGGCGGCGGCGGACGACCTGGCCCGGGTGCGCCCCTTGCTCGACCGCATGGGCCGTGCGGTGTTCCACCTTGGTGATCTGGGCGCCGGCCATGCAATGAAATGCATCAACAACCTGGTCACGGCGCTCACCTTCAGCGCCACGGCCGAGGGCCTGGTGATTGGCAAGCGCTACGGGCTGGACCCGGCAGCGATGGTCGACGTGCTCAATGCAAGCACCGGCCAGAGCTGGATCACGCAGAACCACATCCGCCAGCGCATTCTCAGCCGCAGCTTCGACGATCCCTTCAAGCTCGCGCTGATGCGCAAGGACGTGGGCATCGCCTGCGCCCTGGCGCGCGAGGACGCACCCGTCGGCGCCCCTGGCCGGCCTGGGCCAGCAGCTGTGGTAGGTGGCCGAACATGCCGCCGGGCCTGAGGCCAGCGTCAGCGAACTGGTGCGCTGGGTCGAGCAGCCTCAAGCGGCACGGCCATCACGCCCGGTGCCGGGCCACGCCAGGGCTGATCGCGGGCAGCGGGATGTCGGGGTGGGCCAGCGCGTTCTGGCGGCGTGTGACGTCCCAGCGGAAGAACTGCACCAGCTTCGTCACGTCGGGCCAGGGCGTCGGCCTCACCCAGGGCCATCAGCTCGCGGGTGTAGCCGGCTTCGAACAGCAGGTAGCTGGCCAGCGCCGCGCCCTGCGCGCTGCGGCCACGGCCGCTGACGCCCACGCCGCGCAGCAGCGCCTGCACCGGCTTGCGGCAGGTCGTCCGACGTGGCGCGCGGCCAGGTCGTCGATGCGCTGGCTGGGCGCGATCACCAGGGATTCCAGCGGCCGCAGCGGCGTGGCCTGCCGGGCGCTCGTCGGGCAGCAGCGCCAGGGTGCGGTTGATGCGCTGCATGCGCTCGATGTCGACCGCCAGTGCGTCCAGGAAGATGCTGGCCATGGCATGCCCGGCCACCTGGGCCAGCGTGGGCGGCGCCTCGTCGGGCGGTGGCTGCGCCGGCGGGCCCTGCATGCGGCCGGCGCCGATGATCAGCAGCCGCTCGGCGCCCAGGTGGATGGCCGGCGACAGCGGCGCCGTCTGCCGCATCGAGCCGTCGCCGAACCAGCCCAGCTTCTGCCGCGCCGTCCACCCGCGTGGGCGGAAAGATGAACGGGATGGCCGACGAGGCCAGCAGGTGCTGCAGGGTGATGGCCGTGGGCACGGCGATGCGCTGCTGGCGCAACCAGGGGGCCACCGGCGTGTGCATGTCTGGTAGAAGGTGACATGCTCGCCCGTGCTGTAGCGTGACGCCGTGACCGCCAGCGCCGTGCAGCTGCCGCTGCGCCAGCAGTTTCGGCAGCCGCTCCAGCGGCACCAGGCGTTGCAGCAGGCCGGCCAGCGGTGTGTTGTCCAGTGCCGAGCGCGGCGGCTCGCGCCGCCAGCGCGCCACCGCCCGGCCCAGGCGACAGCAGGCCCGCCAGGTGGCCTCGGCCGCACGGCCAGCCATGGTGTCGGCGCGGTAGACCTGGTCGCTGCGGAAGTGGTGCCACACCCGCGCCAGCAGTTCCACCGCCGCCTCGAAGCGGTCGGCCTGGCAGGCCAGTGCGGCGGCGTTGATCGCGCCGGCCGAGGTGCCGACGATCACGCCGAAGGGGTTGCGCATGCGGCCGCGGTGGCCGGTGTGTTCACGGCGCAGCCGGGCGATGGCGCGCAGCACGCCCACCCGGTAGGCCGCACGCGCGCTCCCCGCCGCTGAGCACCAGGGGAGTGAGGGGCGTCTCAGTGCGTTACAACCGACTGTAATCCGCGCCGCGGGGGCGCGGGCCACAGGGTTTTATTTTTCTCTTTTATTTTTTTTGATATGGATGTGGTGGATTATGGTGGGGGGGTGGGTGTTCCCGGGATGGTCTTGGACAGGAGTTAGGATGGCAGGGTTCTTCCCTCCCCGGGGGGCCTACCTGTACGTTTCTCCCTTATCCCTTCCTCCCCTTTATGCGGTGCCGGTGTGCCCGGGGCCCAGGCCGGCGCGGCCTGGCGTGCTGCCGCGCGCTTGGGCGCCAGCCCGATCAGCACGCCGCCCACGCTGATGCCCACGTGCAGCAGCGAGTGGATGGTCAGCGGCTCGAAGTACAGCGCCTGGAAGCAGGCGGTGGCCGGGTGGGTGTGGGCGTGCGAGGCGACGATCATGTCGTCACGCCGCATCGCCTCGACGTAGGGCGCGAAGTCGTCTTCCGACAGCTGCATGCCGTCGGCGTCGTCGTCGGTGTGCCGCTGTCGTACAGGCACACCAGGTCGATGCGGCTGCGCCATGGGTCGCCCCCGCCTCGTTCCTGAGAGGAATATGGTGATTGGGTATAGGGGTGGGAGATGAGGTGGTTGTTGGGGGGGGACGATCGGGCACCCGGGCCACCTGCTGGAGGCCTCGCCGCCTGGGATGCGTGCCATGCTGCACACCTCGGTGATGCACCGATGGCCGGCGCCGGCAGCTGCCGTTACGTTCAGCGCATCGCCTTCAGGAGAGACCCGTGCAGCACAACCACCACCCCGCCCTGCGCTTCGCCAGACCCTGGTCCGACCTGCTGCACCGCACGGCCAAGCGCCTGCCGCACAAGACCGGCATCGTCTGTGGCGCCACCACCTGGACCTGGCGGCGAGTTCGACGCCGTCGTCACGCCGGCTCGCCGCGGGCCTGCATGCCCAGGGCGTGGCCCAGGGCGAGCATGTGGGCGTGCTGTCGCGCAACATGCCACGGCTTTGCCGCGCTGCGTTTTGCGGTGGCCCGCCTGGGCGCGGTGCTGGTGCCCATCAACTTCATGCTCAGCGCCGAAGAGGCGAACTACGTGCTGCAGCACTCGGGCGCCACCGTGCTGTGCGTGGACAGCGGCCACGCCGACATGGGCCGCGAAGCCGCCGCGGCGCACGACAGGTCGTGCACCCTTCATGTGGATGCCCACCGAAGACCCCAGCCGAGCCCGTGCGCGGGCATGCTGAGCTTTAACGCCCTGTCGCCACCGACCTGGCCAGCGCCCCCTGCCCCGAGCGCCACATTCAACAGCCACCTACCTGGCTCCAGATCGTCTACACCAGCGGCACCGAGAGCGCGGCCCAAGGGCGCCATCGCTGTCCCACGAAGCGGTGATCGTCGCAGTACGTCGAGCTGCATCATGGACACCGAGATCGCCGACGGGCGACACCGCTGCTGCACGCACTGCCGCTGTACCACTGCGCCCAACTCGACTGCTTCCTCGGGCCGGCGGTCTACGCGGGCGCCTCCAACATCATCACCGGCGCGCCCACGCCGGAGAACATCCTGACGCTGGGCGGCGCAGCCACCGCGTCAGTCCGTTCTTCGCGCCTCCGACCGTCTGGATTGCGCTGCTGCGTTCGCCCGATTTCGACGCGGCGCCGACCTGTCGAGCCTGCGCAAGGGCTACTACGGCGCCTCGATCATGCCGGTGGCGGTGATGCGCGAGCTGATCGAGCGCCTGCCGCAGATGCGCCTGTGGAACCTGTACGGCCAGACCGAGATGGCGCCGCTGGCCACCGTGCTGAAGCCAGAAGACCAGCTGCGCAAGGCGGGCTCCGCCGGTCGCCCGGCGCTCAATGTGGAAACCCGCGTGGTGGACGACGACATGAACGACGTGGCACCCGGCGAGGTCGGCGAGATCGTGCACCGCTCGCCCGCAACTGCTGCTGGGCTACTTCAACGACCCGGAGAAAACGGCAGCGGCTTTCGCGGGCGGCTGGTTCCACAGCGGCGACCTGGGCGTGCGTGGACGACGAGGGCTACATCAGGGTGGTCGATCGCAAGAAGGACATGATCAAGACCGGCGGCGAGAACGTGGCCAGCCGAGAGGTCGAAGAGTTCCTGTACCGGCTGCGCCAGGTGTCAGCGAGGTGGCGGTGATCGGGCTGCCGCATCCGAGGTGGATCGAGGCGGTGACGGCGGTCGTCGTGCTCAAGGCCGGGCACAGCGCTCGACCGAGGACGCAGGTCATCGCCCACTGCGACGGGCAGCTGGCCCACTTCAAGACGCCCAAGGGCGTGGTCTTTGTCGACGCCCTGCCCAAGAACCCCAGCGGCAAGCTGCTCAAGCGCGAGCTGCGGCTGCGCTTCGAGGCGCACTACGGCCACACAGGCTGAGGCGCCGGCGGGCCGCGGGACCCGGCCGGTCGGCTCAATGGTGCTGCGGCACCCTGCTGCCAGCGGCGCAGCAGGATCCAGCACATGGGCCGCGCCGGCCAGCGCCAGCAGGGCCAGCAGCCACAGCGTCGACGCGCCGGTCAGCACCACCAGCAGCGCCCCCATCAGGCCGCCGCCGGCCGCCAGCGTGGGCAGCAGACTGCGCGGGGGCAGGCCGCCGCCGGTTCGGCGGTGCCAGGCCAGCAGCAGCAGTGCCTCCAGCAGCAGTGCGGCGGTGGCCAGCGCCACCGTCAGCGTCAGCCATGGGGGCACCAGCGGCGCACCTGGCTGGCCCACCGCCAGCCAGCTCCAGAGCAGCACGATGGGGTCGTTCATCGCGTCCTCACACCCGTGCCAGGCCCAGCAGGTGGGCCATGTCCTTGAAGAAGATGCGCACGTGGGCCATCGGCTTCTTGCGCACCAGGCCGCTTGTTCATGTAGGCGTCGAAGGTCAGCTGCTGCACGTCCTTGTCCTTGCAGATGCTGACGAAGCGCTCGCGGCGCTTGTCGCTGACGTACCAGAAGCGCTGCATGATGCCCAGCACCCAGAACACGCGGCCATGCTCGCGCATGAAGCGCTTGCGCGCCTGGCCCAGGGCGTGGCGCTTGCCCGTGGCCAGCAGCGCGCCCACGGCCGTGGCTGCATGCCGGCCGCTGGCCATGGCGTAGTAGATGCCCTCGCCCGACGACGGTGCGATCACGCCGGCGGCGTCGCCCACCACCACCACGTCGCGGCCGTTGTCCCAGCGCTTGAGCGGCTTCATCGGCAGCGGCGCACCCTCGCGGCGGATGGTGCGCGCGTGCCGCCAGGCCGGCCGGCTGCACGCAGTGGCCGACCGCGCCTGCGCAGGCTGAAGCCCTTGTCGGCGCTGCCGGTGCCGATCGACAGCGTCTTGCCGTGCGGGAACACCCAGCCGTAGAAATCGGGCGAGATGGTGCCGCGGTAGATCACGTCGCAGCGGCTGGCGTCGTAGCCGGGCGGCGTGCGGCCGGCGGGCGCGCATGATCTCGTGGTACGCAAAGACGCAGGCCACCTTCTCGAGGCCGGGGATGGCCTGCTGCGCCACCGCCGAGCGGGCGCCGTCGGCCCCGATCATGGCCCTGGCGCGCACCGACCACAGCGGTCGCCATGGCCCCGTTCGGCGTCGCCGCCGGTCGGGCGGTACAGGATCAGCGCGTGCCGTCGCTGTCGCGCTCCAGCTGTTCGAAGCGGCCACTGCGGCGCTCGCGCACCATGCGCTGGCGGCCCGCTCGCGCAGGAATTCGTCGAAGTGCTCGCGGTCGACCAGGCCGACGAAGCCGCCTTCGATCGGGAATGTCCACCTTCACGTTGGCCGGCGACACCATGCGTGCGCGAATGGGCGCGGGCGGCCAACATGCGATCGGGGATGGCGAAGTCCTTGATCAGCCGCGGCGGGATGGCGCCGCCGCAGGGCTTGATGCGGCCGGCGCGGTCGAGCAGCAGCACCGTGCTGCCCTGGCGGGCCAGATCGTGGGCCGCCGTGGCGCCGGCCGGGCCACCGCCCACCACCACCACGTCGAAGGTCTCGGCCAGCATGCCGGCGCTGCAAGCATGGCTCGAAGCCGTGCAGGAAGCCTGGCTGGACAGCGACATGGTGGTCTACCTCGGTTGGCCCAGGGCCACCGCGGGCTCTTGACCGCGGCTGCACTGGGGTGCGCCACAGGGCGCGATGAACTGGAATCCGGCCGAAGCCGGCGCCGGCCCAGCCGATGCGCGCAGCCAGCCAGGCCGCGCCTAACTGAACAGCAGCGCTTCCGGCAGCGAACACGGTGCAGTAGGCGGCGATGGAGCGAGCCGATGAGCCAGCGCGCCAGGTCGCTGGCGCCGGTGCCCAGCACGCCCCCCAGACCGAAGGCCACGGCCTGGGCCGCACCCCACAGGCCCATGCCGCACACCAGCGCTGGCGCTGCCCTGGAGCCCTGTTTGGTGGTGGTGCGCCGCACCATGAGCCGCACCGGTGTCATCACGCTGGCCCGCTTGGTCCACCCCGGCCGTCGCTACCTGCTGGAAGGCCAGTTCGAGCCCTGAGCCCCGAAGCACTCGGGAAAACGCCAGCCCGTATTTGCTGATTTGCACTAGTGCCCCTGCCTGGGTCAGGCCCATGATCGGGCCTTCTTCATTTGCTAGCTAGTTCGAGGTGCGCTCATGATTCGTCGTCGCCATGTGGTGTCTGGGTTGGCTCTGGGATTGTTGGGGGCGGCGGTGTCCGGGCCGGCCAGGGCGCAGGCCTTTCCCAGCAAGCTGTTGTCTGTGGTGGTGCCTTACCCGGCGGGCGGTGGCTCCGATTTCGTGGCACGCACCGCGCAGGGCGAGATGCAGCGCCTCTTGGGCCAACAGATCATTGTTGAGAACGTTGGCGGGGTGGGCGGGGCCTTAGGCATCCAAAGAATGCTGCAAGCCCCGGCCGATGGCCATGTGATGACGCTGGCCTCGCCCATGGAGCTGATCCAGTCGCCCATGGCCATGTCGGCCGTCAAACACAAGCCTGAAGACATGCGCTTGGCGGCCCTGATCGTGCGGGCCGAAATGATCATGCTGGTGCGCAAAGACATGCCCGCCAATACCGTGGACGAGTTGGTGGCGCTGTCCCGCAAACCCGGTGCTAGGGAGCTGAGCTATGGCAGCGTGGGCAGCGGCTCCATGTACCACCTGATGGGCGAAGTCTTTGCCAAGCAGACGGGCTTGAAGTGCTTGCATGTGCCCTACAAGGGGGCTGCGCCCCTCCTCACCGACCTGATGGGGGGGCAAATCGACATGGTCTTCATCCCCTTGGCCGGGCCGGTGGTGAGCTTGCTCAAGGAGAACAAGGTCAAGGCGCTGGGCATCGCGTCGCGTCAGCCCCATGCCGGCTTCCCACAACTGCCCCCTTTGGCATCTTCGCAGGCCTTGGAGGGCTTTGAGTACGACCTCTGGGCGGGCATGGTGGTGCCCAAAGCCACACCGGACGCCGCCATGGAGAAGATCAACAAGGCGGTCTATGAAGCCCTGCAAAACGCCGAGGTGCGCAAAGCCTATGAGGGCACAGGGCAGCATGTGGCCAAGCCCATGTCGGTGGCCGAGTTGGGCAAGCTCTACACTGCTGAGATTGCGCGCTACCAAGCCATTGCCAAGGGTCTGAACCTGCAGCCGCAATGAGCATGATGCCTGGCCTCAGCGGCGACCTCACCGACCTCGACGCGACCGCGCTTTCGGCGGCCCTTCACGCCCGAGAGGTCTCCTGCACCGAGGTGATGCAGGCCTATCTGGCCCGCATTCACCGGATCAACCCGCAGGCCGTGGCCATGGTCAATTTGGCCCCGGACGATGCCCTGCTTGCGCAGGCAGCCGCCTGTGATGCCGAGTTGGCGCAGGGCAAAAGCCGAGGCTGGCTGCATGGCATTCCGCAAGCCATCAAAGATGCCTCGAACGCCATCGGCTTTCCGACGACCTATGGCTCTCCGCTGCTGCTGCGCAGCATGCCGCGAGAAGACAACCTGATGACGGCCCGCATGAAGGCGGCCGGTTGCATCGTCATTGGCAAAACCAATATGCCCGAGTTCGGCTTGGGCTCGCACACCTTCAACACACCCTTTGGGGCCACGCCCAATGCCTGGGACCCAGCCGTCTCTGCGGGCGGCTCCAGCGGTGGGGCGGCGGTGGCCCTGGCCTTGCGCCTGCTGCCCGTGGCCGATGGCTCGGACTTCATGGGCTCTTTGCGCAACCCGGCGGGTTGGAACCATGTGCTGGGTTTTCGCCCCAGCCAAGGCCGCGTGCCCTTCTACCCCGTGCCCGATGTCTGGGTGAACCAGCTCGGCACCGAAGGCCCGATGGCGCGCAGCGTGCGCGACCTGGCGCGCTTGCTGGCCACCCAGTCCGGCCCCGACCCGCGCACCCCGCTGGCCTTGACCGAGCCGGTGGACGATATCGCTGCCTTGGCCCAAGCCGCCGGCACCCCTCAAGCCGCACAGGCCTTGAAGGGCTTGCGTATTGGCTGGCTCGGTGACATGGGGGGCCACCTGGCGTGCGAAGACGGCATTCTTTCGGGCCTGGAGACGCATCTCCACACGGCGGTGGCAGCGGGCGCTCAGGTGGAGCCTGCACGCTTGGGGGCAGATCTGAACGCCGCCTGGCAAGCCTGGTTGATGTGGCGGCGGGCCCTGGTCGGCCCTCGTGTGGCACCCATGTTGCAGGCCAACCCGGCCTGCCGCGCCCAGATCAAGCCCGAGGTGCTGTGGGAGCACGACAACGCCCAAGGCTTGTCCTATATGGGATTCCAGCGCGCGGCCGTGGTGCGCAGCAGCTTCTTGCAAGCCATGGTGCAGCAGTTCGAGCACTTTGATGTGCTGGCCCTGCCCACGGCACAGGTCTGGCCGTTTGCTCTGGGCGAGCGCTGGCCACAGCAAATTGCAGGCCGCGCCATGGACACCTACCACCGCTGGATGGAATGCACGATCTACGCCACCTTTGCGGGCCTTCCGGCCGTGAGCCTGCCGGCGGGCTTTCATGCCAACGGCCGCTGGCCACTGGGCGTGCAGCTCGTCGGCAAGCCGCGTGGCGATGCCGACCTGCTGCGGGTGGCCGCCGGCTTTGAGGCCATTGCGCCGACCTTGTACGCGCTGAGGCCGCCGCTTGCGCTCAGGTGACGCACACCACGCGGCCTGATAGGGCTGCGTTCCAAACGAAGATGCGCCCAAAGGGCGTCTGTATTCCGCCCTTCATCCGAGCGTGCAACTGCCGAAAATCCCTTCGAAGCCCACCAAATTTGTCGATTCAAGGGAAACGCTCATGCGCCTACTTAACTCCTTGCGCTGGTCCATCGCTGCACTTGCAGCGGTGGGGGTGATCACCTCAGCCCTCGTCTCCGGGCAAGGACTATGGGTGCAAGAGCGCATGGGTCAAAACGCTGGCCAAGCCTTTGTCGCCAAAGATGTGGTGGCCGACATCCTGCCGCCGCCCATGTACCTGATTGAAATGCGCCTGATGCTGTCCCAGGCCGTGGAGGGTACGCTAGAGGTGGCAGAGGCCAAGAAGCAATGGGAAAGGCTCTCTGCCGAGTACCAAGCCCGTGCCGACTATTGGACTCAAAATCCCCCTCATGGCCTAGAGAAGCACTTGCTCGGCCGCCAGCACGAGGCCGGCAAAGTCTTTATTGCCGCCGCCCAAGATCAGGTCCTGGCCAAGCTACTCAGTGGCGATGCCGAAGGGGCCAAGCAAGCCCTGACAGACGTGCACAAGCTCTACCTCGCGCATCGCAGCGGTGTAGATGAAACAGTGGTGGCCGGCAATGCATTTGCTAGCCAGTCCATGGAGGGCTTCGCCGCTGATCAAAAGCAATCCACCGCCCTCGCTCTGCTGGTGGCTGCGCTGGCCATTGGGGCCTTGGTGGTGCTCAGCCGCTTGGTGCTGTCCAGCATCGAGCGGCCTGTTGAGCGCTGTACCAGTATGGCTCGCAAGATTGCGGACGGTGACCTGACACGCTGTGATCAAGGTGCGAGCAATCGAACGGATGCCCTCGGTGCCCTAGAGCGTGTGCTGTGCGATATGCAAGGCCATTTGGCCCAGACGGTGGGCATGGTGCGGCGCAATGCCGAAGGCGTGGCTGCCTCCAGTGCGCAGATTGCCTCGGGTAACCTAGACCTGAGCCAGCGCACTGAATTGCAGGCGGGCGCACTGCAGCAGACAACCTCAACCATGACCACACTCGGCGAGGCCGTTCGCCACAACGCTGAGCATGCCCAGCAGGCCAACAGCTTGGCCATGGCGGCTTCTTCAGTCGCCGAGCGCGGTGGCACCGTGGTGGGCCAAGCCGTAGAGACCATGAAGGGCATCAACGACAGCAGCCGCAAGATCTCCGACATCATTTCGGTGATCGATGGCATTGCCTTCCAAACCAATATCCTGGCGCTGAATGCCGCCGTTGAAGCCGCCCGCGCCGGAGAGCAAGGACGCGGCTTTGCCGTGGTGGCGGCCGAGGTGCGCAGCCTGGCGGGCCGCTCAGCCGATGCCGCCAAAGAAATCAAACAACTCATCACCGCCAGCGTGGAGCGCGTGGAAAGCGGCACCACCTTGGTGGATCAAGCTGGTGCCACCATGAGCGAGGTGGTGAGCGCGATCAAGCGCGTGACCGACATCATGAGCGAGATCAGCCACGCCAGCGCCGAACAGCGTGCCGGGGTGGAAGAGATCGGCGACGCCGTGCGCCAGATGGACCAGTCCACCCAGCAAAACGCGGCCATGGTGGAAGAGGTGGCTGCTGCAGCGGGCAGCCTCAAGACCCAGGCCGATCAATTGGTGCAGGCGGTGTCGGTGTTTCAGTTGAGCGCGACAGACCCGGTCCGCACCCCGTCTTTTGCGTCATCGCTCAAGCCCTTCGCCTCACCCACTCCGGTGGCTGCCGCGGCCCCCATGCCCAAACCAGTGGCTGCCAAGCCCGCCGCTCCACGACCTGCGGCGGCCCCCCCGGCACCCGCACCTGCCCCAGTCGCTGCGGGGGCTTCGGACGACTGGGAGACCTTCTAGTCATACCGCCCCGGGTTGGGCAATGCATCACGCTCGCGAGGGCGTGAAGGTCCCGGCACAGCCTTGTGCGCCCTATAGTCCTCGCCGACGCCTTTCAGGCAGTTTGAAAAGGACGCTGCGGATGTTTCGCATGCAACAGAGTTGGCGCTTGCTGGGTGCCACCTTACGTTTATGGTCTGGCACGCCTTGGCTATGGGTCTATGGTGTGTTGTGGGTGGGCGTGCTGTGGGCTGTTTGGTGGCCCTTTTCTGGGCCTGTGATCGAATGGATCTTGGCCACGGCCGATCAACCTGATGCAACCGCCCTCAACGGGGGCATGGGGCAAACGCTCTTGTTGTGCCTGGCCTTGAACCTGCTCCACACCCTATTCAGCTTCTCCGTGGTGGGCGTTGCCACGGCGCGTCTTGACGGCCACCGGCCTACCGGTTGGGATGCCTGGGAGGCCGTCATCCGGCACCTGGGGGCCATTTTCTGGCTCAGCATCCTTCATTCCGTGGTGGGGATGGTGCTGGAGGCCTTGCGTGAGCGCTTCGGCTGGTTGGGCGACCTGCTCACCCATGCCGCAGGCATGCTGTGGGGTTTGGCCACGTCCCTGACCATTCCGGCGGTGGTGATGCGTCAGGATGCGTCTTGGCAAGAAGGCCTGAGCGAGAGCGTCAGCCTGTTCAAGCGGACCTGGGGCGAGAACTTGGTGGCCAGCGTCACCACGACCTTGGCGATCAGTGCGCTGACTTTTGTACTGATGATGGCTTGGCTCATCTACGGCGTGACCCACAGTCCTCAACTGGGCATGCCCACACTGATCAACGGAGTGGTCCTGATTCTCTTGGGTTCATGGGTGTTTGGAGACATCTTCCAAGCCAGCTTCAACACCGTGCTCTACCGCTACGCCCGCATGGGCGAGGTGCCCGACGCGTTTGCGGCGATCGATCTGCCCGGTCAGTTCGTGCCCAAGGCCGCGTGATCACCAGCGTTGAAACGGCCGCTGCGACAAGCTGGCATTGAAGTAACGCGCATCATGCGTGACTTCCTCGCCCAGCCAGTCGGGGCGCTCAAACGCCGCGTCTTCTGAGGGCAGCTCCACCTCGGCCACCACCAGGGGCGCGTTTTCGCCGTGGAACTCATCCACCTCCCAGGTGGTCTGGCCCACCTGCAGCACGTAGCGCGTCTTCTCAATCAGCGGTCCTTCGCACAGGCTCAGCAAGGCCCGAGCGTCGGCCAAGGGGATGGGGTACTCAAACTCCGCCCGCGTCGCGCCTTGGGTCAGCCCCTTGATGGTCAAGAACGCGGCGTCGCCGGCCACCCGCACCCGCACCGTGCGGTGCTTGTCGCGGTTCAAATAGCCTTGCGCATAGTGCACGCCAGCGGCCTCGCGCCAGGCTGTGCCTGTCACCAAAAACTTGCGCTCAATCTCCAGTGCCATGGCACGATGCCTCCATTCAAATTTCTGCCCCTGAGCATGCGCAGGGGTTCAGTTGTTCTGGGACCACCACCACAGGCCCACGGCCAATGCGGCCACGCAGGCCACCAAGACCGTGATCTTGGCGACCGACCAGGGGCGGTCTCCTTCAAGCCGACCGGTGTGCCCATTGATCACCACCTGCCAGATTTTTTGCTGCCAGGAATAGCTGTAGATCCAGACCGGCATCAGCACATGCCGAAAGCGGATCTCGCCGAACTGGCTGTTCACGCTGTGGACCTGCTGCTCGTCCCCACCGATGTCACGCCGCACGGCGGACTCAATGCGGGCCTCAAAGCGTTCACGCGCTTGGTCAAAAGCGGGCGCCAAACCGAGTTGATAGGCCTCGACCGTGAAGCCCGCCGCCATGTCGGCGCTGGGCACTTGCAAGGCCGACAGCGGCGTGTCCTGCACCGCATCGGCTAGGCTCTCGGGCACCCGGTGCGAGGCCAACACCAACTCGTCATCAAACTGCAGGCTCACCACGCCTTGGGTGGGGAACCAGTCGGTCACGGTGCGGCTTTCGCTGACTCGGCGGCCTTGGCTGTCGGTGCGGGTGTCGGTGACGGTGCGGTGCACCCCGCGTGCGCCGCTGTAATGGCTCACTGAAGACGCATCAAAGGTCCAGCAAGGAACATACACACCGCGCCCACCGTCGGGGGCCGAGACCATGCGCTTCAGCGCACTCGGCGCAAACCACAGTCCGTGCAGCCAGGCTTTGAACAAAGCCTTGGCTGCGGCATCGTCCACCTTGAACGGGGCCATGGCCTTTGGTTGGATCTGCCGCAGCGCTTGGGCCGCGCTGGCCACCAAGGGGCTGCGGCAAAACGCGCACGGCGCTGCCACCACATGCGGCTCGAAATGCGTTTGAGCGCCACACTGCGGGCAGCTCACCACCTGGGGCTCGATGCAGGGCTCGTCCCCCGCCCGCAGCGCCAGGTAACGCTCGTAGTCGTGCTCAGCCAAGGCGGTGCTCAGGGCTTCGTCAGTGACGGCCTCGCGTGCCAAACTTCCTCCACAGGCCACGCAGCGCAACCGCCCTTCGGCGGGGCTGAAATGCATCACCCCACCACATGCGGCGCAGGCGGTTGGGGTTTGGTTCAGAGGGGTGTGGGGCATGGTGAGTACAAGCGGGGCGGGGCTGATTGTGCCCGCAGCACCTCACCCAGCCGCCTGCCTGTACCCCCGCGCGCCCACCGCATAACGTCGCTTGAACTGCACATTGAAGTGCGAGGCCGTGGCAAAGCCGCAATCTTGGGCGATGCGGGCCACAGGCACATTGGTTTGACGCAGGGCCATGGCTGCGGCGCTGCAGCGGGCGTCGTTCAAGTAGTCGGTAAAGGTTTTGCCCAGCTCGCGCTTGAAAAAGCGGCTGAAGGCTGCCGGGCTGATGTGGGCGATGCGGGCCGCGTCTTCCGCGCGCAGGGGCTCAGCCAGGTGGGCGTGCAGCCAATCGACCACCTTGTCGATGCGCCGGGGCGGGCTGTGGGCGCTGCTGGCGGGCGTGGCCAGGCTGGCGGTGGACAGGGGCTGCAGGTCGGCGGCGGGGGCCTCATTCAAGCGCGCCAGCAGGTGGATCAGGCCCGCCAGTTGGTCCAGTGGTGTGCCGCTGCGCACATGGGTCAGCGCCTGGGTGATCAGGCCGTGGCAAACGCTGCCCGGCCGCACCTGCAAGCCCCGCTGGGCGCGGTGCACCAGGGCTTGCAAGGCGGCCAGCTCGGGCAGGGCAGGGCGCTCAAACAGGGCTGGGTCAAACTGCACTACCGTGGCCAGCGCCTTGCCGCGCCAGCCGGGGTGGGTCAGCCAGGTGTGGGGCAAATCGGTGCCCAGCAGCACCAGGTCTCCGGCGCCAAAGGGCGCGGTGTGGTCGCCCACTTGGCGCAGGCCCTCGCCGCGCTCCACCCAGGTCAGCTCCAGGTGGTGGTGGCGGTGGCGCGGCGCTTTGAAGGCGTTCAGCTCCAAGCGCAGGCAGCGCAGGGTGGCGTGGGGGTGGTGGACATGCTCTTTGGTGGCCCGCATACTTGCCAGTGTGCCTGAAGAGGGTCAAAAAACAGTCAAAACCAGATAAGCGGCAAGGCCACATCCAGGCGCGAGCCGCAGACACTGGCGCCATGCCAGAAGCCACCTCGACAAGCCCTGCTGCCTCGCCTCCGCAGGCCGGTGCCAACCCCCCGTGCTGGCGCGGCGCGGTGCTCTACCAAATCTACCCGCGCAGCTTTTGCGACAGCAATGGCGATGGTGTGGGCGACTTGCCCGGCATCACCCAGCGCCTGCCCTATGTGGCCAGCCTGGGTGTTGACGGCATCTGGATCTCGCCCTTCTTCCCCTCGCCCCAGCGCGACTTTGGCTACGACGTGCAGGACTACTGCTCGGTGGCCCCGCAGTTCGGCAGCTTGGCCGACTTTGACGCTTTGCTGGCGCAGGCCCATGCGCTGGGCCTGAAGGTGGTGATCGACCAGGTTTGGTCGCACACCGCGCTGGAGCACCCCTGGTTTGATGAAAGCCGCCAGAGCCGTGACAACCCTAGGGCGGATTGGTATGTGTGGGCCGACGCCAAACCCGATGGCAGCCCACCCACCAACTGGCAGAGCTGGATGGGCGGCGGCACCTGGACCTGGGAGCCGCGCCGCCAGCAGTACTACTTGCACAACTTCTTGCCGCAGATGCCCGACCTCAATTTGCACCACGCCGAAGTGCAGGACGCCATTCTGGCCGTGGGTCGCTTCTGGTTGGAGCGCGGAGTCGATGGCTTTCGGCTCGACACCGCCAACTACTACTGCCACGACCCGCTGCTGCGCGACAACCCACCCCAGCCGCCCGAGCGCCGAGGCGACGTGCCCGCCGCCATGCAGCAGCACTTGTTCAACATCTGCCAGCCGCAGACCCTACTCTTCTTGGAGCGCATTCGCGCTCTGATGGACGAGTTCGGTAGAAACCCAGCACAGCAGCGGTTCAGCGTTGCCGAGATCGGCTCGGCCAACAACCTTGAGCGCATGGTCGAGTACACGGCAGGCAGCCAGCGCTTGCACACGGCCTACTCATTTCTGCTGTTAGGCTCGCAGCCCACGCCCACGGCTTTGGCCGAGATGCTGAACACCTGGCAACACGGTGCAGGCGCGCAGGCTTGGCCTTCTTGGGCGCTGTCCAACCACGACACCCCGCGCGTGGCCAGCCGCTGGGCAGAGGGAGAGCCCCTGCGCACCGGCCAATGCCTGGCCTTGCTGATGATGCTGCGCGGCACGCTCTTTCTCTACCAAGGCGAAGAGTTGGGCCTGGGCCAAGCCGAGATCTCACCGGCAGATATGCGCGACCCCTTTGGCATTGCCCACTATCCCCGCATCCCCAGCCGCGATGGCTGCCGCACGCCCATGCCCTGGCAGGCCGATGCGCCGCATGCGGGCTTCTCGCAGACTTCCGGCACCACCTGGCTGCCGCTGTGGGCGCCGCACCGTGATTTGGCGGTGGACCAGCAAGAGGCCAACCCCGCGAGCCTCTTGCACCTCACCCGCCGCCTCATCGCCCTGCGCCGCGCCCACCCCGCCTTGCGTTGGGGCGATGTCGAGGTGCTGCAGGCCGACGAGCAGGTGCTGGCCCTGCGCCGCCGCCATGGCAGCGACAGCCTGCTCGCCGTCTTCAACCTCAGCCCCAGCCCCGCGCGCTGTAGCCTGAGCCTGAGAGGCCCAGCCGCACTGAGTTGGCCGGGCAGCTCGCAGAACGAGGACGGCAACCTGCTTCCACCTTGGGCCGTCTGGATCGGCTCGGACTCCAACGCTTACACACCATCATGAGTGAACTGGACATTGACACCCGCTACCTCTTGACTGCAGCGCAGATCGCGCAGTTCCGCCGCGACGGCTTCATCAAACTCAAAGACGTGCTTGAGCCCGACACGCTGGCGCACTATGGCCGCGAGATCACCCGCCTGACGATTGAGCTCAACACCCAGCAGCGCCCGCTGGACGAGCGCAGCACCTACGACAAGGCCTTTTTGCAGGTGATGAACCTGTGGGAGCAAAGCCCGCTGGTGGGCCGCTTTGTGATGGGCCAGCGCTTGGGCCACTTGGCGGCGCAGCTGCTGGAGGTGGACGGCGTGCGGCTCTATCACGACCAGTCGCTCTACAAAGAGCCCAGCGGCGGCATCACGCCCGCGCATGCCGACCAGTACTACTGGCCCGTGGCCAGCGACCGCACCATCACGGCGTGGATTCCTTTGCAGGCCGTGCCCGAAGACATGGGCCCGCTGGGCTTTTATGCCCGCAGCCAGTCGGTGGAGTTTGGGCGTGATCTGGGGATCAGCGACGAGAGCGAAGAAAGGATCAGCGCCAATATGGCCCGAAACGCTTTTGAGTTTTGCAGCGGCGCCTTTGAGCTGGGCGAGGTCAGCTTCCATCTGGGCTGGACCTTCCATAAAGCCGGCGCCAACCGCTCCACCCAGCCGCGTTCGGTGATGACGGTGATCTACATGGACTCGGCCATGCGCTTGGGGGCCGCACTCAACGCCATCCAGGCCAACGATGCCGCTCAGTGGTGCCCCGGTGTGCAGCCGGGTGAGCTGGCGGCCAGCCGCAAGAACCCTGTGATCTGGCAGCGCGCATGACGACGGCACAAGCGCTGCGCGCGCGGGCCGCCCTCAGCGACGGCCAGGGCCACTTCAGCATCGACACGGTGGAGGTCAATGCCCCCGGCCCGGGCGAGGTGCGCGTTCGCATCGTTGCCTCAGGCCTGTGCAACACCGACCACCAATCGCTCACCTGGCCCGGGCCTTTGGTGATGGGCCACGAAGGGGCGGGGGTGATTGAGTCTGTGGGGGCAGGCGTCAACCACCTCGCGCTGGGCACGCGGGTGCTGCTGAACTGGGCCATTCCCTGTGGTCGCTGCCCGCGCTGCGCGGCAGGGCAAGGTGCCTTGTGCGAGCGCACCCAGGGCGTGGACCCGGCGCTGGGCAGCTCTGATGTCGCTCACGGCAGCACGCGCTGGCGGGGCCAGCCGATAGGGCGGGCCTTCAGGCTGGGCACGCTCAGCGAGTTCACCCTGGTGCGTGCCGAGGCCGTCACGCCCATGCCCGTAGCACTGCCTTTGCACCAAGCCTGCATTCTGGGTTGCGGCGTGATGACGGGTGTGGGCTCGGTGATCAACAGCGCCCAGGTGCAAGCCCAAGACAGCGTGGCCGTGCTGGGCTGCGGCGGTGTGGGCCTCTCGGTGATCCAGGGTGCGCGCATTGCGGGGGCGGGCCGCATCATAGCGGTGGACAGGCGTGCCGACAGCCTGGTGCGCGCCAAGGCCTTTGGTGCCACCGATGTGGTGCAGGTGGGCGACGATGATGCCGACTTGCAGCGTGCGGTGGACGAGGTCCGGCAACTCACGGGTGGGCGCGGTGTGGACCATGCCTTCGAAGCCACCGGCGTAGACCACCTGGCCTTTGCACCCCTTCGCTTTGTGCGCCACGGCGGCACGGCGCTGCAGGTCTCGGGTGCGCATGGCCAGGCCCAAATCAACGTGCTGGACTTTTGGTGGGACAAGCGTTACCTCGTGCCGCTTTACGGCGGCTGCCAGCCCGAGCGGGACTTTCCGCGCTTGGCGCGCTGGGCGCTCGACGGCCACATCAACCTGCAAGCCATGGTCACGCAGCGCTACACCTTGGATGAGCTGCCGCAGGCCATGGACGACCTGCTCAGCGGCCGCAACATCAAGGGCGTGATCGAGTTTGGCAGTGAGGAGCAACACCCATGAGCCCGCCCGCAGCGCCCACCTTTCGCACCATCGAAATCTCCGACCCAGCCTTGGCGCCAGAGGGCTTGGTGTTCGTCACTGTCAAGAGCGCGGCCCTGCAACAGCGCGCTGACCTCACGCTGTTTGTGCCGCGCCAGGCTCAAGGCCGCCAGCACCTGCCCATCGTCCTCTTGCTGCACGGGGTCTATGGCTCGCATTGGGCCTGGGCCTTCAAGGGCGGGGCGCACCGCACGGCGCAGCGCCTGATCGACGCGGGCGAGATCCCGCCCCTGGTGCTGGCCATGCCCAGCGACGGGCTGTGGGGCGATGGCTCGGGCTATGTGCGCCATGCCGCCCAAGACTTCGAGCGCTGGATTGTGGATGAGGTGCCCGGTGCGGCCTGTGCCGCCGTGGCGGCTTGCAGCGCCCACTCGCCGCTGGCCATTGCGGGCTTGAGCATGGGCGGCTTTGCGGCGCTGTGCTTGGCGGGCCGCTACCCGCAGCGCTTTGTGGCGGCGGCTGGGCATTCATCAGCCACCGAAGCAGCGCACCTGCACGCCTTGATCGAAGAGCCCTGTGACGCCTGGGCGCACAGCCCTGCCGATGCCAGCGTGCTCGAAGCCTTGCGCTGGGCCGGTGCGGCCAGCTTGCCCCCGCTGCGCTTCGATTGCGGCACCGAGGACACCCTGCTGCCCGCCAACCGTGCTCTGCAGCAAGGCCTGCAAGCGCTGGGCATTGCCCACGAATACGCCGAACACCCCGGCGGACACGACTGGGCCTATTGGGCTCAGCACCTGGAAGACACGCTGCGCTTTGTGGCGCGGGAGATCACGCCATGAACACCTTGCCCACCCCGCCCAGCCAGCGCCGCCAAACGCTGGGGCTGCTGACCGCCTTGCTGCTGAGCACCCTGCTGGGGCTACTGGCCCCAACCGTGCTGGCCGCGCCACCGCAGGTCGACGCCGTCGAGCCCCCGCATTGGTGGGTGGGCTTTGCGGACCGGCGCCTGCAAGTGCTGGCCTATGGGCCTGACATCGCGAAGGCCCAAGTCAGCCTGCGCGGTACGGGCCTCATCCTAGAGCGCGTGCAGCGCACCGACAGCCCTCACCATCTGTTTTTGCACCTGCGCGTGGCGGCCACCGCCCAGCCCGGTGTGCGCCAACTCATTTTTGAGCGCCAGGGTGAGCGGCATCGCGTGGACTATCTGCTCAAAGCCCGCGAGCCTGGCTCCGCACAGCGGCGCGGCTTTGACGGCCGCGATGTGCTGCTCAACCTCATGCCCGACCGCTTTGCCAACGGTGACCCAAGCAACGACAACGTGCCCGGCATGGGCGACCCCGCCGACCGCCAGGCCCCCGGTGGCCGCCATGGCGGCGACCTGCGCGGGGTGATGGAGCGCCTGGACTACCTGGCCGATATGGGCTTCACGGCGGTGTGGATGACGCCCGTGGTCGAGAACCGTCAGCCGAGTTACTCATATCATGGTTATGCGGCGACTGACCTCTACCGCGTGGACCCACGCCTGGGCTCGTTGGACGACTATCGACAGCTTGGCCAGCAAGCGCGCCAACGCGGTATTGGCCTGATCCATGACGCCGTGCCCAACCACATCGGTGCGGGCCACCGCTGGCTGGCGCAGCCCCCCGCCGCCGACTGGCTCAACCCCGCGCCCCCGCAAGCCGCGCTGACCAACCATGCCCGCACCACGGTGCGCGACCCCTACGCCGCCCCGGCCGACCGCGCGGGCTTCACCCGGGGCTGGTTTGCGCCCAGCATGCCCGACC
Source organism: Ideonella sp. (assembly GCA_034520165.1). Taxonomy (GTDB): domain Bacteria; phylum Pseudomonadota; class Gammaproteobacteria; order Burkholderiales; family Burkholderiaceae_C; genus Ideonella. Next base: position 20,670 of record JAXHNT010000020.1, read on the forward strand.
TCAACACCACGCAGCCGCTGCTGGCGCAGTATCTGGTGCAGAACGCTCTGTGGTGGATCGAGGAGATGGGCCTGATGGGCCTGCGCGTAGACACCTGGAGCTACTCTGACCCCGGCTTCTTGGCGCAGTGGGCGGGGCGCTTGCTGCAAGAGTACCCGCGCCTGGGCTTGGTGGGCGAGGAGTGGAGCCTGAACCCCGTGGTGGTCAGTGCTTGGCAAGCGGGCAACCCGCTCTTGGGTAAGCCCGATGCAGCGGCGCGCAAGGTGCCGGCCGATGCCACACAACCCACCTTGCCCAGCTTGATGGACTTTCCGCTTCAAGACACCTTGCGCCGCGCGCTGCTGGAGCCGGAGGGCTACAGCACGGGCTGGGAGCGGGTGTTTAACTTCATGGTCAATGACCGGCTTTATGCCGACCCGGCGCGGTTGGTGCTGTTTGAGGGCAACCACGACGTGCCCCGCTTGGCCGCTGCGCTGAACGGCGACCCAGCGCTGCAGCGCATGGCCCTGGCCTTCACGCTCACCACCCGCCGCACACCGCAGTTGTATTACGGCGTGGAAGTGATGCTCGACAGCCCAAAAACCCACGACGCCTTCGACCGCTTTCGAGCCGACTTTCCGGGCGGCTGGCCGGGCGATGAAGCCGACGCCGTCAGCGGCCGTGGCCTGCGCCCAGAGCAGCGCGAGCTGCAGCAGTGGCTGCGCCAGTTGATGCGCTGGCGCCAGACCCAGCCCGCCCTGCACCGGGGGCAGCTCACCCACTGGCACCCTCAAGACGGCACTTATGTGTTTGCCCGCCACCTGCCCGGCAGCCCCACGGTGCTGGTCGCCTTTAACAAGAGCGAGCAAGCCCGCGCGCTGCCCACCGCACGCTTCGCCCCGGTGCCGCCTGCGGGCGCCCGCGCCACCGACGCGATCACCGGCGAAAGCCTGGACCTGGGCCAGCCCCTGACACTGGCACCGCGCTCTGTGCGCGTGCTGGCCGTCACGCGGTGAGCATGACGGCCCCGCTCACGGACTGTTCCCGAACCTGAAAGCCAAAGCATGACGATCTTCAACACCTTCCGTCGCTTCACGCTGAGCGCTTTGGCCTTGGCTCTGGCCATGCCGCTGTCCACCTTGGCCTCCACGCCTGAGCCCTTGCCCCAGCCCGAGTCGGGCCGCGTCGAGCGGCTGGTCAACGTGCCCTCCAAAGAGGTGGATGCCCGCCATGTGGATGTCTGGTTGCCCGAAAATTTTGACGCCCTGAAGGCCGCAGGCCAGCGCTTCAATGTGCTTTACATGCACGACGGGCAAATGCTGTATGACGCCCGCACCACCTGGAACAAACGGGCCTGGCATGTGGACCGCACGCTGAGCCGCATGTTGCGTGAGGGCCGCCTGCCGCCCACCCTGGTGGTGGGCGTGTGGAACAACGGCAAGTACCGCCACAGCGAGTACTTTCCGCAAAAGTATTTGGCGCACATGCGGCCCGAGGCGCGCGAGCTGCTGATCAGCAAAGGCCTGCAAAACAAGCCGCAGTCCGACGCCTACCTGCGCTTCTTGGTGAACGAACTCAAGCCCCTGATCGACGCGCGCTACCCCACCCACACGGGGCCAGAGCACACGGCGATGATGGGCTCCAGCATGGGTGGGCTGATCTCCGTCTACGCCATGAACGAGTACCCGCAAATCTTTGGCCGCGCAGCGGGCTTATCGACCCACTGGATCGGCGGCTTCGAGCCCAACTCGCACATGCCGCTGGCCGCTTATGTCTATCTGCGCGACCACCTCGCCGACCCCGCCACCCACCGCCTCTACCAAGACCACGGCAGCACCGAGCTGGATGCGCTCTACGCGCCTTACCAAGTGTTTGTGAACCAGATCGTGCGTGACCGGGGCTATACCGAGAAGGGCCCGGCGGCCAACTTCATGACCCGCGTGTTTGAAGGCACGGGCCACAACGAAAAGGCCTGGGCCGAGCGGCTAGAGATTCCGCTGCTCTTCTTGTGGGGGGCACGCTGATGATGCGCCGCTGGTGGGGTGCGGCGGCCTTGGCGCTCTCTGTGTTATCGGTGCTGTCGGCGCAAGCCGCCCAGGCCAAGTCGGGCGCTGCCGCGCCCGACTTCACCCGCCTGGTCGACCCCTTTGTGGGCACCCAGGGCACCGGCCACACCTTCCCCGGCGCGGTGCTGCCCTTTGGCATGGTGGCCCCGAGCCCCGACACCAACGACCGAGGCTGGAGCTACAGCGGCGGCTACCAGCATGCAGATGCCCGCATCCGTGGGTTTTCTAACACTCACATCAGCGGCGCTGGCATCCCCGAGCTGGGCGACCTGCTGCTGCAGCCCCGGCATGGCAGCGCCTGGACGGCCGCCACCACCGACTTCAGCCTGGCCAAAGACCGCGCCAGCGAACACGCCAGCCCCGGCTATTACAAAGTGCGCCTGCCCCAAGGCCAAGTGACGGTGGAGCTGACGGCCACCGCCCGCGTGGCCTGGCACCGCTACACCTTTGCGCGCGGCGGCAAAGTGCAGGTGCTGGTGGACGGCCAACACGGCCTGAACTTTGTGATGGGCGAACTGCCTGATGGCCGCCAACCCGAGCGCGTGCAGGCCGTGGCCGAGCATGCCGTGCGGGCCGAGCAGGGCGAGTGGCAGCTCACCGTGCACTCGCGCAATTGGGTGGAGCGCCAGGCCTCGGCTGCGCTGCGCTTTGACCACCCCATTCACAGCGTGATCGACCTGCCGCTGCGCCCCGGCGAGCGCGCCCCGCGCCAAGTCTTAACGTTTGACTTGAAGGGAGGCCGTGTGCTGCAAGCCCGCGTGGCCTTGTCCACCGTGGACGTGGCCGGCGCCTGGGCCAATTTGGCGGCGGACAACTCCATTGGTTTTGACGCTGTGCGCCAGCAGGCCAAAGCGGTCTGGAACGAGCACCTGGGCCGCATCCGCATCCCCAACGCTCCAGCCGCTCAGCAGCGCATCTTCTACACCGCGCTCTACCACGTGTTCATTCACCCCAGCGACATTGCCGACGTCGACGGCCGCGTGCGCGGCCCGCGTGGCGAGGTCTTGCAAACCCGCAGCGGCCACTACTACAGCACCCTCTCGCTGTGGGACACCTTCCGCGCTGTCCACCCGCTGTTCACCCTGATCGCGCCCGAGCGGGTCGATGGCATGGTCCAAACCCTCTTGGACCACCACGCCCAACAAGGCTACCTGCCGCTGTGGACGGCCTGGGGCCGCGAGACCCACACCATGATCGGCAACCCGGCCCTGCCCGTGATCGCCGACGCCATGGCCAAAGGTTTTAAGGGCTTTGACCACCGCGCCGCACTGCAAGCCATGGTCGAGACCAGCACCCGCCCGCGCCCCCAAGCGGCCGAATGGGCCCAGCGCGACTGGACCCTGTTGGACCAATACGGCTACCTACCCTTTGACAAAGAGCCGGGCGAGTCGGTCTCTAAGACCTTGGAGTTGGGCTATGGCGACGACGCCGTGGCCCGCGCCGCCGCGCTCTTGGGCGACACGGCCACGCAGCAGCGCTTTGCCGCCCGCGCCCAGGGCTACACCCAGTTGTGGGACGCCAGCACCCAAGCCATGCGAGGCAAAGACAGCCAAGGCCGCTGGCGCCAGCCCTTCAACCCCGACACGCCCACTTCGCCGCTCAACAACCCAGGCGACTACACCGAGGCCAATGCCTGGCAATACACCCTCACCAGCGCCCTGCACGACCCAGAGGGCCTGCGCCGCCTGATGGGCGGCCCGCAAGGCCTGGAGCGCTGGCTGGATACCTACTTCAGCCGCCCAGCCGCCAGCAGCAACAAACACCTGGGCCAAGAAGCCATGATCGGCCAGAACGCTCACGGCAACGAACCCAGCCACCACAGCGCTTGGCTCTATGCCTACACCCCGTCACCCTGGAGGGGCCATGCCTTGGTGCATCGCATCGCTCAAAGCTTCTACCGTGAAGGCCCCACCGGCCTAGTCGGCAACGACGACTGCGGCCAAATGAGCGCCTGGTTGGTCTTCGCCACGCTGGGCCTCTACCCCGTCACCCCCGGCCAAGCCCACTACACCTTGGGCCTGCCCCTGGTGCGCCAGGCCACCCTGAAGCTTGGCCCCACCAAGACCTTGACGCTGACCGCGCCTGCAGAAGCACTGGCACCCGCGGTGCGCAGTCGGCCGCATCGCGTGCGGGTGCAACTGGATGGCCAGCCTGTGGCGGCGCCTGAGCGGGTGTCGCATGCTGACTTGGTGGCTGCGCGGACCTTGCGATTTGGGGTGGTGAGGTGATAAGGCCCAAACAAGCAGTGTCCACAAGCTTCAGTTGGCGGCTATCGTCATGGCAGGCACCGCACCAATACGCGGATCTGCTCAAGCAGCGTGACCATGCAAAGTAGATCCAAATCACCTAGCAATGTCAGGCCTTGAATCCTTCAGGTACAGCAGTTTTCTGAAGCACGGTGTTTCGTTCGACGAGGCTGTGAGTGTGTTTGGTGACGGGCGAGCGCTTACGTTTTCGGATACCGATCACAGCGAATGGGAAGATCGAAGTCGAACTTACGGCATCTCCAACAAGGTGCGGCTTTTGGTGGTCGTGCACCCTGGACGGCGCAACGGTTTCCGCGCCATCAGCGCGAGAAAGGCAACGCGATATGAAAAAAGCATCTACGAAAACGGCTGATCAAGACATCCCAGAGGTGAAGCGCGAGGCTCTTGGCAAAGGTGTGCGCGGCAAGTACCTGAAGCCATTCGTGCAAGGCAGCAATGTGGTGGTGTTACAGCCCGAAGTCCAAAAGGCCTCCCCGACCTCCGAAGCCGTCAACAAGGCGCTGGCCAGCATGTTGGCCTTTGCGGAAGAAACGCAGGGTTTAGCGAGTCACCCAGGTCGAATCGGCCGCAAGCGCGCTGCCGCTTAGCTGCGACATTGGAGTCACCATCGCCATCGTCTCCCGAGCGCGCGCTAAACGCGGCCAGCGGGGTCATTCGCAGCATGGGGCGACTCCAAAACTGCCGAGCGGAAATGACGACACATAGAAGTGTCGCAAAGCAGGTTTGACGACACAAAAACCAAGACGGCGTCAGAAGGCCACGCGCAGCACGCCAGGTTTACCCATGGCAAGATCTGCGCACCTTCCCGACGGACCGAACCCCTATGATCGACCACACCGGCGTCAACGTCAGCGACTTTGCCGAGAGCAAAGCCTTCTACACCCAGGCCCTGGCACCCATCGGCTACAGCCTCTTGGCGGACATCCCGGCCAGCGTGACGGGCCACACCGATGTGGTCGGTTTTGGCGTAGCGCCCAAGCCCGACTTTTGGATCAGCCGGGGCACACCCAACCACCCGCCCATCCATGTGGCGTTTCAAGTGGCTACGCGCGCCGAGGTCAATGCCTTCTATGCCGCAGCCCTGGCCGCGGGTGGCCGCGACAACGGCGGCCCCGGCCTGCGCCCGCATTACCACCCCGATTATTGGGGAGCCTTTGTGCTGGACCCGGACGGCCACAACATTGAGGCCGTGTGTCACGCGCCGGAATGAGCGAGACATGGCCTGCACCCCAGTGCCTGATCTTTGACCTGGATGGCACCTTGGTGGACAGCGAGTTGCTGTGCAACCAAGCTTTTCTGGATCTGCTGCCGGGGCTGCAAGACCCCTTGGCAGTGCTGACCGAGCGCTACCGAGGGCAAAAGCTGGCCTCCATCCTGGTGGACTTGGCCGAGCGGCTAGGGGCCCCGCTCTCCGCTGACTTTGAGCTGCGTTATCGCTCGCGCGTGGCGGAGTTGTTTGAGACCCAGCTCAAGCCCATGCCGGGCGCGGCGATGCTGTTGCAGAACTTGCCGCTCCCCTTTTGCATTGCCTCTAGCGGGCCGCTGCCCAAGATTCATCTGGCGCTTGAAGTCTCTGGCTTGGCACCCTATGTGGAGGAGAGTAGGGTTTTCAGCTCCTACAGCGTTGGGGCCTGGAAGCCCGACCCCGGCCTGTTCTTGCACGCTGCTGCCGCCATGGGCTTTGAGCCTGCTGCGTGTGTGGTGGTGGAAGACAGCGCTGTGGGCATTGCCGCAGCTGGCGCCGCAGGCATGCGCGCACTGTGGCTATGGCCCGAGGCGCGGACGATGCCCCAAGATGTTGAGGCCATTCAGCACCTGAGCGAGGTGAGCACTTGGCTGCATCGAGCTGCATCGAGCAGTTGGCCGTATCAAGCATTGACAGGCGCAACACCATGAATCGACTACTCCTCCTCGGCGCCACCGGCCTCGTCGGCCAGCAAGTGCTGGCCCAGGCCTTGGCCGACGCCACCATCACCCAGGTGGTGGCCCCCACAAGGCGCCCGCTACCGCCTCACCCCAAGCTGCTCAACCCCATCGTTGATTTCAAAGCGCTGCCACAGGCCGACTGGTGGGCGGCAGATGCGGTGGTTTGCTGCCTGGGCACCACGCTCAAGCTGGCGGGCTCGCCCGCAGCCTTCCGCGCCGTGGACCACGACCATGTGCTGGCGGCGGCGCGCTTGGCGCGCGCGGCGGGCACACTGACCTTTGCGTTGAACTCGTCGCTGGGGGCAGCAACGGCCAGCAGCAATTTGTATTTGCGCACCAAAGGCGAGGTTGAAGATGCACTGGCCACCCTGGGCTTTGCCTCGCTGACGCTGGTGCGGCCCTCGTTGCTGGACGGCGGCCCTCGGCCGGACTCTCGGCCGGGCGAGGCGGCGGGCCTGTGGTTTGCTCGCTTAGCCCGCCCCCTCATTCCGGCGCGTTACCGCGCCGTGCGCACCGAGGCGGTGGCGCGCGCCTTGCTGCAAGCAGTGCGGCAGGCCCCAAAGGGCCGCTGCGTGATTGAAAACGCTGAGATTGCAGTGGAGTGAGGCGCTGAATCAGCACCACGCTGCATCTGCGCGGCCTCTACGCAGCCGCCAAGGCAACGCACCCTCGCCCGTGGAGGGCAAAGCGTGCATTGGCCTTCACTGGCAGTGGTTGTGCAGCTTCCACTTCTCTTCATAGCCCATCGCCATGGCAAAGTCAGGCGCTTTGCAGCGATCTGCCTCAGCCGCGCTCCTGGGGGCGCACCAGCCACTGCCCCAGCACCAGCGTGGGTGCCAGGCGCGGGTTGACGAAGAGCCGCACGCCAAAGTCGAGCAAGAAGCCCAGCACAAAAATGCGCGTCGGGCCAAAGTTGCCCAGCAGCCAGGCGTTCATGAACGACACCATGCCGCCCAAGAACAACAACCCCGCTGCGGCCCGAACGGCGCGCTCATTGAGCACAGGGGCGGTGTAGCCGGGCACTTGCTGCCCGAAAGCGAAGAAAGACGAGGTCATCTCAGCAGTGTCACAGACACCGTGGCCGGCTGCATATGATCTCTGTCATATGCCACCGCTCCCCGACACCCCCAGCGCTGAGGCCTTGCAAGCCCTCTTGCCGCCTGAGCTAGCGCGGCACTGCACCCCAGCGCACTACCCAGCGGGTGCGCACTTGTTTGTGGCTGGCCAAAAGCCGCAGTGGATGTTTTATGTGTTGCAGGGTGAGGTGGTGTTGGAGCGCCATGGCCAGCGCGGGCAAGCCTTGGCACTGCAACGCAGCAGCAGCGGCTTGGTGGGCGAGGCCAGCTTGACCTCTGCACGCTACCACTGCGATGCGCGCAGCACGCTGCCCACCGTCGTCAGCAAAATCCCTGTCACAGCCTTGCATGCCAGCCTGCAGAGTGACCCCGCTTTTGCGTTGCGGTGGATCGGCATGCTGAGCCAAGAAGTGCGACGGCTGCGCCTGCAAAGTGAGCGGCTCGCCTTGCCTACCGTACAAGAGCGCCTGTTGCATCTGATCGAAACCGAGGGCGCATCAGGGCGCTACGCGCTCGTCGGCACGCTCAAAGACCTGGCGCGAGCGCTGGCCGTGAGCCAAGAAGCGCTGTACCGCACCTTGGCGCGTTTGGAGGCCGAAGGCCGGGTTGTGCGCCACGCGGGCGCCTTGAAGCTGTGCTGAGGTGGGCCTGAAACATGATTCAATCCGCATTGACTTATGTTTGTATCGCCCCACCACCGCCTGCTGTTGGCTGCCCTTGTGGCAGCGGTGCACCTGTGCGCGCTGTGGCTGCTGCCTGCAGCCAGCCTGGAGGTGCGCGTGCCCAAGCCCCGGCCGCAGAGCGATGTGCTGGTGATCTTGCAGGCACCCACCCCCGCGCCACAGCCTAAGACACAGCCTTTGACGGCCTCTGGGCCAAAGCCGACCAGGCCCGCGCAGCCAGCCCAAAGGCCCAAGGCCTTGCCAGCCGTGCCGCCTGCACCCGCGCAGGCTACGGCCGCCGCCAACAAGCCCCTGGCCACACTGGCCGCGCCGCCCACACCCGGTGCCCAAGAGTGGGCCTTGGCCGGCCAATACAGCCTGAAGAACAGCAAGCGCTATCGCCACACCTGGGGCCAGCATGTGCGCAGCCTGATGGGCGAGGCCGTGGAAGGGCCGGACCAAGGCGCTGTGCGCTTTGAAGTGGAGATCGCCCCGGACGGCCGCCTAGCCCGGCTCGACACCTTATGGAGCACCTCCGCCAAAGCCGAGCGCCTGGCCCGCCACGCGATTGAACAGATGCCACCTCTGCCGCCCACCCCCACCGGCAAGCCCCTGGTGTTTCAGCGCACCATCTCCTTTCAGCCCTACGACACCGACGGGCCGCCCCTCTACAAAAACGACTGCCAGCCCGACGCCCCCGCCTTCAGCAACCCCTTTGCCTGGAGCGGCAGCTCATCAGCCACCGCCCGAGGCCAACGGCCGCCCGCCGAGCCCATGAGCGCTGAAGAGCTGGCCGACTGCTTGAAGCAACTGCCCCCCGACACCCTGGAAGCAGAAAGCGCACAGATGCGGCGGCAACTGGAGCAGGGCTGGTCGTCCACCTTGCGGCGCTGAGGGCCAGTGCGGCCCGCCATAATCGCGGCCCGCTCCCGCCTTATTGTTTGCGACGCCGCCCCTTCACCATGGACAAACTCTTGCTGCGCCAGCAGGTGCTGGACCGGCTGACCCAAGACCTTGAGCAAGCCGAACAGGCCGCGCGGGCTGCGCATGAGACGGCCACCCACGAAGAAAACATTGCCGAGAACAAGTACGACACCTTGGGGCTCGAAGCCGCCTACCTTGCAGCAGGCCAAGCGCGCCGCGCCGAGGCCATCCGCCAAGCCATAGCCCATTGGCGCCAGTTCCGGCCGCAGCCATACGACGCCAGCAAAGGCATACAACTCGGTGCGCTGGTCTGCCTGCTGGACGCAGAAGGCCGGCAGCCAAAGCTCTTTCTTGGCCCCGATGGGGGTAGCATGAAAGTGGGTAGCGGCGCTCAGCTCGTCCAGGTCATCAGCGGCGAGTCGCCTTTGGGCCAGGCCCTGCTGGGCAAAGGCGAGGGCGACGAGGTGGCCATACGCGTTGCTTCAACCCAGCAGCAGTTTGAGGTGCTGCGGGTGGCGTGAGAGGGTCGCCAAGCCAAGCCAGGTCAGGCTGGTTTACCGGGCGTGGGCGCTAGCTCGGCGCGCACCCCCCCCAGCACCCCGGCCACCACCAGGGCTAAGCCGCAGAGTGCGCTGAATGTGGCGGGGGTCGGCACCATGTAAGACGAATCTCCTGTAGCCCGCTGCATCCAACACTTAAGCTTTTCCCTGCGTCGCGTGCACCGCGTGAGATAACTCCTATAGATTCGGCCCGATAAAGCTTGAAATTCATGAATCCGCCCCCAAGTGATTGGGATGGAAAAAGAAGACGCAAGATTTCAAACGTTGGAGCAATTACACGAGAGGCGCAAGCAAGTCGTGAGGTTGCACAAAAAGGTATCAAGGTCATGCAGATTGTGGGCATGACGGGGCTGAGCTACCCGACGGTTCGCAGCGCGATTGACCTGTTTGAAGCAGGGGGTTGGGCGGCAGTGCGGCCGGGCTTGCGAGGGCGCAATCGGGGCGATGGGCGGGTGCTCAGCGAGGCGCAGGAAAAGAGCGTGCAGCGCATGATCATTGACCAGCGGCCCGAGCAGCTCAAAATGGACTTCAGTCTGTGGAGTCGGGCGGCGGTGGGCCAACTCATTGAACAAGAATTTGGCATCCAATTGCAGGTGCGCAGCGTGGGTAAATACCTGGCGCGCTGGGGCTTCACGCCGCAAAAGCCGATCAAGCGTGCGTACGAGCAAAGTCCCGCTGCGGTGCAAGCCTGGCTAGAGGGTGAATACCCCGCCATCGAGCAGCGCGCAAAGGCCGAAGGGGCCGAGATTCACTGGGGTGACGAGACCGCCTTGGTCAACACGGACGTGCGTGGCAGAAGCTTCGCGCCGATGGGCAAAACGCCGGTAGCCATGGCCATTGGCGGCACGCGCCAGAAGCTGTCGATGATCGCCACGGTGACCAACCAGGGCAAGGCACGCTGGATGATCATTGAAGAAGCGTTCGATGCTGAAAAGCTCATTGAATTTTTACAAGCCTTGGTCAAAGACGCGGGCCGAAAGGTCTTCCTGATTCTGGACAATTTGCGGGTTCATCACAGCAAATTGGTGAAGGCTTGGGTGGCAGAACACAGTGAGCAGATCGAGCTGTTTTACCTGCCCAGCTATAGCCCGCAACTCAACCCGGAAGAGAGGCTGAATGCGGACCTGAAACAAGAGATGGGCAAGCGCGTTCCAGTCCGCACAAAAGCCAAGTTACGTGAGGCGGCGAATGAGCACATGATGATGCTGGAGCAGACGCCCGAGCGTGTGATGAGCTACTTTCAAGACCGGCGCGTTCGCTACGCTGCGGGTTAAGACTTCAGTGGGCCGGAGCAATAGCTATTGAGCAAAACGTGTTGACGCAGGCCAACAACAGCCTGATCACCAGCGACCTGCAGGTCAACGCCTCCATCAAGCTGGACCTCTTCGGCCTGTTCACCTTGGGCTCCTACCAGGTACACAAGGTAGACCAAAGCAGCCAAGCGGGCACCGTCACCGTCACCGTCACCGTCACCGTCACCCTTCGGCCCACCCGTGGTCAGCGGCACCATCCCGCTGCAGCAGCAAGTGGCCTATGTGCTGGGCGGTGTGCCGTCGTATCCGCCGGTGCAGATTTGAGGGTGAAGCGGGCCGGGCTGTGCCCAGCCCTTGCGGGGGTGTCCAGCGTGTCGCCGGGCGCCCCCGCCGTCTCTCAGGGGGCTGCGCCCGTCAATGAAGTGGGCCCGTGGGTCGTCCCTGATGAGGTCACTAGAATTGCGTGTTCTCAACTGTGCTGGGGTTCTCGCTCCAGCCCTTCAAAGGCTCACCATGACGCTGCTCAAATGGACTGTGATGGTGGTGCTGGCCCTGGCGCTGGCCGCCGTGCTGGCCGGGCAGTTGGGTCTGCTGAGTGGCAATGCGCCAAACGACCTGGGCGTTCAGGACGGTCGGCTCAAGCCACCCTCGAAAACCGAGAACAGCGTCAGCAGCCAAGCTGCGCTTTACCCTGAACACCCAATGCGCGCCTACGCCGAGATCGCACCGCTGGCACTCAGCGGCAACGGCCTGGCCACTGTCGCCAAGCTCTCTACCCTGTTGCAGGCCATGCCGGGCGTGAAGATCGTCCAAGACAAGGGCGACGGCTACCTGTATGCCCAATGCACCACACCGCTGATGAAGTTTGTGGACGACCTTGAACTCTGGTTCGACCCGGTCAACCGGGTGGTGCAGGTGCGCTCGGCCTCGCGCGTGGGGCGCAAAGACTTTGGCGTGAACCGGCAGCTCAAGTTCGACACTTACGACACGCAAGTGACTGATTCATATAGAACCAGCATCAAAATCGCAGACTACAAATGGGGTTTGGCGAGGTCGGTGGGGGTGGGTTGTGGCAGGTCCAGCGCCGCAAAGAGCGACTTCTGCAGGGTGGCGATTTCCGTCAAGCCGCTGAGCCTTTGCCCGTCAGCGGTTTGAATCGTTTGTTGTTGAATGCGCCTGAGTTGTTCGAGCAGCCGGGTCGGAGACTCTTCTCGGTTACTGGCCTTGAGGCGCATGCGCATGACGCGGTAGAGGATCAGGGCGATGAAGCAGATCAGCGAATGGGCGCGAATGCGCTGGGGCAGGCGGTGGTAGACCGGGCCGATCTCGATGTCGGACTTGAGCACCCGAAAGCCTCGCTCGATGTCGGCCAGGCTCTTATAGCGCGTGACCACTTCGGCTGCCGGCTCGGCGGTGTTGGTCACCAGCAGCAGCTTGCCGTCGAGCAGTTCGAGGTAGCGCTGGTGGCCCTCGTCAACGGTGTAGCTGAAGGCTTCGGCCTTGAGGTCAACCTTGATCAGGTGGGCCAGGCTTGCGTCCTTGACCGCGTGATAGAAGCGCGCCTTCGCGCCTGAGTCCGACAGCGGTTTGCCTTTGCTGCGTTTGCCGGCGTCTTGCTCGTCGAGCTTGCCGCTCCACTGCTGGCCAAGTTTGATCAGATCGTCAATGGCGGTTTGGCGTGCCCGGGTTCGCCGCGTGGCGGCGACCGGGTCGTGCTCGACCACCAGGCGGCGAGAGGGCCCGTCGGGCGCCGCCCACGTCGTCTCGCTGACCCATTCGGTATTGCTCGGTTGCTGCGCGGCCATGGCGCCGAGTGCGTCGGCGAAGTCTCCATAGCGCGATGCGGGCACGGCCAGGATGTAGTCCAGTGCCACGTCGCGGCCCTGGGCCTTTAGAGTGGCTTGCAGCGCGGCGAGCTCGTCCAGGTTGTTCACGCTGAGCAGGCCGCGGTCGGCGATGAGCACCACCCGCTTGAGTGGGTAGCGCGCCAGCAGCGCGGTGATCATCGGCAGCAAGGTCTTGGCCTCGGCCGTGTTGCCGGGGTGCACCTCGTGCGCGATGGGCAGGCCCTGGGCGGTTTGCACCAGCGAGAGCATGAACGGGCGCTCGATCAGGCCCGACTTGCCGCGCCCGAAGGCACGCACGTCGCCCTCTTGCACCGACTCCCCCGCCACCTGCACCGTAGTCAAGTCGTAGAACACGACCGACAGATCCTGGTCGATGAGCGGTCGCATCAAGCCAGCCAGTCGCTCACCCAGAGCCTCACCGTGTTCGTCAAGCACGTCCATGGCGCGCAGCAGGTGCTGGTGCGTGGGCAGGCTGTCGGCAAAGCCGAAATCGGTGGGCAGCGCCACGGTGTCGAGCCAACGCAGCACGCCCAACTTGCTGCCCGGATCGCACAGCCGATTCAAGACCATGGTGCGCAGGCAGGCCAGCACATCGAGTTCAACCCGCGAGCGCCGCCAGGCGCCGGCCAGGTCATCAAAGCCGAGGGCACGCCACAGCCGGCTCAGGGCCCAGACGTCACCCGCGCTGCGGCTGTCGAGGAAGCGAAGGCTCTCCAGCGGATTGACGGGTGCGGGCGCAGCGCCGCCCGCCTGCCCTTGTGCGCGCTGGAGGGCGGCAATTAATTTGTCCACATCGCCACCGGCCTCAAGGCGCCCGAGCGTGCAGAGGGTGCGCTGGCGCGGCTTGCCCTCCTCGTTGCGAAACGACTCGACCAGCTGCGCGTAGCGGCGGGGGCCCGACTGGGTGACCTTTACAAACATGGCGGGAAGTGTAGCTCAGACCGGTGAAATCACGAACTACATAACTCAGCAAACGTGCCACTACACCCAATTTCCTGATCTGCACCTCAGGCGCACCTCAACGCTTGATCTGACACGGCTTCTAGGCCCTAAATCGGGCAAAAAAGTGGGTGGGGGTGTCGAACTTGGGCGGCAGAGGGTGGAGGCGCTGCGGGCGGGGTTAGCGGCGTTGCAGCCCTGAGTTGCCATAGCGCACGCAGTGCCCCTTCGCGCAAAGTCGACGATCAAGGTCGCGTGACATGAACGCTAAGCATGCATGCGCAGGGCAGGTGCACTGGTTGCTTTGAGCTTCCACACCATTGCATGACCTCAAGACCGGATCGCAAGATGCGGCTGCAACACACTTTCGGCCCAGGTCAAAAAGGCTTGTACGCGACTTGAAGGGGTGCGCCGGTGTGGGTATACCCAATGAACCGGCAGGGCGGCCGGCTTCGCTTGCACCATGACCTCGACCAACTCACCTGTATGCAGATACTTGCGCACGTCGAAACGTGGCACTTGGATCAGCCCCAGGCCAGCGAGCGCGCAGCCAATATAGGATTCGGCGCTGTTCACCGTGACCTTGCTGTTCATGGTGCAGGACCGTGCTAGCGAGCCCTCCTGCCACTCCCAGGGCGTGGCTCGACCACTGGTGGGGGAGACATAGTCCACTGCCACATGGCGCGGAAGGTCCTCCGGGCCGGCTGGGCTGCCATGGCTCTCTAGGTAAGCAGGGCTGGCGCAGTTGATCACCTCGAACACCCCGACTGGCCGCGCCACCAAGCTGCTAGATGGCAGGACGCCCACACGCAATGCGCAATCGACGCCTTCTTGCACAAGGTCTATCAGCCGGTCGCTTGACCCCAGCTCAACGGCCACTTGAGGGTGCTTTTCGAGAAAGTCGGGCAGAGCTGGCACCATCAATCGGCGCGCCACCCGATTTGGCACATCCACGCGCAACCGACCTCCGATGGACTTGCCGGAGGGGCGGAAAAGCTGATCGATGTCCTCCATGTCGGCCACCAGCGCGGAGGCTCTGTCCAGCAAGGTCTCGCCATCGAGGGTGAGGCCGACACGGCGGGTCGTGCGGTGCAGCAGTCGTGTGCCAAGCCGTGACTCCAACTGTTGCACCGCCAAGGACACCGACGCACGCGGCACTCCGAGTTGATCGGCCGCCTGCGAGAAGCTGCCACACGCTGCGATGCGTATGAATATGCGGAGGTTGTCGATGTGGTCCATGTGGATATTGTTGCTGCACTGGTCCTGCCCTGCTTCTCTGGGCTCGGAGAAGCACGAAGGTGCGTCGTCAGTAGGCACCAGTGCCGGCCGGCTCACACCTGATTGGACGCGGTTATCTCGATGAGATTGGGCGGCATTTCTGGAAGATGATTCCAAAAATGACGGATTGATGTTGAGTATCGGCATCTCTAGACTCCAAGCACCTAACACAAATCAAGGATCTCGACATGGCAAACACGTCAATCAAAGGCAAGATCGCAGTCATTGCAGGCGGCGGCAAGAACCTCGGCGCACTGATCGCCAACCAACTCGCAGACGCCGGCGCTGCGGGTTTCGTGCTCCACTACAACAGCGATTCATCCAAGGCAGAAACCGAAAGAACCGCAGGCGGACTCAAGGCTAAAGGCGTCGATGCAATTGTTTTTCAGGGCGACCTCTCGGTCGTCGACAACAACGTCAAGATGTTTGACGTGGCCAAGAGGCATTTCGGCCGGGTAGATATTGGCATCAACACCGCCGGCGTCGTGATCAAGAAGCCGATTCTCGAGTTGACTGAGGCCGATTACGAAAAGAGCTTTGCAGCCAACTCCAAGGCTGCGTTCTTCTTCATTCAGCAGGCAGGCCGTGTCCTCGAAGAGCGCGGCAGTATCGTCACCATCGTCAGCTCCTTGCTGGCCGCCTACACACCGTTCTACGGCATTTACCCCAGCAGCAAGGCACCGGTTGAGCACTTCACGCGCGCAGCTTCTAAAGAGTTCGGAGAACGTGGCATCTCCGTCAATGCTGTTGGCCCAGGCCCGATGAACACGCCGTTTTTCTACGGCCAGGAAACACCGGACTCTATCGCCTACAACAAGGCCGGTGCGGCGCTCGGAAAGTACTCACAGACCGGCCTTACAGATATCGAAGACATCGCACCGCTGATCAGATTCTTGGTGACCGAAGGCTGGTGGATCACTGGCCAGACGATCTTCGCCAATGGCGGCTACACCACGCGTTGAGGTTGATGTGAGTACGACCGCGCCCCAGCGTTACTCAGATTTTGGCCAACAATTCATCGGCGGCACATGGCGCCCGGGTCGGTCAACTCATACCTTTCGCGACGACAACCCCTACACAGGCGAGACCTTGCTTGAGATGCGGGGGGCTTCGGTGGCTGATGTCGATGACGCTTTCAAGGAAGCGGCTGCGGCGCAACCGGCATGGGCTGCGTTGCTGCCGCGCGAGCGTGCCGAACTGCTGCTGAAGGCAGCAAACGCCTTTGAGGAGCGGCACGACGAGATCGTCGATTGGCTGACCAAGGAGGCCGGAGCGACCAGCTTCTGGTCGCAGCAGATCTCACGGCACGCAGCGGTGTGCTGTAGCGAGGCTGCAGCCTATGCGCAGGGCGCTATTGGCACCATTTTGCCGTCGCTGATTCGCCATCAGGACAGCCACGTCTACCGTAAGCCGGTGGGCGTGCTGGCGCTGGTGACCTCCTGGAACTCGCCCATCAATCTGACGGTTAGGGCGTTGGCCCCGGCGCTCGCGCTTGGCAACGCCGTGGTGCTGAAGCCAGCCAGTGAAACGCCGGTCAGCGGCGGGCTGCTACATGCCCGCATCTTCGAGGAGATAGGCCTGCCCAAGGGATTACTCAGTGTGCTCGTCGGCGCTGCCAGCGAAATCGGCGATGCCTTAACTGGACACGACTTGGCCAACTCGGTGTCCTTTACTGGTAGCACCCGCATCGGGCGCAGCTTGATAGCGCAAAACGCAGTCAACAAGTCGATTAAGCGCCTTGGCCTGGAACTGGGTGGCAACGCACCGCTGGTGGTGCTTGACGACGCCGACCTCGATGCGGCCTGCAACGCCATCGTATTCGGCCGTTTCCTGCACCAGGGCCAGATCTGCATGAGCACCAATCGCCTCATCGTCGACGCCAAGGTGCACGATGCGTTGGTCGACAAGCTTGCCGCGCGCATCAAGGCGCTGCCATTCGGCGACCCAAGAGATCCGAAGACGGTGGTCGGCCCGTTGATGAATGCCAAAGCTGTGCATGGCGTTGTTGCCAAGATAGAGCAGGCGCGGGCCGACGGCGCGCGCTTGCTCGTAGGCGGCCCGGTGGTTGGCAACGTGGTGCCGCCGCACCTGTTCGTAAACGTCGAGCCGCACCATGCCCTGTCGCGCGACGAAATCTTCGGCCCGGTACTCCCAGTGCTGAAGGTCGGCAGCGATGCCGAGGCGCTGGCGCTGGCCAACGACACTGAATACGGCTTGGCCAGTGCCGTCTTCACGCGCGATGTCGCACGCGGCCAGCGCTTTGCGCATGGCATCCGCGCAGGCATGACGAGCATCAACGATCAAACTGTGCTGACCGACATCTATGGCCCGTTCGGCGGTGAGAAAAACTCGGGCATTGGCCACTTCAATGGCGAGTGGATTATCGAAGAGTTCACCCGGACGCACTGGATCACGACACAGAGCCAGCCGCGCAGTTATCCCTTCTAGTGTCTGATTGCATCAGTGTGAGGATGGCAAGGTCTATGCCACGAGACACGAATCAGTTGGAAACGATGTCGGCACTTCGCCAGTGATGATGTGGGTTAATCATCACATAGAATCGCACGCTTATTGCGAGACGGGGGAACACGCATGGCTACCAAACAATTCACAAAAAATGGGTCGATACGCGTATCGGTATGCGTGCTTGTGCTGGCCACTGGGCTGGGGTTCTGCCTTCAGCCCAGCATTGCCCAAGTCGCGCCCGTGCCCGTGCCTGGTGAGCAGGCCGCAGACGCTGGCAGGGTTGTACGCGGCTTGGTTGACGCCATGAAGCAAAACGACGCCACGCGCATCCGCGCGGTGTTCGCGCCGCAGGCTCAGCAAGCCTACGGCGACGGCTGGCCAAAGTCAGGGCCGGCCTTCTTCGCTTGGCTCGAATCCGACATCATCGAGCGCAAGGGCCAGGTCGAGGCCGCGCAATTTGCGGTCAACGGCAACGAAGTCATTGTCACTGGTCAGTTCAGCAACAGCCGAGGCTACCGAGCTGCTGCCAACTTCCGGATGCTGGTCGAGAACGGGCGCATCGTGAGCTGGCAGATGCGGTATTGATCGGACACTGAGTCACATTGACGATAGCTTGCGCGGCACAGCTCACAAGTGCTGGCCGCGTTGATGACGAGACTTGAAACCGGAGATCTTTATGCATGTGGCAATGGTGATGGGCACGGGTGTTGTGCTGTTGGGCGTGTTTGCAATGTTTGGCTGGCTGTGGGGGGCCAGCGTGGCTGGTGTCGCCTTTGCAGCCAAGTGTTTCGTGCCGGCATGGCTGGTGGTCGCCTCGGTGAACATGTGGGTCGGCACCACCCACGGCTACACGGTGCGCCAAGAGGCGCCCATCCTGTTGCTGGTGTTCGCCGTGCCGGCCGCAGTGGCGCTGCTGCTGGCCTGGCGCCTATCGCGCGGCTGAAGCCCTGTTGCAAGCTGGCTCGCTGACGAGCTGCTGAAAGAGTCGATCCATGCAACAGACCCTCATTGACCGACTGTTCCCCACAGGTGCGCTGCGTAAGCTGGCGCCAGGCGCCAACCCGCGCGTCACCAACATGGAGCTGTTCTTTGATCTGGTCTATGTGTTTTCGATCATCCAGCTGTCGCATTTTTTGCTGGCGCATGAAACCTGGCGGGGTGCGCTTGAAGCGTTGACACTGTTCGCCGCTGTTTGGTGGGCCTGGAACTACACCGCCTGGGCCACGAACTGGGTTGACCCCAACCACACCAGTGGTCGTTTGCTGATGGCCGTCCTGATGGGTTGTGCACTCTTGATGGCTGTGGCCATTCCCGAGGCCTATGGCGACCGTGCAGGGCTGTTTGTCGGGGCCTATGTGGCCATGGCTCTGCTTCGGGCGGGATACATGGCCGTGCTGTTCCGCGGACAGCGGATGGGACAGAACTATGCCCAGTTGATGGCGTGGAGCGGTGTTTCTGGACTGTTCTGGATGGCAGGGGCTTGCTTGCCCGACCAGCGTCTCGGGCTTTGGATCGCGGCCGTGGTGATCGACTATGCGGCGCCCTATGTGGGCTTCTGGCTGCCAAAGCTTGGCGCTACCCCCATGGAGAGCTGGCCTTTGCGCGGGCTGCACCTGCTAGAGCGCAATCAGCAAGTCTTCATCATTGCACTGGGGGAATCCATCTTGCTAATGGGTGGCTTGCTCGCCAAACAGCCCTTGCAAGCCGATGTGCTTGCCGCTGCGGGCATTGGTTTTTCGCTGATTGTGACGCTGTGGTGGATCTACTTCGTGTTTTTGGCCGAGGCCGGTGAACACAGCTTTGAACATGCCGACGACCACACCCGCCTTGCGCGCGCAGGGCTGGCCTATGCCCACGGTGTCATGGTCTGCGGGGCCATCGTGGTGGCCGTGGCCATTGAGCTGATCGTGGCTCACCCGCACGACGCCATCCACGCACCGACGGCCGTGATCGCCTTCGCAGGCCCCACAATTTTCCTGCTTGGCTCGGCCATGTTCCATCGCACCATGGCCTCAAAGCTGCCGCTCAGCTACTTGGTGGCCGTGCCCGCGCTGGCGGCCTGGGGTGGGCTCGCGCTGACGCTGCATTTGAATGGCCTCTGGCTGGGGGCAGGGGTGCTGGCCGTGATGATGCTGGTGGCCGCATTCGCCCACCGCGAAGGACGCGCTGCATGAGCGCGCCGGGCCGCTCCCCTCTGGGTGGCTTGCGGGTCACCATAGGCCTCTTGGTGGCCATGCTGGTTCACAACCTGACCTACCCGCTGTCAGGCGCAGGAGGTATGTGGCCGGGCCTGTTCTACCTTTTCTACGGCTCGATGTTTGTTGTGGCCACTTTCTTCCTGCTGCCTGATGCTCGCCTGCGCGCGCTGGCCGCTATCTGCGGTGCTTCGGTCATCGCGGCTGGTCTGACCAACTCCTATAACCCTGGCACCTACAGTTTGTTGGCGGTCTATCTGACGTCTATCGCTTACCATCTGGTGATCGGTGTAGTGCTGGCGATCTACATCTTCCGCGCGACCGAAGTGATGTCCGACGTGCTGGTGGCCGCGACCTCCATCTATCTGGTGATCGGATCTGGCTTTGCCGCCGTCTTTTCGCTGATCGAATGGCTGGCGCCCGGGTCATTCTTGGTCGCGTCCGGCGCACCGATCAACTGGCAGCAGCTTTTCTATTACAGCTATTCCACCTTGACGACGGTAGGCTACGGCGACATTACCCCCCAAGGGTTTTACGCTCAGTCCTTTGCAATCTTTGAGGCCGTGATCGGCGTGCTTTACACGGTCATCCTGCTGTCGCGACTGGTCGGACTGCAGTCCAGCAGCAAGGGCTCATGAAGGCGGAAGGCTGCGGTCCGTCGTAGACGCCGGGAGAAAATCCGGCTCAGAAGAGCCGGTCATTTTGAGCGTTAAGCCGGAGTCAGTAATGCCCACCACCAAAGCCGCCGGTGCCGTAGCCCACGTCGGCCCGATTGCGGCGGGTGTAGCCTTCGGCGCTGTAGCCGCCGGGGCTCTTGCTGGCTTCGCGCGGGCGGGCCAGGTTGACCACGATGGCGCGGCCACTCACTGACATGCCGTTCAGGGCGGTGATGGCGGCTGGGGCGTTGTCGGCGGAATCCATTTCCACAAAGCCGAAGCCTTTGGATTGGCCGGTGTCGCGGTCCATCATGACCTTGGCGGAAGAGACTTTGCCGAACTCAGAGAAGTTGCTGCGCAGGCTGTCGTCGGTCACGGAGTAGGACAGGTTGCCCCTGTAAATTTTGCTGCTCATGGTGGAGTCTTTCTTGGTTTGTTGGTTTGCGCCATCAGGGCGCAGGGGTGCCACGCGGCCAGCCGCTGTGGTGTGGGGTGGTGCAAGTCGCAGCAAGGCCGGCGGAGTCAAGCATATGGTAGGTGCGGCCTCGACGGCGCATGCGCCGTGTGTCAAACGCGGCGCTGCTGCTGTCAAGCGGGTGCCGTTGTAGCTTTGTCGGCCCTTTCGGGCGGCACTATCAAAACGTCCCCGGATACGCCCCACCATCCATCAAGATGTTTTGCCCCGTGATGTAGCCCGCATGGGCGCTGCACAGAAAGGCGCAGGTCGCGCCAAACTCGGCAGCTTGGCCAAAGCGGCGGCTGGGGTTAAGGGCTGCGCGGGCGCTCATCACCTCGCTCAGCGGGCGGCCGCTGCGTTAGGCTTCGCCTTGCATCACGCTGCTCAGGCGGTCGGTGTCAAAGGGGCCGGGCAGTAGGTTGTTGAGCGTGACATTGCGGCTGGCCAGCCGGGGTTGGCGGGCCAGGCCCGCCACAAAGCCGGTCAGGCCTGAGCGCGCGCCGTTAGAGAGGCCCAAGATGTCGATGGGGGCTTTGACGGCAGCCGAGGTGATGTTGACGATGCGGCCAAAGCCACGTTCGGCCATGCCGTCGACCACGGCTTTGATCAGCTCAATGGGGGTCAGCATATTGGCATCCAACGCAGCGATCCAGGCGTCGCGGTCCCACTGGCGGAAGTCGCCGGGCGGCGGGCCTCCGGCATTGGTGATGAGGATGTCCACCTGCGGGCAGGCGGCCAGGGCTTGGGCGCGGCCCTCAGGGGTGGTGATGTCGCCGGGGGCGGTGCGCACCTCTACGCCGGGGTGCAGGCTGCGCAGCTCGGTGGCGGTGGCCGCCAGGGCCTCGGCCCCGCGCGCGGTGATCACCACATTCACGCCCTCTTGCACCAGGGCCGCTGCACAGCCCTTGCCTAAGCCCTTGCTGGCCCCACAAACCAGCGCCCATTTACCGTTGATGTTCAGGTTCATCGCCTGATCTTAAGGGCCGGATGATAAAACGGCCCGAAGAGCCGGTTTTCCCCGCCTGAGCAGCGAGGATCAGTAGCGCTCCGCCGGATAGCCGGCCGTTGCGCCGTAGCCACGTCGGAGCGGTTGCTGCGGGTGTAGCCCTCGGCACCGTAGCCGCCGCCCGAGCTCTTGTTGGCTTCGCGGGGGCGAGCCATGTTCACGGTGATGGCGCGGCCACCCACGGACATGCCGTTCAGGCCATCGATGGCGGCCTGAGCCACTTCAGCCGAGGCCATCTCGACAAAGCCGAAGCCTTTGGATTGGCCGGTGTCGCGGTCCATCATGACCTTGGCGGAGTTGACATCGCCGTACTCTGCGAAGTTGCTCTTCAGGCTGGCGTCGGTGACGGAGTAAGGCAGGTTGCCGACGTAAATTTTGCTGCTCATGGTGGAGCCTTTCTGGAGTTGTGTTGCGCCGTCAAGGCGCGTCTGTGCCACGCGGAAATCCGCTGTGGACATGAGGATGGACCGAATGGACCCCGAGGGTCTGACCATCCGCTACAGGGCGTGCGGCATGCTAGATTGGGGGCGGCGGGGCGTTGGAGTCAGCCCGGCAGGTCTCGAGCAGACCGGGCTGCATCGCGGGAGGCAAAGGTCTTTTCAGAGCGGAACACGCGGCAGTAGGTGCCGTTGCCCTCGCCGCGTCGGACCGAGAAGGAGCCGCGAAAGCGGCCACAGTCGGTCGGGTGTGTCGTGGGCGAAACGACGTATTGGCCCATGGGGATAGAGAGATTCGAAATCTTAGTCAGTCAGGGGTGCCGGCTTGAGAGGCCTAGCGGGAGCGAGAGCCCTCGGTTGACGGCTGCTTTGCGCGCCAAGGAGGGTGATGAACTTGTTTGATGCGGCCCGTGAGGCGTTTGCGCCAAGTTTGCTAGGCTCGGGTTTATGCAACAGCAGATGTCGCCGCCTTTTAAAACAACATATTGGCGCACCTTTTTTATGGCAATACGTAATGACA
>JAXHNT010000016.1:0-4069 GCA_034520165.1 Ideonella sp.
CGGTCCAGCAGACCACCTTGCGTGGGCAGTTGACCATGCTGGGCATCAGCAAGGTGGAGCAAGCCTCCAATGCCGAAGATGCACTGAGGCTGATCCGGGCCAAGCCCCTGGGGCTGATCTTGTGTGATTTCAACCTGAACAGCAAGACCGACGGCCAGCAGATGTTCGAGCACCTGCGCGACAAGGGCCTGCTGCCCGTCGGACTGCTGTTCTTCGTAGGTGACTCGACTGAGAGCGAGCTACGCCTCGGTGGCTTCGGCCACCGAGCATCGGCCAGATGCCTATTTGCTCAAGCCCATCACGGCCAGCGACATCGAGGACCGTCTTAAAGCGGCCTTGGAGCGACGCCAAGCCTTGCTGCCCATCAACCAGCGCCTGGCCAAAGAAGACTTGATTGGCACCGCTGGCTGAGTGTGACAAAGTCTTGGCCAAGAAAGACCGATGGTTCATGTCGGTGCTGCAAATCAAGGGGCAAACTCTGCTGCAACTCGGGCGCCATGAAGACGCTAAAGGGGTTTACCGAGCAGCCTTGGATGAGCGCCCCAACCTGGTTTGGGCGCAGTTGGGTCTGGCCCGGGCGCACAAGGCAGGCGGACAATTTGATGAAGCCCGGCAATTGGCCTCTGACATCATTGCATCGCCCGAGGGTGAAAAGAATGTGGCCGCCTACGACGTCATCGCGGAGTCTCTGGAGGCTCAGGGCGACCCGGATGGCGCACTGTGGGCCTTGAAAGATGCCGCCACCGTCGTGCCCTCCAGCCGACGTCAACGCTTGGTGGGCGAAGCGGCATACCGCAATGGCGACTTGGCCACCGCCAAAGAATGCCTGCAGAAGGTCGCCAAAGCCACGCGGGGCTCCATGACTGCATCGTCCCAAGACACACTGCTGCTGGCCCAAACCTTGGTGGATGGAGGCGACGCCGCTGGTGCGGTGAGCCTGCTGGATGACATCAATACCAAGCCCAAGCACGATCCCCAGTACGACAGCATTGCGTTGGCAATCAAGGTGCAAGCCCATGTCAAGTCCGGCCAGCCCGAGGCTGCCGCCAAACTGCTGGTCAAAGCCCGTGAAACCCTGCGCAAAGCCAAAGCGGACTTTGGCACAGTGGCTCTGGCCAAGGCCGAATTGATGAGCGGGAACGAGGCCGAAGGTCTGAAGCTGATGGAGCGTGCCATCAGCGCAGACCACGAGAACACCCGCGTCAAGCAGATGATTGGCAATGCCCTTCGAGACACAGGGCATGACGACAAGATCGAGCAAGTGATCGAGGCCGCTGCGGCAGGGCTGCAAAAGCGTGTAACGGACGCCAAAAAGCTCTTCCGCGACAGCAAGATTGATGAAGCCCTGGAGGCGATTGAGGCGGCCTTGCGTGAGTATCCAGAAAACACCGGCGTGCTCTTGCAAGCGGCGCAGATGAACTGCCTGTCACTGCGGTTGAAGCGAGAACTCAACTCGACCATTGTTGAGCGTGTCAGGCTCTACCTCACCCGATTGGAGAAGCTGATGCCGGCCAATGACCGCGTGACCCAGATGCAGCGCTACTACCGCGACACGCTCAGCACGCTGGCCGCACCAGCCACGGTCTGACATGGGCCCCCCACTGGCCGCCTTGATCGTTCATGACCTGAAGAACGGCTTGGGTGCCCTAGAGGCACAGCTCTTGACGCTGCAACACAGCCTAGAGGGCAAAGGGGCTGAAGTCCCCTACAAGCACTGCGTGGAGTTGCGGCAGCGCTTTGTTCAGTTCTTGGCCCTTTATGGTGTGGACGGCCATATGCGCGCGCACAGCGCCGATGAGTCTCCCCAAGACCTGATTCGCTTGATCTGCAAAGACCAGGGCCTCTTGCTGGAGCCCCTCTCCTTGTGTGCCCGCGATCTAGAGCAAGCGCCAGCGTATTGGTACTTTGACAGGCGCCTCGTGCGCCTTGCCCTCGAAGCCGCTCTGCACAATGCCCAGCGCTATGCTCGCCGTGGAATCGAGCTGTCAGCGCAGTGCAGAGACGGAATGCTGGTCTTCGTGATCGACGACGACGGGCCCGGACCACAGCCGCCCAATCCGGATGACCCCCAATCCACCGGTTTGGGCACGTCCCTGTGCCAAGCGGTGGCCAGCGCCCACGACCTGAAGGGGCGCCGTGGCTTCGCTCGGCTGCTGGCTCGCCCCGAGGGCGGTGCTCGTTTTGAGTTGGGTTTGGCCTAGCCGCATGGGCGCCACCAGTTAAAACAAGCTTTGCTGCACACCGCCGTGTTCCCCCTGCAGGACCATGGCCGGTGGCACGAAGTGGCTGTAGTCCAGCGCAAACCGTTCCGTGTTCAATCCAAATCGTGCCGTGGCTTTATCAAAACGCTGCCGCAGCAACTGCGCCCACACCCCCTGCCCCGTCATGCGGGTGTTGAAGGCGGCGTCGTTGTCGCGGCCGCCGCGCATCTCCCTGACCCTGGCCATGATGCGAGCCGCTCGCTGTGGAAAGTGTTGCTCCAACCAGTGCTGGAAGAGTGGATTCACCTCCCAGGGTAGGCGCAGCACAATTGAAAATGCCTGCCGAGCCCCAGCTCCAGCGGCCGCTTCCAGGATGCGCTCCAGCTCTGGCTCATTGAGAAATGGAATCACCGGTGAGACGCTCACCCCCACAGGCACGCCGGCATCCGCCAGACGTTGAATGGTTTGCAGGCGACGGCGAGGTGAGGCGGCTCGTGGCTCCAGCACCCGCGCCAGGGCGTCGTCCAAGGTCGTGATGGAAACATAGACCGCTGCCATCCAGCGGGCCGCCATGGGCGCGATCAGGTCGAGATCACGCTCAACACCGGCCGACTTGGTGATGATGGAAAACGGATGACGTACCGAACTCAGCACTTCCAGCACGCTGCGCGTGATGCGCAGCTTTCGCTCGGCAGGCTGGTAAGCGTCTGTGGCCGAGCCAATGTTCAGGGCCAAGGGCTCATAGCCCCGGCTGGAGAGGGCCTCATACAGACGCTGCGCCGCATTGACTTTGGCAATGATGCGCGTCTCAAAATCCAAGCCGGGCGACAGATTCAGATAGCTGTGGGTCGGCCGGGCGTAGCAGTAGATGCAGCCATGCTCGCAGCCGCGGTAGGGGTTGATGGAGAGATCAAAGTTGATATCGGGTGAGTCATTGCCCGACAGGATCGACTTGACGTTCTCTTCGATGATCTGGGTTTGCGCAGCCAGTTCCTCGGTCACAGCCGCTTGGTCGAGATTTCCCCAGCCATCATCAAAGGAGACCCGTTCGTCGGGGCTGAATCGATGCGGGAGGTCCCAGCTCGTTCCTCGCCCTTTTCGAGCACGCGGGCTGGGCAGGAAGACCAAGGGGGAGGCTGATTCGGCCTCTGTGATGGCGCTTGGACGGTGCGGGTGGGTTGCTGCAGGCATACTGTATTTTTATACAGTATCCTCCCTTGATGCAAGTGTTGAAGGCGCGCCTAGTGCGACCTCAATACTCATCAAACTGCGTGCCTGGCGCCAAATTGTCGAACTTGGTCAGCGGCTTCAGGAAGGCCAAGTGGAGGGCCCCCACTGGGCCGTTACGCTGCTTGCCAATGATGATCTCCGCGGTGCCGGGGACTTTGGAGTTCTCGCGGTTGTAGTAATCGTCGCGGTAGATGAACATGATGACGTCCGCATCCTGCTCGATGGCTCCAGACTCGCGGAGATCGCTCATCATGGGGCGCTTGTCGGGTCGGGTCTCCACACTTCGGTTCAGCTGAGACAGCGCAATCACCGGGCAGTTCAGCTCTTTAGCCAAAGCCTTGAGCCCCCGAGAAATCTCCGAAATTTCGGTGGCCCGGTTCTCGCCCGCGCTGTTGCCTGAGCCGCTCATCAGTTGCAGGTAGTCGATCACGATCAAGCCCAGCTTCCCGCATTGACGGGCTTGCCGCCGGGCACGGGCGCGCAGTTCCGCGGTGTTCAGGGCCGGGGTTTCGTCAATGAACACCGAGGCCTTGGAGAGTTTGTCCACCGCCTCCGTCAGGCGTCCCCAGTCATCATCTTTAAGGCGACCCGTTCGCAGGCCGGATTGGCTAAGCAATACGCAACTGAACGAAGCATAC
>JAXHNT010000099.1:0-20522 GCA_034520165.1 Ideonella sp.
TTGCCAGAGCAGCACACAGGGTGCAGCCGCTGACATATGCGTGCATGGTGCACACGCGCGGCGAGACGTGCGCAGCGCTGCGCCCACCCCGACGCTCGATGAGGTGACGGCCCTGGCTAACCTGTCAGCTGCTGAGTTCTTGGCGGCCCCAGGAATACCATGAAGCAGCCAACCAGGCGCCCCCGCTGGATGCCCAGCGCCGACGGCCGCCCTGAACGCCTGCGCCGGCAAGAGGCCGATCCAAGGTAACGAGGCGTGCTTGCCGACAGCTCTTCTCGACCGTCTCGGCAAGCGGGGCGAGCTTGGCCGCGGTGTACCACGGTAGGCTGGGCACGCAGGGTGAGCGGCGTGCGCATTGGGTGGTCGAGATCGTCAAGGTAACGCCCTGCGTTGCCGAATTCGATGTTTTGACGCTAAGGTCCAGCAGCGGCGTTCCAGCGGCAGCAGGCGCCACAGGGGCTGCGCGACGGCGGCCAGCCATTGAGCCATCGCAGCCAGCCGGCGGGGCGACGCTGCCGCGCACCGCCGGGCGGTCGGCGATGCGCCGGCCGACAGCTCGAACCTTGGCGGGCCTTGTTTGGGCAGGGCCGTTAGCTAATCGGCGACAAAGACCCTTTGATGCGCTGAGGAGCCGCCGAGCTGGTGCTTAAGGGATCCGCTTGGTCGAGAAGAACCCTGCCGCTGACCCCGCTGGCAGTGGGTGCCGCCTTGGTGAGCTGATCAGCAACCCCAGCGAGGCCTTTAACCAGCTCACCCGCCGTGATCAGGCTGTTGGTCACCGCCCGGGGCGAAAGGGGAGGCGGTGTTGGCGTCTCGTGCCTGGGGCCGGTGCCCGATGCTGTACCCCGGCCGGCTGTTGGCGGCGGCCGCGGGTACTTGGCCGCCGACAGCCGGGACCCCGATTTGCCAAAGAGGCCGCCGAGGCGCTCTTGCATGGCCCTGGTCCAGGTCGGCCCGGAAGCAGACCGCAGCAGCACGACGGGCGAGGGAGCCCGCTCACGGCGCTGGCCGCCCCAGGGGGGCAGACGCCTTTGAGGCGCGAGGAATGCTGAAGACGCCCCACGCCAGGCCTTGCTGAACCAGCCACCAGACACGCGAACCGCGGAACGAGCCCGCTGCGCTTTGGCCAACTGAGCCCCACCCGTGGCCTCACTACCACCACGGACGCGACGGCATCTCACCAGCACCGCTGCTGCTGCGCGGGAGGCCGTGGCCAAGTCGGCATGTCGCGATTGCCAATAACCGCCGGTAGTACGTGGCTTGGTGGACATGAGCCTGCGCCCGTCGCACGGAGACGAAACTACGCGGCCGGGGTGAAGGCATCTTGCCCACCACTCGGCCGAAGTTGCAGCGGCCGCAGCCGTTGGGTCGTGCTAAGTGGGCGCCAACGTGGCCCATGGTGTGATCACCACGACCTAGAAGACGGTGGCGCATCTCCCCGGTCGCGCTCGGCGGCGCTGCGCGGCGCAACGGCGGCGCGCCGGGCGGCTTGGTGTACGATGGTACTTCTGGAGCGGCTGCGACGTGACACAAAAACAAAGACCATGCAACGCCTGTTTCTTCGTGCCGCGCCACGTTTTTGACGTCCGCCGGATGCGGCTGGCCCCGCATTCCAAAAGTCATCGCGTGAACTGGTCCACGGCATGGGCGGCCTGATGCACCCATCCGGGAGCGTGATCTTGGTGGTCGGTGACCGGACCCGGCATCTGTCTTCCGGCCCCGATGTACTTGGTCACGCGTTGGCGTTTTCCAAGCGAATTGGCCGTGATTCCTCTTTGGTTGGAATTACGGCCTCGGCTGACGATGATCCACATCGACCGCGTTGGGGAGGCCCGGCGGTAGTCGAGCGCGCCGAAGGGCAACCGGGTTATCATGTAGCGCGGTAGCCAAGGCGCCCGGTTAAAGTCAGGGCACCGCCATTGTTGCAGGGGCAAGCCCATGCATGATTGGATTCGCCGCCGCGCAAGAGCCGAGTTGTTGATGTGTTCATAGGTCACGATAGCCGTCCCGGCGAGGTGTCGGTTGCCGAGATGTCGGTTAGAAGTTTAAAAGGTAGTTCTTCAGTCCCGTTGCATTAGCCCAACGTAACATCACGGGCGCGCTTGTGCCAAATGTCGTCATGAGAACGGTACTGTGTGCACACGCGCGCCCCCGGGCTGTGCCACTGCTCGGTTGAGTGTTAGGCTGGGACTCCCGAGACGGCACCTCGATGAAGAGGGCGCGGTTGGACCGCTTTTTCCGCGCCAAACCACCGCCTAAGGTGCTTGAGACCCGCACGATTTTGCCCGCTGCCTCTACAGGTCGGCTGATGCCAAAGAGTCTCTGCGATTCCATGTCGAGGACGCTCCTCGGGCCTACGACGGGCAAGATGGCCTTGCGCTACACGTCATATGTCTTTATATTAACGATGCAGGCTCAAATGGTGTCTGATTTTAGTTGCGCCGTCGTCAACTGGATTTTCGCACAAATTGGCGGTCGAGCTTTCACGACTGGCGACATGGCGGACCCCGTTTAAAAATTTTTGAGCGCCCGGGGTCCGGGTCGAGAGGGACCACATGCCGGGAAGCTTGGCCGGCACTACTGGTAGAGCACTACGGCACGAATTCCGGGGTGGAGACCGCTAACTTGCGTCGAGGGGGTTTGCGACGGAGGAGGGGGCCATGGTTGGGAGGTTGCCGTCGAGGGCCGCCGTGGCCCGTGATCTTGGCGGGGCAGTCGCGGTGGTGGTCTTCCACCTTTGACGGCCCGGCCTTACGGCAGCGCGCTTCATGAACTGTTGGTGGCCACGAGCTGGCGTCTACGATCGGCGCCGGCGTCGCCTTGTTGTTCAGGCCGCCGGCGACGACCTGGGGTTTTGCGCCGCGGAATGCCGCCTTTGAGGGGGCTCGGCTTAACGGCCAGGCCACGGCTTGGTGTTGGCAGCGGCACCAAGATCGTACCGCCGCTAGGCCGCCGAGGACGAGGAGTTTGACGAGACCACGAAGCCCGGGGACATCGAGGGCCAGATCATCGCCGTCGCCGAGCAAGAAGATCGCGGGCGGGGCCGTGGTTGCTGAGCTTCTCCGGGGTTCCCGCAACCGCCATTGCGGTCGGCTTCGGGCTAAGACACCGACGAGCGCGGGCGTGCAGTTTCATCCGGGGACCGCGCCAGCGCGTACGACGAGAATTCCAGGCCCGGGGCGTGCGCTAGTGCCGGCAAAACTTCGGCTACATGACGATTGGCATTAAGTAAGAGGTCGTACTAACGGCTGGACGGCACCCCGACCGTCACGGGTCAACCAAATAATGTTAGCCCTAGCTTCGCCAAACCGGCGTTGAGCGGTCCATCCCGCTGGCGGTGGCACGACAACGCCAATGCGCTGGTCTTTTTCGGCGTGCAGCCAAACTTCTTCTTGGCCTTTCTTGTCCTCAAAGCGCAGCGCGTTGGCGTTGTCGTAGCCGCCGCCGGTAGTGGACCGGCTCAACATGCCGGTTTGGGTTTTGTTGGCAGGCAACTCCCAGGGCGGCATATTGTCTTGGTTGAAGACGCGGCCCGTGACCAAGGGGCGGTCGGGGTTGCCGTCCAGCCATTGAACGATCACCTCTTGCCCAATGCGCGGCACGGCCATGAAGCCGAAGTTGCTGCCGGCCCAAGTGCTGGCCACGCGCACCCAGGCGCTGGATTTCTCGTCGTACTGGCCTTCGCGGTCCCAGTGAAACTGCACGCGCACGCGGCCGTATTCGTCGGTGTGAATTTCTTCGCCCGGTGGGCCGACCACAATGGCGGTTTGCAGGCCGTAGATTTTGGGCTCGGTGCTGTGGTGGCCACGGCCCGGCCGCCACGGGATCTTCTTGCGCAGGCTGTTGAAGCGACAGCGGTAGTCGGCCTCGGTGGTTTGCTGGGCTTCGTAGTTGTTGCAGGCCTCGTGGTGGATCTCGGTGATCAAGAACTCCGCATCCTCGGGCTCTTGTATGCGCTTGAGCAGGTCTTGGTGCCCTTGCAGCACAAAGCTGTGGCCGCACTGGCCGTGGTCGTCGTCGCCGGTGGCCTCAAAGTATTTGGCGGCGGCTTCGATCTCTTCCATGCGGCGCAGAACGAGGTCGTCGCCAGCGGCCTGGTTGGCAAAGCCATAGGCGCCAGCGTAGTCGTAGACCTCCATGCGGGTGAGTTGGCCCTGCTGGTTCATGGAGGGCGCGCTGCCATGCATGGGCCGAGGCTGCTTGAAGTCAAAGGTGGAGGCCGCCACCACGGTAGAGGCCACGCTGCGCGCACCGCCAAAGGTCCACAGGCCGCAGCGGCGCACGCCGGTGGTGCCTTCCCAGCTCATGGCCCCGCCGCCGTCGCAGGCCTCGGCCTGGGTGCTGTCGCCACACAGCACCAGGGTGTGGCCGTCGGCCCGGTGCTCGTACCAGTAGTGCCAGCCCAAGGCTTCCCAGCGGCGGTGCAGGTAGTTGTGGTCCGTCTCGTTGAACTGGCAGGCATCCGTCATCTGCGGGTCTGGCCCCAAATTTCTGGGGGTCCAGTCCGCCATGTCGTAGTCGGCAAAGGTCAGCTCGGTTTGCTCGCGAACGGTTTTGCGGTGAAAGAGGTAGTTGTCCCGGCGGCGGCGCAAGAAGGCCATCCAGGGCAGGAGCACCATTTGGTAGTAGGCAAAGCCTGCATCGTTCTTGACGAAGCGGAAGTCAAAGACATGGCCGTTGAAGTAGCGCAGGCTGCCGTCGTCGCGCACCATCTCAATGGTGACCATCTTGCCCATCATGGACTTGAGGGGCACGTCCGGGTCGTCTGACAGCACCTCGACATGGAACTCGAAGTCGCGCGACAGGGACTCTTTGGCATCCAGCCGATTGGCCACCAGCAGGGCTTCAGCGGGGCCGTCGTCATGCGGGAATCTCAAGCGCAGCAGGCGATTGGTTTGACGCGGCGCGTTCAGCCGCGCCCGCAACAGGGCCGCATCGGGCAGAGATCTCATGGGGGTCCACTCCAGCGCCCCAGCCCAACACGCCTCAATACAGCAAGTGTGGCTAGCCCGAGGGCGCATCAGCAGTGCGCACAGGCACCGTTCTCATGACGACGACTGGCACAAGCCAGCGCCGATGATGCTAGCACGCACTGTGTTGGGAGCAGGCCCCTAGTACAGCAGGACTGAGGAACTATGCCTGCAAAACCCGATACGCTCCGGGGTCTAGCCGACGCATCTCGGCCTCAATCCAGCCCTCGACCTCGCGCATTAACTCGTCGGGCTGACGACCTTCCGAGGAGATAGGGTGACCTATGGACACATCAATGGTGCCAGGCTTCAGCAAAAAACTCTTGCGCGGCCAGCAGACGGCTGAGGTCACCGCAATCGGCACAATGGGCTTACCTGCAGCAATGGCGAGCCTGGATGCCCCTGACTTGTAGACGCCTTGCTCACCGCGCGCCGAGCGCGTGCCTTCTGGGAACATGATGACCCAGTTGCCTTCAGCCATATAGCGCTTGCCTTGCTCGGCCACCTTGCTCCAGGCCTCGGAGCGCTTGCTGCGGTCAATGTGGATCATGTCCATGCGGGCCATGGCCCAGCCAAAGAAGGGAATCCACAGCAATTCGCGCTTGAAGACATAGCACAGCGGGTGCGGCATCAGGGCCGGGAAGGCAAAGGTCTCCCAGGTGCTTTGATGTTTCGACGCCAAGATCACGGCATCCCGGGCATGGGCTGCATCAGGCACGTTTTCCATGCCGTGGATGCGATAGTTCACACCGCAGATGACACGCGCACCCCAGATAGACAGCTTGAGCCAGCCCGCACACATCCAGTAGATGCGGGTGCCACTCAAGGCGACAGAGGCCAGCACCACCGCAGTGGCCCAAGGAATCACCGTGGCCGTCAAAAAGCCAATGTAGAGCGCTGAACGCAGCGCCGAAAACAAACGTTGCATGGTCTTGTTTTTAATGTCTAGTGCGCGGGTTCGGGTCACGCTCAAGCAAGTGATGGGCGAAGGCCATCAAGTCATCATGCACCAAGGCGCCCGGCGCCGCAGCCAGCCATTGCGCCACCTCTTCAGGCTGCACCCGACCGGCGCGACCAGTGCGCACCAAATGCGGCGGACAGCCCGCAGCCAAGGCGGCTTCTAAGTCGCGTGGGGTGTCCCCCACCATGGGCACGTTCTTCAGATCCACGCCATAGCGACTGGCGATCTCCAACATCAGCCCAGGGGCAGGCTTGCGGCACTCGCACTGCTCTTCGGCCGGGTGTGGGCAAAAGAAGACCGCGTCAATGCGCCCACCTTTGGCCGCCAGCAGTTTCATCATGTGAACGTGCACGGCATTGAGCGAGCTCATGTCCACCAAGCCACGGCCAATGCCGCCTTGGTTGGTGGCAATCACGACATGCCAGCCGGCATGGTTCAGCTTGGCCACGGCCTCCAGCGCCCCGGGCAGGGGCTCCCACTCAGACGGCTCTTTGACGTGGTCCTCGCGAAAGCGGTTGAGGATGCCGTCGCGGCCGATGATGATGAGTTTGGGGGCTTGCATAGTGACAGTGGCGCGCGGGCGTGGCTCAGTTGGCCAAAGCAGCCAGGTCGGCCACGCGGTTCATGGCCTGGTGCAACTGGTTCAGCAAGGCCTGGCGGTTGGCGCGCAAGGCCGCATCTTCAGCATTCACCATCACGCCGTCAAAGAAGGCATCTACTGGGGCTTTGAGGGCGGCCAGCGCCGTGAGCGAGCCCGCATAGTCGTGCTGCGCGAACAAGCGGTCTGCTACCGGACCGACCTGGACCAAGGCCGCATGCAAGGCTGCCTCGGCGGGCTCTTTGAGCAAATCAGGGGAGACGGCTGTAGGCAAAACGCCTTCGACCTTCTTCAGGATATTGCCCACGCGCTTGTTGGCCGCCGCCAGCGAGGCCGCTTCGGGCAGGGCCGCAAAGCTGCGCACCGCAGTCAGACGTTTGGGCACATCACCAAGACGCGCAGGCTTCAGCGCCAACACCGCCTCCACTTCTTGGGCGGTGTAGCCCTGATCGCGCAGCGAGACGGCCAAGCGGTCGCTCATAAAGCTGGTTAAGGCCTCGCTGGGGTTGCTGATCAGCTCACCAAAGGCGGGCACCGCGCCTGCCAGCAACTCAGGCAGGTTCAGCGGCAGGTTCTTCTCGACCAAGATGCGGATCACGCCCAAAGCATGGCGGCGCAGCGCGAAGGGGTCTTTGTCGCCGGTGGGCAACTGGCCTATGCCAAACAGGCCCGCCAAGGTTTCGAGCTTGTCGGCCAGCGCCAGCACGGTGCCGGTGTGGTTGCGCGGCAGCGCGTCGCCCGCAAAGCGCGGCTTGTAGTGGTCTTCAATGGCAATGGCCACGCCGTCGCGCAGGCCCTCATGGCGCGCGTAGTAGCCGCCCATGATGCCTTGCAGCTCAGGGAACTCGCCCACCATATCGGTCAGCAGGTCGGTCTTGGCCAGCAGCGCCGCTTGCTGGACCTTGCTGTCCAAAACATCGAACTCGTCTTTGGCCTCGGCCGTGTAAGGCACGGTGGCCATGCGCAGTTGCTTGACGATCTCATGCGCAATGCCGCGCACGCGCTCTGCACGCTCACCCTGCGTGCCCAGCTTGCCGTGGTACACCACCTTGGCCAAGCTCGGCACCCGGCTTGCCAGCGTCTTCTTGCGGTCTTGGTCGAAGAAGAACTTGGCATCGGCCAGGCGCGGGCGCACCACGCGCTCATTGCCTTGGATCACGGCACTCGGGTCTGCCGGCGCAATGTTGCTGACGATCAGGAACTTGTGCGTCAGCTTGCCTTGGGCATCCAGCAGAGGGAAGTACTTCTGGTTGGCCTTCATGGTCAGGATCAAGCATTCCTGGGGCACGCCCAAGAACTCCTTCTCGAACTGACAGGTCAGCACGTTGGGGCGCTCGACCAGGGCCGTCACCTCATCGAGCAAAGCCTCGTCGTCAATCGGGCTGAGGCCTTCCTTGGCGGCAGCGGCGCTGCAACTGGCGCACGATCTCGGCGCGGCGCTCGTCAAAGCTGGCGATCACGGCACCTTGCTCGCGCAGTTGCTGCGCATAGGTGTCGGCGTCGGTCGATCTACGACCACGGCACGCGCCGCCTCGAAGCGGTGGCCCAGCGTGCTCGCGGCCGGCTGTCAGGCCCAGCGCGCTGCAGCGGCACCACCTCTGCCCCATGCAGCGCCACGAGCTTGTGCGCCGGGCGCACGAACTTCACATCGCTCCAGCCGTCGGCCAGCTGGTAGGTCATGACCTTGGGAATGGGCAGCTTAACCAGCGCCTCATCCAGCGCTTTTTGCAGGCCCTCGGCCAAAGTGGCGCCAGGCACCACACTGTCCAAGAACAGGGCTTCGGCCTTGCCGTCCAGGCAGGCGCTTGAGGCTGCGGCACGCACCGAGGCATCGGCGCCCACCGGCGGCCAGCTTCTTCAGCAGCGCGGGCGTGGGCTGGCCGTCTGGCGTCCAGCGCCACGGCCACCGGCATCAGCTTCTGCTGCACCGCGCTTGTCAGCGGCCTTGGCCGCCACGCCGGTCACATGCACCGCCGAGGCGGCGCGGTGAGGCAAACGAGGTCACTGCCGCATCGGCCGCAGCCAGGCCTTGGGCCTTCAATCTGGCCGCCAGCGTGGCTGCAAAGGACTCGCCCAGCTTTTTCAGCGCCTTGGGCGGCAGTTCTTCGACAAACAGTTCAACGCAGCAGGTTGGTCTTGTGGATCGCGGCTCGCTTCATGTCTCAGGCGGCCTTCTTTGCCTTGTGCTGCGAGTTGGGCGACCACTTCGTCGGCCCAGGCCTTGGGCGCCATCGGGAAGCCCAGGCGGGCGCGGCTGTCGAGGTAGGCTTGCGCCACGGCGCGGGCCAGGTTGCGGATGCGGCCGATGTAGGCGGCGCGCTCGGTGACCGAAATGGCCCCGCGGGCATCCAGCAGGTTGAAGGTGTGCGCGGCCTTGAGCACCTGCTCGTAGGCGGGCAGCGCCAGTTGCTGGGCCATCAGGTGCTTGGCATTGCCCTCGTGGGCGCCAAAGGCCTGCAGCAGGAACTCGACGTTGCTGTGCTCGAAGTTGTAGGTCGATTGCTCAACCTCGTTCTGGTGGAACACGTCGCCATAGCTTGAGGCCCGGCGCGTACACCAGGTCGTAGACGTTCTCGACGCCTTGCAGGTACATGGCCAGGCGCTCCAGGCCGTAGGTGATCTCGCCGGTGATGGGCTTGCAGTCGATGCCGCCGACCTGCTGGAAATAGGTGAACTGGGTCACCTCCATGCCGTTCAGCCAGACCTCCCAGCCCAGGCCCCAGGCGCCCAGCGTCGGGTTCTCCCAGTCGTCCTCGACGAAGCGGATGTCGTTCTTCTTGAGGTCGAAGCCCAGGGCTTCCAGCGAGCCCGAGATACAGCTCCAGGATGTTGGCCGGCGCGGGCTTCAGCACCACCTGGTACTGGTAGTAGTGCTGCAAGCGGTTGGGGTTCTCGCCGTAGCGGCCGTCTTTGGGGCGGCGGCTGGGCTGCACGTAGGCGGCCTTCCAGGGCTCGGGGCCGAGGGCGCGCAGGAAGGTGGCGGTGTGGCTGGTGCCGGCGCCGACTTCCATGTCGTAGGGCTGCAGCAGGGCGCAGCCCTGGGCGTCCCAGTAGGCTTGGAGCTTCAGAATGATTTGCTGAAAGGTGAGCATCGTGCGGCCAGTGGTCTGATGGGCAGATGCGAAGGGACGTGCGCCCCCTTCGCACAGGGAAGATCGATTCTAAGGCTGCGCCCGGCGAGCAAGCGCCCAGGCGGGCAGCATCAACAACAGCGCCAAGGCCCAGAGCGGCCACAAACCTGCGCTCGCCAGCCAGCGGGCGTAAGGCGTCTCGCCCCAGCGCCCCTCGACTTGGGCTTCCAAAACACCCGTGGTCCAGGCGGGCAGACTGGCCGTGACCTCGCCGCGGTGGTTGATGACCCCTGTCGCCCCGGTGTTGGTGGCGCGGATAAAGGGCCGCTGGAACTCCAGCGCCCGCATGCGCGAGAACTGCTGGTGCTGCTCTTGCACCATGTGGCGGCCAAACCAAGCCAGGTTGGTGGCGTTGGCAAACACTGTGGCGGCATTTGGCCCCAGCACGCTGTTGGCAAAGTCTTCGCCAAACAGGTCTTCGTAGCAGATCAAGGGACGCACGCGCTGCCCCCCAATCTCGAACGCGGCCTCTTGTTGGCCGCTGGCCTGGTCGCCCAGCGGGATGTGCATCAGATCCACAAACCAGCGAAAGCCGGGCGGCACAAACTCGCCAAAGGGCAGCAGGTGGCGTTTACCGTAGGCATAGTCTTCACCCGAGCCGGGCGAGATGCCAGCCAAAGAGTTGACCCAACCGCTCTCATCGCTGCCCAAAAAAGTGCCAATCAAAGCCCCCCGGTCTTCTGAGCGGCGAATCGGCGCTGTCAGCTCAGCCCAATAACTGGGGTCGAGCAGGTCACGCGGCACCGACAACACCGACTCCGGTGTCAACACCAATTGCCCACGCGCCGCCTGCATCTGCGAGGATAAAGCCTGCATATTGCCGGCCAAACGGTCGGGGTCGAACTTGATGTTCTGCGGCACATTGGGCTGCAGCAGGCTGACGCTCAGCACGCCGGTGCTTGTGGTGAATTCGGACACCCCCGCCCAGCGCGGCAGCGCAGCCAGCAGCAGGGGCAAGAGCAGCCCCGCCAACACCCCGGCAGAGCGGTGGCGCAGCAGCTGCGCCAGGCTGGCTGCACTCAGTGCCGCCAGCGCACCTATGGCATAGACGCCCACCCACGGGGCCCAGCCTGCCAGCGGGCCGTCGGTGTGTACATAGCCCGACGCGATCCAAGGAAAACCAGTGAACCACTGGGCGCGCGCCAACTCGGCAGCCAGCCAAGCGCCGGCAAAGAGCAAGGCGTCTGTCAGCGGTGCACCGCTGCGCCAGCGTGCCACCGCTGCCATGGCCACGGCCAGATACAGCGACAGCGCAGCCGCCAACAGCAGCACCGCTGTGACGGATAGGACCGAGGGCATGCCACCGAACTCGTGCATGCTGATGTGCAGCCACCACAGCCCGGTCGACAACCACCCCACGCCAAAACACCAGCCCCACCACGCCGCGCGCTGCGGGGTGGCGCGCAGCACCAGTGCCGCCAGCAGCGCCAGCAAAGGCCATTGCAAGGCCCACCAACCCCAAGGCGCAAAGGCGAGGTTGTGGGCAGCACCTGCGACCCACAGGGCCAAGCCGCCCCCCCAGAAGGTAGCGCGCGAGGTGGGCGCAACAATCATGAAGCGGCGGACGAGCCAGCGTCCAAGCGGCGCACACGAAACCAGCGCACCGCACCACCACGGGTCAGCATCACCGTGAAGGCCAGGCCGCCGCACTCCACCGTCTCGCCACGGCGGGGCACATGGCCCAGTTGGTGAGCAATCAAACCGCCAATGGTGTCGAAGTCTTCGCTCGAAAACGCCAAGCCAAACGTCGAGGCCACGACCGCGATGTCAGCATCACCGGCTACCCGATGGCTGCCATCGGCCAGGGTGTAGATGCCGCTTTCTGCATCAGCATCATCAAACTCGTCCTCGATCTCGCCGACGATTTCTTCCAGCACGTCTTCAATGGTGATCAGGCCCGCCGTGGTGCCGAACTCGTCAATGACGATGGCCAAGTGGTTGCGATTAGAGCGGAAGTCGCGCAGCAGCTCGTTCAGGCCCTTGGACTCCGGCACAAACACCGCAGGGCGCAGCAAAGTGCGCAAATTCAGCTCAGGCGCACGCTGCAGCTTGAGCAGATCCTTGGCCATCAAGATGCCGATGATGTTGTCGCGCCCGTCCTCGGTCACCGGAAAACGCGAATGGCCCGTCTCGATGACGGTGGCCAGCAGATCCTCATACTGAGCGTCAATGTCTAGCACATCCATGCGCGGTGCGGCCACCATGACATCGCCCGCCACCATGTCGGCCATGCGCAGCACGCCTTCCAACATGGCGAGGCTTTGCGGCTCGATTAAATCGCGCTGCTCGGCCTCTGCCAGGGTTTCGATCAGCTCATCTTTGGAGTCGGGGCCAGGGGAGATGAACTCCACCAGACGCTCAAAAAAGCTGCGTTTATCGCCGTGGGCGGGCTCACCATGTCGGTGTTGCGGGCCGTGGCCGCCTCGTGGCGACCTGGAAGACTGAGGTTCGGACACAGACGGGTGCCGGGAGTTGAGGTCCAGCAAGAATACTCCATCTGCTTGACAATCCTGCCTTCGGCCAACTGGCTCGGCAGCGGCCTCAACCGCGTTTTGCCCCTTGTTTCCTCAAAGCACACACCATGCCCCTCATTCCAGCCACCATCCTCACCGGCTTTCTAGGTGCCGGCAAAACCACGCTGCTCAAGCGCGTGCTGTCAGAAAGCCACGGGCAAAAAATCGCCGTGATCGAGAACGAGTTCGGTGAAGAGAACATCGACACCGACATCTTGGTCACCGAAACCCAAGAGCAGATCATTCAGATGAGCAATGGCTGCGTTTGCTGCACCATCCGCGAAGACTTGCGCACCACCTTGGCCGACTTGGCTGCCAAGCGCCGCAAGGGCGAGCTGGACTTTGATCGGGTGGTGATCGAAACCACCGGCTTGGCTGACCCCGGCCCCGTGGCCCAGACCTTCTTCATGGACGATGAAGTGGCGGAGAGCTATGTGCTGGACTCCATCTTGACCCTGGTGGATGCCAAGCACGCCCAAACTCAGTTGAACGAGCGTCAAGAGGCGCGCCGCCAAGTGGGCTTTGCCGATCAGATCTTCATCAGCAAGTCGGACCTGGTGGATGCCGCCAGCTTGGACGCGCTGACCCACCGCCTCAAGCACATGAACCCCCGCGCGCCCCAGCAGCGGGTGCACTTTGGCGAGGTGCCTATTGCCAGCGTGTTTGACCTGCGCGGCTTCAACCTCAATGCCAAGCTGGACATCGACCCCGATTTCCTGACTGAAGGCCATGGGCACGGCCACCACCATGATCACGACCATGAACACGATGAGCACTGCGACCACCCGCACCATCATCACCATGATGACGATGTGAAGTCCTTTGTCTTCCGCTCAGACAAAGCACTCTCCCCCACCAAGCTCGAAGATTTCTTGGGGGCCATCGTGCAGGTCTATGGGCCCAAGATGCTGCGCTACAAGGGCGTGTTGTGGCTCAAGGGCTCGGAGCGCAAGGTCATTTTCCAAGGCGTGCACCAACTGATGGGCAGCGACTTGGGGCCTAAGTGGGCACCCGGCGAAGCCAAAGTGAGCAAGATGGTGTTTATTGGCATCGATTTGCCCAAAGATATTCTTTTGCAGGGCCTGGAGGGTTGTTTGGCATGACAAATGCGATGGTCTGTGCACAGAATGTCTGCTCCCGGCTGCTGCTGACTGGCCCCTTGGCCGTCCGCAGCAGCAACATGGTGGCTACAATCCGCGCGCCCATCGTGGTGTCTTAACCACAGTCACCCGGGGGTGCGGGGGTATAACCACCGCTTCACGTGCGACCTGGGTGAGGAGACGGACTGTGAGCAAGACCCCGGCTAAAGCTGACGCCACGGCAAAAGGTGCTGAGAAGAAACCTGCCGCTGCGGCGAAAACGCCTGCCAAGAAAGCTGCCCCGGCAGCCAGTAAAACTTCGGCTGCAGCGCCTGCTGCGGCCAAAACCCCGGCTGCATCTGCAGCCAAAGCCAAACCAGCGCCTGCGGCCAAAGCAGCGCCAAAGCCTTCCCCCTCGGCTGCGGCGCCTGCGCGTGCAACAGCCCCCACTGGCTCAACGTCGAGTTTCAATGACCGATTCTCGCCCGCCAAGCCTCAGACCAAGACCTACCCGGAACCCATGACAGCAGTAAAGCCCGCCGCGAAGGTGGACCCCAAATTGGCCACCGCCTGGAAGACCAAGGCTGGCAAAGATTTGACCCAGGATGAGCTGTTGGCCATGCCTGAGTCAGAGTACATGAACGACAAGCAGTTGGAGTACTTCCGCACCATCCTGCAGTCTCAAAAAGACGCGCTGCTGTCCAACGCAGGCGAAACCACCGAGCATTTGCGCGAAGACACCTCCATCGTGCCAGACCCGGCAGACCGGGCCACGATTGAAGAGGAACACGCGCTGGAGCTGCGTACCCGCGACCGTGAGCGCAAGTTGCTCAAGAAGATCTCGCAAGCGATTACCAGCATTGACTCCGGTGACTATGGCTATTGCGATGAGACGGGCGAGCCCATCGGCCTGCGCCGTTTGCTGGCCCGCCCGACGGCCTCGCTCTCACTCGAAGCACAGCAACGCCGTGAGATGAAACAAAAAATGTTTGGGGACTGATCACCGCCCATGACAAGGGGCTGTGCCCCCTGCATGACCCAAGTCCTTGCCTGAGGCCACGGCACAGCATCAAGGACGAGGGGGGGCCTACACTCCTGCGCGAGACAAGATGAAATTCAGCGGCGAATCCTCAGCGCGCGATGCGGCGGCCGAGGCCGAAAAGGCCGAGCTTAAGGCCATGATCGAGCGCAAGCGACGCAACGACTTTGTGCGCAAGCGTGAACTCGACATGCTGCGTCGCATTCGCCGAGAGGGCCTGTCCCCCGAGCAGGCGGCAGCCCTCGACGCTACCTCGCGGATTGACGAGTCTGAGGTGCGCCTCACTCAGCCGCCCGGCAGCACCGCCGTCAAAGACAAGATTGACGCCATCGAGAAGCAGATGGTGGGCAGCGCGTCTTCACTGACGCGCACCGCCGTGGCACCTCGGCCTGGCGTGCGCCCGCCCATCAGCAACCTGCCCACTCTAACGGCGCAGATTGATGCCGAGCCGACCGTGCCCATGGGCTTGGTGGCCTCTGGCTTTGACACCCCCACCGAGCCCATGACGCTGGGTTCGGCGCCGCCCGCTGCAGCAGCGGCCCCCAACCCCATCGCGGCCAACCCCTTGGGCGCCCTGGCCGCGCCGGTGGCGGCGCCCCCCAAAGCGCCGCAAGCCCCGGCAGGCGGCCTGCTCTTGGCGCAGCGGGCCTTGCATGACCTTGAAGTCAGCGACATTGCGCACGACCCAGAGTTGGATGAAGCCGTCATCGCCTTTGCCAATGCCGACTTTGCCCATGCCGAGAAGCTGCTGCTGAACCTGATCAGTCACAAAGGCAGCCGTCGCACGCACCTGGACACTTGGTTGACGGTGTTCGACCTGTTCCGCGCCACCGGCCAACACAACCCCTTCGACAACCTGTCCCTGGATTTCTCCCAGCACTTCCAACGCTCGGCACCTCAATGGTTCTCCTTGCCGCGCTTGGTGGCCGACGCCACCACCTCCACAGCGTCACGCCAGCGCGATAGCGGCCCGGTGGCTGTGGGCTGGGTCTGCCCCGGCACGCTCGATGCAGAAGCCGTGGTGCAACTCAGCTCGCAGACCATGCAACTGCCCAAGCCATGGGTGCTCGATTGGTCGGTGCTGCAGGTCATTGATGCCGATGGCGCCTCGCGCCTGCGCGCCCTGTTCCGCCAGTGGGCCGGCATGGACGTGGAGATGCGCTGGATTGGCGGAGACCACCTGTTTGCCATCTTGCAAGACTCCGCCCCGGTGGGTGTTCGGGATGCCGACCCCGCCATCTGGCTGGCCCGCTTGGAGGCTATGCGCTTGGTCAACCGGCCCGACCAGTTCGACGATGTCGCCATCGACTATTGCGTGACCTACGAGGTCTCGCCCCCGAGTTGGGAGCCCGCCGAATGCGTGGCTCGCTTGAGCGGCACCACCACGGGCGCCGTCAGCACGCGCTCGGCCTCCATGTCCTTGGTGGGTGAGCCCGTCACCACCTTGCTGGATGAACAGTCGGGAGGGCGCTCACAGCCGGTCACCACACTGGAATTGGTGGGTCAACTCTCCGGCGACATCAATCCCACAATGGAAAGCCTTAACGCCAAGCTGGGCGCGGCCGAAATTGTGCGCATTTCTTGCGCACTGCTGATCCGCGTCGATTTTGTGGCCGCAGGTGACATGCTGAATTGGGTGGTGGCCAAGCGCGCCGAAGGCCGACATATCAGCTTCACCGACGTACACCGCTTGGTCGCCCTGATGTTCAGCGCCATGGGTGTGGGCGAGCACGCCCAGGTCCAACTGCGCCACGCCTAAAGCCGCAGGGTCTGCGCCACCGTGCGCGGCCAGGCCGTCCTCTTGAACCCGGGCCGTTTGGCCCCAGATGGATCCGTCATGGAACCCTATCACGGCACCACCATTCTCAGTGCGCGGCGTCGCACCCTTACCGGCTGGCAAGTGGCCCTGGGCGGCGACGGCCAAGTCACCCTCGGCCACATCGTCATCAAGTCCAGTGCCCGCAAAGTCCGCCGCCTGCACCACGACAAGGTGCTGGCCGGTTTTGCGGGCGCCACGGCCGATGCCTTCACCCTGTTTGAGCGCTTTGAATCCAAGCTCGACAAGCACCAAGGCCACTTGGTACGTGCTGCCATCGAGCTGACCCGCGACTGGCGCACCGACAAGGTCTTACGCAACCTCGAAGCCATGTTGGCGGTGGCCGACCTGGAGAACTCGCTGATCATCACCGGCAATGGTGATG
The DNA here is from genome assembly GCA_034520165.1 of Ideonella sp. GTDB lineage: Bacteria > Pseudomonadota > Gammaproteobacteria > Burkholderiales > Burkholderiaceae_C > Ideonella. Next base: position 16,493 of record JAXHNT010000099.1, read on the forward strand.
TGCTGGAGCCCGAGCATGGCCTGGTGGCCATTGGCTCCGGAGGTGCCTATGCGCAGGCCGCCGCCCGTGCCTTGCTGGCCCACACCGAGATGCCTGCCCAGGACATCGTCAAGCGCTCGCTGGAGATTGCGGGCGATTTGTGCATTTACACCAACCAGACCCACACGATCGAGGTGTTGGAATCATGAGCATGACGCCTCAAGAGATCGTCTCCGAACTGGACAGCCATATCGTCGGCCAAAAGGCCGCCAAGCGGGCTGTGGCCATTGCCTTGCGCAACCGTTGGCGGCGCCAGCAGGTGGACGAGAAGCTGCGCCCCGAGATCACGCCCAAGAACATCCTTATGATCGGCCCCACCGGTGTGGGCAAAACCGAGATCGCACGCCGTCTGGCCAAGCTGGCCGATGCACCTTTCATCAAGGTCGAGGCCACCAAGTTCACCGAGGTGGGCTATGTGGGCAAAGACGTAGACACCATCGTGCGCGACCTGATCGAAGTCTCGGTCAAGCAAGAGCGCGAAGCGGCCTTGAAGCGCGCCCGCCTCAAGGCCGAAGACGCCGCCGAAGACCGCATCTTGGATATCTTGGTGCCCCCACCGCGCCACGGTGCGGCTGAGGCCGACAACACCGCCCGCCAAGTCATGCGCAAGCGCCTGCGCGAGGGCAGCCTGAATGACCGCGAGATCGAACTGGAGCTGGCCGAGCCCCGTGCCAATGTGGACATCATGACGCCGCCCGGCATGGAAGAAATGGCCGAGCAGCTCAAGGGCTTGTTCAGCCAGATGGGCTCCGGCAAAACCACCACCCGCAAGCTGCGCATCGACCAGGCCCTGCGCCAACTGGCTGATGAAGAAGCCGCCAAGTTGGTGAATGAAGACGAGATCAAGAGCCGTGCCGTGCACAACGCCGAGCAAAACGGCATCGTCTTCATCGACGAGATAGATAAGGTCGCGGCCCGCAGCAACACCCAGGGCGCAGAGGTCTCGCGCCAAGGTGTGCAGCGCGATCTGCTGCCGCTGGTGGAAGGCACGACCGTGCAAACCAAGTACGGCATGGTGCGCACTGACCACGTGCTTTTCATTGCCTCAGGCGCCTTCCATCTGGCCAAGCCCAGCGACCTGATTCCCGAGCTGCAAGGCCGCTTCCCGATTCGGGTGGAGTTGCAAGCGCTGAGCGTGGATGACTTTGAAGCCATCCTCAGCAGCACCCACGCCAACCTGATCCGGCAATATCAAGCGCTGCTGGCCACCGAAGGCGTGACGCTGGTGATCGCCCCAGACGCCATCCGCCGCTTGGCTGAGATCGCTTGTGAGGTGAACGAGCGCACCGAGAACATCGGTGCACGGCGCCTCTCTACAGTGATGGAGCGCTTGCTCGAAGAGATCAGCTTTGACGCACCCAAGTTCTCGGGCCAGACCATCACCTTGGATGCCGCTGCCGTGACCAAACGCCTGGGCGAGTTGGCCCGCAACGAAGACCTGTCGCGCTACATCCTCTGAGCAGATTAGCAGCCGCTTACAAAACCCAGCGCAGCGGCGCTAAGGAGCGCAGCACACGCGGTTGCGGCCCTCGTGCTTGGCTTGATACATCGCCTCATCCGCCTGGCGCAGGCGCTGGTCCATGGTGGCCTGGTCGATCACCAAGGCCAGGCCGATGCTGACGGTGATGACCCGCGCGTGGCCGCCGTAGGTGAAGGGGTCGTTCACCAAGGCCTGACGAATGCGCCCCACCACCACGCTGGCCTCGACCAAGTCGGTGTGGGGCAACAGCAGCACAAACTCTTCGCCGCCCGTGCGCGCCACCAGGTCGTAGGCACGGAGCTGGCCTTGCACCACCTGGCCGATGTGGACCAAGGCTTGGTCACCCGCGTCGTGGCCCCATTCGTCGTTGACGCGCTTGAAGTGGTCCAGGTCAAACACGCCCAGCACAAAACTGCCGCCCTCACGCGCCATGCGGCTGCCTTCAGCCTCCAAGGCCTGACGAAACTGGCGCCGATTGGCCAAGCCAGTGAGCGGGTCGGTTTCAGCCAGACGAATCAAGCGGTTTTCGTTATCGGCCGCCGCGATCTCGGTGAGCATGGTCATCAAGATCAAGATCAGCACACAGGACACCACCATGGACTGAATCATTTGCTCCCGCGTCTGAGCGTCCAGCAAAGCAAATGAGGGGTGCGGTGGCCAGTAGCCGAACTGCAGGACCAAGAAAATGAGTAAATTGGCCATGACCAAGGCCATGGTGGATGGCCACTCCTCCACCGGGAAAAAGGTGGGCGTCATCACGGCCAAGAGCAAGAAATAGATGTGAACACTGGACGCCGTGCCTTGGCCGCCGGCAATCGCCACGAAGCAATCCGTCATGGCCAGCAAAAGCATCAGCCAGCGTCCCGCGCGCAAATGGCGCCGTGCGTTGAGCCACCAGACAGCAGGCACTACCAGCATCAGGGGCAGCTGCCACAGACCAGACCGAATCAACGCCTCATTGCCCACGAGCCAGAACAGGGCGTTAAACACCAAGATGGTGCCAATCATGAGCCAGACACCGGCGTTGACCTGCACAATTTTGCGCACCTGCGTGGCGGTGTCTTCGGCACGCACGCCGAAGGCCAGCCACCGCCAACGGGCGGTGAACTGAGCGGTGCGTTGCGGTGCCTTCTTCATGCGGTCAATGGTGTTGGGTTTCAAGCATACGCCCGCTCACTGACGTCGGCAGCCCCAAAGTACAAGCCTGTCACGTGCCAAACTCTAGCTTCAGCCAGCTCCACTCATCTTCCATAAGCGCTGCCTCACATCATTGCCAGCCCAAAAGCACTAAACGCTGGGGCTTGGCCCCGCCACGCCCCAGCGAGACCCGTGCCTTGCGAGTCCAATCCCGTTGGCGTGTGCCGGTGATGTTGGCGCTGCTGGCCACCATCCCAGCCTTCTACGCCGACTTGCTGCCGGCCCGTTGGAGCGGGGTTGACGTCGCCGTATATGGCATGGCGGCATTGGTGTTGGCAGGCGCCTTGCTGCATGTCAGCTTGCGCAGCGCCCATCCTTGGCAGCATGTGTTTGCCAACCCTACGGAGTTAGTCCTGATCGTCGGCCTGGTGCTGGCCGCACTCTTGCCACCTAGCCATGCGTCCACAGAAGCATTGGGTTTGCGCCTGTTGGTGGCTTTCATCAGCCTGGCGCGCATGGTGTGGTCGGTCCAGCATCTGATCTCGCGCGGCAGCGTCACCTATTTGCTACTGGTGGCCGTGGTGGTGCTGGCCGGTTGCGGCCTGGGTTATTGGTGGATAGACCCAAGCATTCACAGCTTTGGTGAAGGCATATGGCTGGCCTTCACCACCGCAGCCACGGTGGGCTATGGCGACGTGGTGCCCACCACCCCAGCGGCCAAAGTATTCTCGGTGTTTGTGGTGCTGCTGGGCTATGGCGTGCTCACCCTGGTGACGGCCGCCATAGCCACGCACTGGGTTGAAACCGAAGAGCGCCGCATCGAGCAAGACATCCTGCGCGACCTGCACCGCGAGCTGGGCAAGGTCAATGGTGAACTGTCGCAGTTGCGCAGCGAGGTGGCTGCGCTGCGCCAAGCCTCATCCCTGTCAACGCCCCCGGTGGGCCTGGATGTGGATCAGCCCGTCAAAGATCAGTGACTCGATCAACTCGTGCGGCATGTCCAGATAGGGCGCTACCTTCCAGCCCGCCCCGCCCGTCATGATGACGCGGGGCACCTCGCCACCGCTCAGCTCGGCCAAATGCCTCCCCATGCGCTCAATGGCCCCCGTGATGGCATAAGTGCCGCCACTGGTCAGCGCGTCGGAGGTGTTTGCGGGGAAGCGCACCACCTCGCCCGTGGGCACGCGCAAACCGGCCGTGCCGCTCTCCAGGGCGCGCAGCATGATGCCGTGCCCGGGCAGGATCAGGCCGCCCACAAACGTGCCCTCGCGGTCAATGGCATCCACCGTCACCGCCGTGCCAATCATCACCACCAAGGCCGGGCGTGGTGGGCCACCGGCCAGCACATGGCCCCGCGCGCCGATCAGCGCCACC
>JAXHNT010000030.1:0-5157 GCA_034520165.1 Ideonella sp.
AAGTTACGTATTGCTTGGTCGGTGTTTCGAATTAGCAAACAGATTGGCGCCCCCGTGGTCCGGCCTTCATAGACGCCGGAGAGGATCTCGACCGAATCAGGCTCGTTCCGCTGGGTGACGTGCCGAGAGGTGCCCGGCCTGCGCCGATCCAGCTCGGGCTGGATGTCGGACTCTGACAGTTCCATATCGGGCGGACAACCGTCAATCACACAGCCAATGGCTGGCCCATGACTCTCCCCGAAATTGGTGACGCGAAACAACTCGCCAATGGTGCTGCCAGACATGATGGGGATGCGTGCGGACGCTGCCGTCCAACAAGATAGAACAAGCTGTCGATTCTATCGGCCTGCTCCGTGCTGTCCGGCAGTTACCAAGACTTTCAGGGCTCATTTCGCGGCATGAGGCCCTGCGGCAATATGTCACAGTCAGATTGTGCTGGCGCGGTGTTTGGAGGTTGCGCCAGCGCACCACCACGATGCCAATGATGCACGACCTGTCCTCTTCCTCACTATCGCTACGCCCCGCTGGCCTGAGCCTTTGGGCGGCGACGCTGCTGGCGAGCCCTCCTGCCTGGGCTGTTGTGCCGCAAGCCGCCCCTGAAGGCCTGTCATGGTCAGCCGCCGCCATGCTCATGGCTGCCGCTGCTGCGCTCGGTGCCTGGGGCTATCGTGCCCGACTCAAGGCGAAGCCGCACCCACAGTGCACAGCGCCTGAACTCGCCGGCGACTCAGCCTCGGCAGCGCAAACAGCCCCGTCAATGCTGGACCAAAGCAATCAGCTTTTTGGCTGGGTAGACGGCCACGGCATGGTGTTGTACCTCAACCGCACGGGCCTGCTATGGCTGCGAGCAGGCGATCTGGCTCAGGCCCGAACGCATGCCATTTGGACGCTGCCGGGCTTGGCGAACTCTGAACAAGCGGAGCATTTGCAGGCTGCCGTCACGCGCGCCAAATCGGGCCAGGCCAACCGAATCGAAGTGCGATTGGCGCCAGAGGGTGAGGAGCCGCGGGATGCAGAGATCCATGTGCGCGCAGTGGTCGATGGCGCAGAGCCAGACAAGCAGTGCGTTTTGATCGAAGGGCGCGATGTAACCTTGCGGCGCCAGACTGAAGACAAGCTCATGCTCGCCGCGACCGTGTTTGATCAGGCCCGCGAAGGCATCATGATTGCTGACGCTAAAGGCCAGATCCTCTCGATCAATCAAGCCTTCAGCGACATCACGGGCTACAGCTCAGCGGACGCGCAGGGCCAATACCCCGGCTTGTTGACCCAAGCTTTGGAAAGCCCTCAGGTGCATCGCCGCATCCGCAGCGCGCTAGAGCGCACAGGTCACTGGCAGGGTGAGTTGCGCAGCCTGAGGCGCAACGGAGAAGTATTCACGGCTTGGGTCTCTTTGACCCGCCGCATGAGCGCGGACGGCCAGCCGACTCACTTGATTGGCATCATCAATGACATCACCCGCTCGAAAGAAGCCGAGCAAAAACTCCATCGGCAAGCCCATTACGATGCGCTGACGGACTTGCCCAATCGCCGACTTTTTGCCCAGCGGCTGCAGCGCGCGATGGAGAAGATGGGCCGCAATGCCGAGCCAGTGGCTGTGCTCTTTATGGACTTGAATCAGTTCCGTGACATCAACGACAACTTCGGTCACCGCACCGGTGATGCCGTCTTGGTAGAAATGTCCCATCGCCTGCGCGAAGACTTGCGAGAAGCCGATGTCGTGGCCCGTTTGGGGGGCGATGAGTTCGCCATCTATCTTCCCGGAGCCCATGCGCAAGCTGCCCATCAGGTGGCCACTAAGCTTCAAGAGAGGCTGGCTCAACCCTGCTTGATGGACGGCCATGAACTCAGCCTGACCGCGTCGATTGGCATCGCCATCTACCCGGACGATGGCGACAGCGTGGAGTTGATCAGCAGAAATGCTGAAACCGCCATGTATCGCGCCAAGCAGGAGGGCCGTGGCGCGAGTTGCTTCTTTACTGAAGGCATGCAGCCGCGTTCGGTGCGCCACCTGCAACTCGAAGCCCATTTGCGTCGCGCCATTGAGCGCGATGAATTGCTGTTGCACTACCAGCCCCAGCTCGATACGGCAACAGGGCGCGTGGTGGGGCTCGAAGCCTTGGTTCGCTGGTGCCACCCGGAGCTGGGCATGGTGTCGCCTGGTGAGTTCATTCCACTGGCTGAGCACAATGGACAGATAGCGGCCATTGGTGAGTGGGTCATGCGCACGGCAGCCCAGCAAATGAAGTCCTGGATGGACCAGGGCCTGCTGCACTTGGTGATGGCGGTCAACCTATCCGCGGTGCAGTTTCGTGACCCTACCCTGCCGGAGCGTGTTCAGGCCATTCTCCAAGAAACCGGGCTGCCAGCCTCGCAGCTTGAGCTGGAGCTGACCGAAAGCGTGGCCACGGGCAACCCCACGGCCGCGATTGCCATGATGGACCGGCTGCATGCCCTGGGCCTGCGCCTGTCCATCGATGACTTCGGCACGGGATACTCGTCGCTGAATTACCTTAAGCGTTTCCGAATCGACACGCTCAAGATCGACCAATCTTTTGTGCGTGACATCCACAGCGATCCGGATGACCGCGCGATTGTGCAGGCCATCATTCAGATGGCTCATGCCTTGAACTTGACCACGATTGCTGAAGGCGTAGAGACCGATGAGCAGGCGGAGTACCTGCGTGCCAACGGCTGCGACGTGCTGCAGGGCTATCGCTTCTGCCGACCCATTGAACCTCAAGCGGCTCTGGCGTGGCTCCAGGAGCGCATGGCTCAGCCGCCCTTGGCCTCTTCGGCAGCAGCTTGAGTGTCCTCACCTGGCCAGTCGCGAATGTAGGCTTTGAGCATGCGGTTCTCGAAGTCTTGCGCGTCCACCACGGTCTTGGCGACGTCATAGAACGAGATCACGCCCATCAAGGTGCGGCCGTCTAGCACGGGCATGTAACGGGCGTGGCGGCCTAGCATCATGCGGCGGACCTCATCGATCTCGGTGGCCGGTGTGCAAGTCAGCGGAGCGTCATCCATCACCGAGCGAACCAGCGAGGTGCCCACCTGCCCACCGTTACGCACGATGGCTGTCAGGACTTCGCGAAAGGTCAGCATGCCCACCAGGTCGCCGTGATCCATCACGACCAAGGAACCAATGTCCTTCTCAGCCATCACAGTGACCGCTGTTGCCAAGGGCTCATCGGGGGTCAGGGTGTAGAGGGTGTTGCCTTTGACACGCAGGATGTCACTGACTTTCATGGAGGCTCCTTCATTGCGCGGTGTTCGCGGGGATCTTACTGGGGGGCAACATAAGCACACAATCCCGACCGCTCCCCTACACAGGAAGACTCTATGCCTGGATTTCAAGACCCTGGGTTCGACACCCTGGCACTGCATGCCGGTGCCGCACCCGACCCAACGACCGGCGCTCGCGCCACGCCCATCCACCTCAGTACCTCCTTTGTGTTTGAGTCCAGCGAGCACGCCGCCTCGCTGTTCAACCTAGAGCGGGCTGGCCATGTCTACAGCCGCATCTCCAACCCCACAACCGCCGTTTTTGAGGAACGCATGGCGGCCTTGGAAGGTGGCGTGGGGGCCATTGCCACAGCCAGCGGCCAAGCGGCATTGACGTTGGCCGTCACCACCCTGGCGGGTTCGGGCAGCCACATTGTGGCCAGCTCAGCGCTTTACGGCGGCTCGCACAACCTGCTGCACTACACCTTGCGGCGCTTAGGCATTGAGACGACCTTTGTGCGCCCCGGTGATCTAGAAGCTTGGCAAGCCGCGATCAAGCCCAACACCGTGATGCTGTTTGGCGAAACCATCGGCAACCCGGGTGGCGATGTGTTGGACATTCCTGCCATCAGCGCGATCGCCCATGCAGCAGGCTTGCCCCTGCTGGTGGATGCCACCTTCACCCCGCCCTGCTTGCTCAGGCCACGTTCGAGCACGGCGCGGACTTGCTCGTTTCATTCCGCGACCAAGTTCCTGAGCGGTCACGGCACCGTCATCGGCGGGGTGCTGGTAGATTCGGGCCGCTTTGATTGGGATGCGGCGCATGCGCGGCACGGCCTCTTCGCCAGCCTGTGCGAGCCCTACGAGGGCTTTCACGACATGGTGTTCACCGAGGAAAGCACGGTGGGCGCCTTCTTGCTGCGCGCCCGCCGCGAAGGCCTGCGCGACTTTGGCGCTTGCATGAGCCCGCACACCGCTTGGCTCATCTTGCAAGGTATCGAGACCCTGCCGCTGCGCATGCAACGGCATGTGGAGAACGCCCGGGCGGTGCTGCGTTTCCTCAGTCAGCACGCCTTGGTTGAGCGAGTCCATCACCCCGAGGTGGACGGCCATGCCAGCCAAGCCCTGGCCGCCAAGCTCTTGCCCAAAGGCGCCAGCTCGGTGTTCAGTTTTGACCTCAAAGGCACACGCGAGCAAGGCGTGGCCTTTGTTGAAAGCTTGAAGATTTTTTCGCACCTGGCCAATGTGGGCGACTGCCGCTCCTTGGTGATCCATCCGGCCTCAACCACCCACTTTCGCATGGACAACGCGGCGCTGGCGCAAGCCGGCATCACGCCGGGCACCATTCGTCTCTCCATCGGTTTGGAAGATCCTGCCGACCTCTTAGACGACCTGAAGCGAGCGTGCAAAGCCGCCGAGCGTGCCGCCCCTGCCACCGGAGACCGCCCATGAAGCTGACTGTTCAAGGCCACGTGGCCTATGCCTACACCGGCGGCAAGCCCTTCAACCCTGCCCTGCCCTGTGTGGTCTTCATCCACGGTGCCCTGCATGACCACAGTGTCTGGAACCTGCTGGCGCGCTGGTATGCCCACCATGGCTGGTGCGTGCTGGCGGTGGACCAGCCCGGCCACGGCCGCTCGGGAGGGCCTCTGCTGCCCAGCGTAGAAGCCATTGCCGACTGGTGCTTGGCGCTGCTCGATGCCGCAGGCGTGCGTCAAGCCGCACAAAAACAAAATAGTTTCTTCTTTTAGCTGAAAATAAATGCATTCCGCGATTTTTACTGCTCGCTATTTGTAAAACACTGTCTCAAAATTAGTTTAATAAAGCTATTTAGCAAAACCTAGCTAGAGAGAGCACCAATAGATGCCTTATTTTTTATACTACTTTATTATATTTTACAGGAGTGGGCTGCAACTGAACGAAGTACAAGAT
>JAXHNT010000126.1:0-3507 GCA_034520165.1 Ideonella sp.
AAGTTACGTATTGCTTTTGAAGTTCGATGAAGGTGTGTTGTTTTCCTTGAAGTCCGACTCACCAATTGCCTCAAAGGGTGAGCCGATGCGCGCCTGGAGGTAGGTGATCCACTTCACCTCGTCATCAGGGCTGATGCTGAAGGTGCTGTTCAAGGTGGGTGAGTTAGCCGGTGCGACGACCTGCCCGCCCATGTTCAGCGAACTGCCGGTGACGACGGGGGCGGCTTGGTTCTGCGCCACGCTCCACATCAAGGTGCTCGCGCCCGCCAGCGCAATCAGGGCCACAGCCATCTTGCGCGCCATTCTGGAAAGCGGCGAGGCCGTGAGGCGAGGGCTTACTTGCATGGTCGGTATACCTCTTGCAGGTCGACAACGGTGGCTTGGGTCGCGCCATAGCCACGCGCGGTAATGCGGAATAGGGGGGAGGGCTCGTAAGTGGCCGCCAGTTGGGCGTCCAGGACATCGATGTGGTAGCGCGGCAAGGCGGCGACACCCGCTACGGCTGTCGCTTTGGTCTTGGTACCCAACTGGACCGCGCAGCTTCCGCCGGTGCATGCCTCTGCGTTCCAGTCAATGGCTGCCGGCTTTTCAGTGGGCGTGCGACCCAAAAGACGCATGCCGGGTTCATCTTGTGTGGGCATCATGGCCGAGCATGTCGGTGCCAAAGACAGGCAATACGTGTTGACGGCAGTATTGGCTGCATTCGTGGTTTGCACAAGTTGGCCTTTGTCCCAGACTTGGCAAGTGATGTCGGCTTCTGCGTCTCTCAACGCCGCCTCGGCGGCCTGTCGCGCCAGTGCCAAATCACGCTCATTTCTGGACGTGCGGAATTGGCCCACGACGCTATTGGTTTGCGACAGCGCCAGCAGGCCGAGCAGCAGCGCGAGCACCACGACAGTCCACAGGGCAACACCTTGCTGCCGGGCCCGCGTGGACGAAAGGGCTCGGCGGGAGGGGACGTGCCTGAAGCTCATGGCATGACGGTGGCACTGCGAGAGCCACTGCGCAAGTTGATGGTAGTGCGGTGAGCGCGGCGCAGGCGGCCGTCACTGACATCGGCGGCATTGCCAGCGCAATCCACATTGAAGACATTGGCGTTGGCGCTGCCCGCCGCTAGGCTACCGGGCTCACCCACGGACAATACGCACACTTGAACCGCAATGACGGAGGACCAGCCATTGACCATTTCATTGATGCTTTTGGCAGGCACGAATTGCGCCACGGCCGAGGCGGTGGTGGCGCTGGCCTGAGAGGTGGCATAGAGCACTTGAAATTGCTCGATGTCTGCAGCGACTTGTATGGGGGTGTCCGGATCGCCGTTGCCAATGCACATCAGGCGTCGGTTGGTGGCGTCCAGGTAGTAGCGGTTGACGACCAAATCTCCGTCTGGCTTGGCTTTGTCGCTTTGGTCTTTGCGCGTGCCCCGCCCGCCGCAATCCGTTTGAAAGCCTCTGGCAGCGTTGAAGGTGTCTGCGAGGCTGGGTGCCACCCAGCCCTCGGGGCTAGACAGCACTTGGTAAGCGACGGAGAGGGAGGCGTTGGAGGCTGCGTTTTCCGCACCGCAGGCGAAGTCTAGGAGGGCATTAGGCGTCTTGAACTCACCGCTGCAGCCCTTGATGGCAAAAAGGCCAGGGAAGGTGCTTGCGGCATCCAATGACAGCAAACTGCCATCGCCTGCGCCAGGTGAACCTACTTGCCCATCCATGGAGGTCAAGACACTCCATTGACCGTCTTTTTCCAACAGGTCGACATGACCCGCGGCGCGGATCTGTTGTGCGATGTAGCTGCCGAAGGTCTGACCGCTGTCGCTGACGGTGGCGGCACCGCGCATGGAGCGTGCCAACTGAGAGGACGCCAGGAAAGTTGAGAGCGCAGCACCGGCCAGCAACAAGCCTAGGAGCATGGCGACCATCAACTCGATGAGCGTCATGCCGCGCTGCAGTCGAAGGTGAGCATTCATGAAAGAAACACTTTCGGCGGTCATGCGATGCTTCAAGGCCGCACCTCCATCACATAGCAGCGGACAGACTCTGGAGCGCTGAACTCTTTGGGACAACTGTCGTTGACTGGAATAAATGTGCCGCTCTCTCTGTCGAGGGCCGGTTCGCTCCAACCCACCACGATGGTTCGCACATTGCTGTTGCTGCCCGCAGTGATGCGGCCTACTCCTCCGGGCAGGTTGCTTTGCACCTGTACTTGCCAACTGGCTAAGTCGTAGCTGGCTGCCCCTGCGGCATTGGTGCAGGCAGGCTTGTCCGCGGGCAGTTTGCCTGGGGCCGTGAACAGCCCCCCACACGCCGGCGCTGTGACCTCAGCCGAACCCGCATCGTAGGTTTGCGCCAGCAGGTAGTTGTCCATGGCTGCGGGACTTGAGCGGATTCGCTCTGCCATGTCAGAGGCTAAGCTGGCAGCCCGGCCCATGAAGATGGCAGAGCGTTCTTCTTTGGCGGTTTTAGCCAGCAGCAGCGCCGTGCCCAAGAAACTCATGGACAGCACCATCATGGCGGCCAAAATCTCAAACAGGGCGATACCGGTTTGCTGCGGCTTGGCGAGCGCTTGGCGTCTCATGGCGTGCATCCTTTGCTGCTGGTGCAATCGGCTTGCGCCAAAGAGCGGGCTCTCCCCGCACGGCCCAACACCACATAGCGCTTGCTGCTGACATTGCGGTCAGTGAGCTTGAAGGTTCGGGTGCCCGACGTCAGCCCGATGGTGGCCCCTTGAGGGTCCATGGCAATGGCCGTGCCATCCGGGCCGAGGCTGGTGCGGCTGTCTAAGTTCGATCGCACTTGGATCACGTTTTCATCGTTGTCTGCGGTGCCGTCGGCATCGCTGTCCTGGAACATCACCCAGCCTGAGTCCCAGTTGCTCGCACCCGCTTGGCAGCCGCCCGCCACGCTGCGCGGGCAGAGCACCACCACTTGCCTGCGTCTTTGGGCTTCACTCCGAGCCAGGGAAACAGTGTCTGCAAACTCAGAGGCCAAAGAACTTTGGCGCATATCGACCAGCGGATTCACAAAGTCCGCCAGCGCAATCGTCGTCAAGATGGCCATCACCGCAATGGTGGTCATCAATTCGACCAGGGTGAAACCCTGGGGTTTGGAGGGCAATGCCACGGAAAGTCTCGCTTGGTTCAAGAGAAAGGTGAATGCTGAGCGGTGCCGATCGATACCACTGGGGGGGCATCAAGCCTGCTGATTCTCTGGCTTAAACCCTCTTGCATCACTTGAAGGGCGTAAAAACTCCCCATTCGTGCGCCATTTTCAAGGGTTTGGCAGTCCTGATTGTCAGGCTGGTGATGAGCGGCAGCACCGAGTCGATGGGCGGAGGAAGATTTCCAGGCTCTCTGCCCGTCTCAGGCTGCTGCCGCCAAGCCATTTTGAAAATGGGCTTGCATCAGGCGGCCTGCCGCCTGGGCATCTCGGGCGGCCAGCGCAGCCATCAGCGCGCGGTGTTCAGCCAAGCTCTCGGCCAGTCGGCCTTGCTTGAACAGCGAGTGGTGGCGGTTGA
>JAXHNT010000072.1:0-13117 GCA_034520165.1 Ideonella sp.
GCTACGGGCTTGCTCCTTCGCACCAATGTTTCAAAACGCATGAGGAGCTCTTGATGTCCCCCACTAAGTTGTCACGCCGCCGTTTACTGCTGAGCTGCATGGCCTTGGCCGCCTCTACATTGGCAGGCGCCGTACAGGCGCAGTCTGGCAAGACCATCAAGCTCTTGGTGGGCTTTCCCGCCGGAGGCGGCACCGACGCCATTGCGCGCCTGCTGGCCGAGCACCTGAAAGACGAGTTGGGCGCCAACATCATCGTGGAGAACAAGGCGGGCGCCGGAGGCCAATTGGCCGCTCAAGCCTTGAAGGCGGCGCCGCCGGATGGCCTGACGCTGTTTTTGTCGCACGACCACAGCATCTCCATCCTGCCCCAGGTGGTGAAAACTCCGGGTTATGAACCCTCCAAAGACTTTGTGCCCGTGGCTGGCTTTGCCAGCTTTGTGAATGCGCTGGCCGTCTCGGGCGGCACGCCGGTGAAGGACTACAAGGACTACGTGGCTTGGCTGCGCGGCGCAGGCCAAGGAAAGGGGGCGGTGGGCATCCCTGCACCGGCTTCAACGCCCGAGTTTTTGGTCAAGGTCTTGGGGCAAAAGAATGCGCTGGACCTGGTGCCTGTGCCCTACCGGGGCAGTGCGCCCATGATGGCCGACATGCTGGGCAACCAAATTGCGGCCGGCGTGGGTTCGGTGCCTGACTTCATCGACAACCACCGTAACGGCAAAATCAAGGTGGTAGCCGTGGCAGGCACCAGCCGCCAAGGCGTGCTGCCCGATGTCCCTACTTTTGGCGAGTTGGGAGTGTCTGGCTTTGAAGAAGCGCCCTACTACGGTGTGTTTGCCCCCACGGGCACGCCGCGCGCCTTCATCGACAGTTTCTCGGCTGCCCTGGCCAAGGTGCTAGACAAGCGCGACGTACAGGCCCGCATGTTGGCCATGGGCCTGACCCCGGTCCACATGACGCCTGAACAATTGGGCCAGCGCGAGCGCAGCTACACCACGGCTTGGGCCCGCATCATCAAGAGCAGCGGATTCAACCCTCAGTAAGTTGGCGATCGCATGGATGGGACAATCGCGCCCATCCATGCCTGCAACGTCTGCCCCCCTCTCCACGCCTGCGTCGGCCACGCCGCCGACTGGCATCCAAGGCTTCAAAGTGCTGTCCGTCATCCCACCGATGACGCAGCTCAACACGCCCTACCCTTCCACCGCCTATCTCACCGGTTTTTTGCGCAGCGCGCGGCGTGGCTGCGGTGCAAGAAGACTTGGCGCTGGCTTTGGTGCTGGAGTTGTTGAGCCCTAACGGTTTGCAGCAAGTGCGCGAAGCGGCCGAGCAGTTGCCACCGCACAAGCATAGCGCCCAGGTGCAGCAGTTCTTGGCGGAATTCCCCAGCTACCGCGCCACCATCGCTCCCACCATCGCGTTTTTACAAGGGGCAGACCCCACGCTGGCCCACCGCATTAATGCGCGGCGCTACCTGCCCGAAGGCGCACGCTTTGCCAGCCTGGACGCCTACCTGGCCGACGACGGCGCCGACCCGCTGGCCTGGGCCTTTGGCGCACTGGGCTTGCAAGACCGCGCCCGCCACCTGGCGACGCTCTACCTGAACGACCTGGCCGATGTACTGCGCGACGCAGTGGATGCACGCTTTGAGTTTGTGCGCTATGCCGAAAAACTGGCCACCAGCCAACCCACCTTTGACCCGCTGGCCCAGGCCCTGGCCGCCGAGCCCAACCTGCTGGACCGCACCCTAGCGCGCCTGACCCTGGACGCCATGGCCCAGCATCAGCCCCAATTGGTGCTGCTCTCCGTGCCCTTTCCCGGCGCGGTGTACGCCGCGTTCCGCATTGCGCAGACCATCAAGGCGCGTTGGCCGACTATCGTCACCGCGCTGGGCGGCGGCTTTGTGAACACCGAACTGCGCGAGCTGGCCGAGCCCCGCCTGTTCGACTACTTCGATTTCGTCACCCTGGACGCCGGCGAGCGCCCGCTGCTGGCCCTGATCGAGCACCTGCAAGGCCAGCGCTCGCGCGAGCGCTTGGTGCGCACATTTGTGCGCGACGCGAACGAGCGCAGGTGCGCTACATCAACTTGGCCGAGGCGGACATCGCCTTCGACGACGTGGGCACGCCCACCTGGGACGGCCTGCCGCTGCACCGCTACCTGTCGCTGCTGGACATGCTCAACCCCATGAACCGGCTGTGGAGCGACGGGCGCTGGAACAAGCTCACCGTGGCCCACGGCTGCTACTGGAAGAAGTGCAGCTTTTGCGACGTGAGCCTGGACTACATCTCGCGCTATGACGCCGCCAGCGCCGAGGTGCTGGTAGACCGCATCGAAGCCATCGTGCAAGAAACCGGCCAGACCGGCTTTCACTTTGTCGACGAGGCCGCGCCGCCCAAGGCGCTGAAGGCGCTGGCGGCCGAGCTGCAGCGGCGCGGCAACCCGGCCATCAGCTGGTGGGGCAATGTACGCTTCGAGAAAACCTTCACGCCCGAGCTGTGCCAGCTGCTGGCCGACAGCGGCTGCATCGCCATCTCGGGCGGCCTGGAAGTGGCCTCCGACCGGCTGCTGGCGCTGATGAAAAAAGGCGTCTCGGTGGAGCAGGTGGCGCGCGTCACCAAGGGCTTCACCGATGCCGGCATCCTGGTGCACGCCTACCTGATGTACGGCTTCCCCACGCAAACGGTGCAAGACACGGTGGACGCGCTGGAGTACGTGCGCCAGCTGTTCGAGAACGGCTGCATCCACAGCGGCTTCTTCCACCGCTTTGCCTGCACCGTGCACTCGCCCGTGGGCCAGCGCCCGCAAGACTACGGCGTCAACGCTGCTGCCCGTTGCCGGCCGGTGTCGCTTCGCCAAGAACGATGTGGGCTTTATCGACCCCACGGGCACCGACCACGATGCGTTGGGCCAAGGCCTGAAGAAAGCGCTCTACAACTACATGCACGGCATCGCGCTGGACGAGGACGTGCGGGTGTGGTTTGAGCAGGTCAAGGGCAAGGTGCCTAAGCCCACGGTGTCACGGCATCGGATTGCCAAGGCTTTGCAGGCTGGAGAGCGGCGGCCGTAAGGCGCACCCCGAGCGCCCCCGCAAGACACCGAGCGCTACGCGGGGGCTTGCGTGGTGTAGAGACAAATCGCCGCAGCTGCCGCCACGTTGAGCGACTCTTCACCGCCCGGCTGGGGGATGCGAACGGTGTGCTTGCAGCGGGCCATAAGGGCGTCGCTCAGGCCCTGGCCTTCATGGCCCATGACCCAGGCGCAGGGCCAGGGCAGCGGGGATTGGCCCAGCACCAGGCCCTGGTGCGAGCTGGTGGCGAGCAAGGGGACTTGAAGTGCCGCCAGATCGTCGTCTGAGAGGCCTTCGATCAACTGCATCGCAAAGTGCGCACCCATGCCAGCGCGCACCACCTTGGGCGACCACAGTGCCGCTGTGCCCTTTAAAGCCAGCACCTGGCGCACGCCAAAGGCGGCTGCACTGCGCAAAATGCTGCCGACGTTGCCCGCGTCTTGCAGGCGGTCGAGCACCACGGTGAAGACCTGCGGCGCCAGCGTTTGGGCCGATGGCAAGGTCATCAGGGCGCCGATGCGGCCCGGGGTGTCCAAGGTGCTGAGGCCCGCGAACAGCGCATCCGGCACTTCAACCACTCGCCGCACCTCGGGCGCCCAGCGGCGCCAATCAGCACGTTGAGCCCAGGCCGATTCGGCCACCACCAATTCTGAGAGCGCCACGCCCCGTTGCAGTGCAGCGCTGATGAGGTGGTCGCCCTCCAGCCACGCCAGCCCTTGCTTGCGATACGCGCCTGAATCTGCCCCCAGCTTTCGAATGCGCACCAGCAAGGGGTTGTCTCTGGAGGTGATGCGCTCAGTGGAGGGCGTCATGCAGCAGCGGCCTTGGAAGCCAAAGCCTGGCGCACCGGGCCAAAACTCTGGCGGTGGAGGGGCGATGCGCCATGCTCGAGCAAGGCCCGTAGGTGCATGGCGGTGGGATAGCCTTTGTGCGTGGCAAAGCCGTAGTGGGGCCATTGGGCGTGCATGTCCAGGCAGAGCCGGTCTCGGTGGACCTTGGCCAAGATGGACGCGGCCGAAATGGCCTGCACTTTGGCGTCGCCCTTCACGATGGCTTCGGCAGGCATCTTGAGCACCGGCAGCCGATTGCCGTCGACCAGGACTTTGGAAGGCGGCAGACGCAGGCCTTCAACAGCGCGCTTCATGGCCAACATGGTGGCCTGCAAGATGTTCAGTCGGTCGATCTCTTCGACCGAGGCCTCGGCAATGCAAAAGCACAGGGCTTTGCCGCGAATCTCATCAAACAAGGCCTCTCGCTTGCGCTCAGTCAGCACCTTGGAGTCTTTGAGTCCCTTGATGGGTTGCAAGTCATCCAAGATGACCGCCGCAGCCACCACCGACCCGGCCAAGGGGCCGCGGCCAGCCTCGTCCACGCCGGCCAGTAGACCGGAGGTGGGGAAGTGCAGCGTGAGCTGCTCAGGCTTTTTGGAGGAGCGTCGCGAGGGCATCGCTGGATCGGGCTGCGGTGTCTTGCCGCAGGCTGAGGTGAAGGTCGTTGAATTGTCTCTGCAATCGCTCTTGCCGAGGTGCGTCGTTCAGCCAAGCCAAGGCCGCCTGCGCGATGGCCTTGGGCTCGGCGGCATCTTGAATAAACTCTGGCACCACAAAGTCTTTGAGCAAGACATTGGGGAGGCCAAACCAGGGCTGATAGGCCATGCGGCGCATGAGCTGCCAGTTGAGCCAGCCCAGGCGATAAACGATGACCATGGGCCGCTTGTAGAGCGCGGCTTCCAGAGTGGCAGTGCCACTGGCAATCAGCGTCACATCGCAAGCGGCCAGCACCTCGTGGGAGCGGCCATCCACCAGCTGCAACGCCAAGCGGCTGGCACCCGCCTCCATCACAGCCTGCTCCACCAGGGGCCGAAGGCCGGGGGCGATGGGCAGTACAAAACGCAGCTCGGGGCGATGTTGGGCCATCTGCACAGCGGCCTGCAGCAAGGCGGGCGCGATATGGCGAATCTCGCTGCGGCGGCTGCCCGGCAACAGGGCCACCACGGTGTCTTGCGCGGCCAGTCCCAAACTCTGCCGCGCGTCGGTGCGTGGTGGGTCGAGCGGCACTTTGTCAGCCATCGGGTGGCCCACAAAAGTGGCAGCTACGCCGTGCCGGGCCAAGAGGGCCGGCTCAAAGGGGTAGAGGCAGAGCACGTGGTCGGCGGCAGCCGCCAGCTTCTTGACGCGCTCTCCGCGCCAAGCCCAGATGGAGGGGCAGACGAAGTGGACCGTGCGAATGCCGGCGGCTTTGAGGGGGGCCTCCAAGCCGAAGTTGAAATCGGGTGCATCGACGCCAATGAAGACATCGGGGCGCTCGTGCAGCAACCTATCACGCAGTTGGCTGCGGATGCCGACCAACTCGCGGTAGTGGCGCAGGGCGTCCACGAAGCCAAAGACAGAGAGTTTGTCGCTGGGCCACCAGGCCTGAAAGCCCTGAGCCAACATTTGCGGCCCACCGATGCCCACGGCTTGGGTGCCGGGCCAGCGCTCACGTAAACCCGCCAGCAGCAAGCTGGCCAATTGGTCGCCGGAGGCCTCACCGGCCACCATCGCCAGACGGGGGGCCTGTGTCATCAGGGCCCCTTCCTCAGCGGACGATGCCGCGCTTGGCACCCGCCAGAAAGTCCAGCATCACGGTGATGTCGCCATCAGCACTGGGCTCACTGCCTTTGAGTACGGCAATGGCCGCCATGGCCTCGGCCAAGGGCAACGAGGAGCGATACAGCAGCTTGTGCATGCGGCGGATGACGGCGGTGCGCTCGTCGGTAAAGCCACGGCGCTTCAAGCCGGTCATATTGACGGCGCGCACTTGCAGAGGATTGCCGTCGACGGTCATGAACGGTGGCACGTCTTGTGCCACGTGGCCTTGAAAGCCAATCATCGCGTGAGCACCGATGTGGACGAACTGGTGAACACCGGAGAGGCCGCCCACCGTAGCCCAATCGCCCACATGCACATGGCCGGCGAGCGTAGCCCCATTGGCCAGCACCGTGCGATCACCGATGCGCACATCATGGGCAACGTGCACATAGGCCATGATCCAGTTGTGCGAGCCGATGCGCGTGACACCCTCTTCCTTGAGCGTGCCCAGGTTCAGGGTGCAGAACTCGCGGATGGTGTTGTGGTCGCCAATCACCAGCTCGGTCGGCTCACCGCCATAACTCATGTCTTGCGGTATAGCACCAATCGAGCCGAACTGGAAAAACCGGTTGTGTTGGCCGATGGTGGTGCGCCCCTCCACCACACAGTGCGGGCCGATCTCCGAGCCCGCGCCAATGCGCACATGGGGGCCAATCACGGTATACGGGCCCACCTGCACCGAGCTGTCTAGCTCAGCAGCGGCATCTATAACAGCCGTCGGGTGAATCAATGCCATGGGCAAGCTCAGGAGCCTTGGGTCAGGCAATCTTGCGCATGGTGCACATCAGCTCGGCCGATGCGGCCACCTCGCCATCCACAGTGGCTTGGGCTTTGTATTTGTAGATGCCGCCCTTGACGCGGTCAATGCTGGCCTCGATCAGCAGTTGATCGCCCGGCTCCACCGGGCGCTTGAAGCGCGCGGAGTCGATGCCCGCGAAGTAAACCACGGTGTCGTCACCGGGGTCCACCTCGGCAGACGCAAAGGACAGCAACGCCGCTGATTGGGCCATGGCTTCAAGGATCAACACCCCCGGCATCACGGGGCGATGCGGAAAGTGGCCGTTGAAAAAAGGTTCGTTGATCGTGACGTTCTTGACCGTCAGGATGCGGACGTCTTTCTCAAGCTCGCGCACCCGGTCGACCAACAGCATGGGGTAGCGGTGCGGAAGGCGTTTGAGAATCTGGTGGATATCCATGATCATGATGCGAATTTCTTTTCTAAAGCACGCAGGCGAGCCCGTAGCGTGTGCAAGTGGCGCAATGTGGCCGCGTTCTTCTCCCAAGCGCCATTGTCGTCGATTGGGAAGACCCCGCTGTATTGCCCAGGCTTGATGATGGAGCTCATCACCACACTGGCCGCCGAAATATGCACATGGTCACCAATCTCCAGGTGGCCCAAGATCATGGCCGCCCCGCCGAAGGTGCAATGTTTGCCGATGCGAGCGCTGCCCGCCACCCCCACGCAACCCGCCATGGCCGTGTGGGCGCCAATATGCACGTTGTGAGCAATCTGGATGAGGTTATCGAGCTTGACGCCGTCTTCCAGCACGGTGTCGTCCAAGGCACCGCGGTCGACACAGGTGTTGGCGCCGATGTCTACATCGTCCCCCAAGCGCACTGCGCCAAGCTGCTCAATGCGGGTCCAAGCCCCGGCCTGAGGTGCAAAGCCAAAGCCATCTGCGCCAATCACGGCCCCGCTGTGGATCATGCCGCGAGCCCCAATACGGCAGTGCTCTCCAAAGCTGACCCGCGACGCAAGGCGAGTGTGCGCACCCAGCGCCGCACCGGCGCCCACCACGGTGTGCGGGCCGACCACCACGCCTTCGCCAATGCTGGCGCCGTCTTCAATGACGACAAACGCGCCAATGCGGGCCGACGGATGAAGCACCACGCCTTGGCCGATGTGTGCCGTGGGGTGAACGCCTGCGGAATGCTGGGCGCGCTGACGCTGCACCCACCACTGGGTCAGCCGAGCGTAGTAGAGGTAGGGGTCGGGGGTGAGGATGGCCGCAGCGCGCTGCCGTGCCAGTTCACGATGCTCTGGCCGCAGAATCACGCAGCCGGCTTGGCTGGCTTGCAACTGCACCAAGAACTTGTTTTGCGCCAAGAAGCTGATGCTGTGAGCGTCGGCGCTTTGCAGCGAAGCAATACGGTCCAGCCCTAGACTGGGGTCACCCAACACCTCACCGCCGAAGGCTGCCACCACATCGGCCACTGTGGCCCCTGCCGCCGCGCTGGCAGCAGCATGAGGGAGGCTGCTCACTTGCCGGCGTTCAGGGCGTCGATCACGCGTTTGGTGATGTCAACGCGGGGGCTGAAGAAAGCGGCTTCAGTGATGATGAGATCGTACTTCTCTTGGTCAAAAATTTGCTTGATGACCTTGCTGGCGCGCTCGCTCACGGCGGCCAGCTCCTCACTCTTGCGCTGGTTCAGGTCTTCCAGCAGTTCACGGCGTTTGCGCTGGAAATCGCGCTCTTGTTCGGCAAGTTCTCTTTGGCGACGGGTGCGTTCGGCTTCGGAGATGGTTGGCGCTTCCTTTTCCAGCTTTTCCATGGCCATGCGCAGGCGGCTACCCGTTTCATTCAATTCGGTTTCACGCTTCTTGAACTCCGCCTCTAGCTTGGCTTGGGCCGCTTTGGCTGGTGCAGCCTCGCGCAACACACGCTCGCCATTAACGTATCCAATCTTCAACTCTTGCGCCGGAGCTGCGCTGGTGGCGGCCATGGCGGCGGTCAGTGCCAGGGTCTGCGCGATAGTTTTAAACAGCGAGCTCATGGTCAGAATGCCGATCCGATTTGAAACTGGAATCGTTGAATTTTATCGCCCTTGAAGGAACGCAGTGGCGTGCCATAGCTGAGCTTTAGTGGTCCGACTGGGGAAATCCAGCTCAGGCCGATACCCGCAGAAGCCCGCAAATCACTCAGGGAGTTGGTCTGACCGCGCTCTTTGTCGTTCTGGGTTTCCTCGCCCAAGTTGCCACTGGTGCGCCAGACGTTACCCGCATCGGCAAAGCCAAAAACTCGCAAGGACTTATCGTTGCCACTGCCGGGAAGGGGAACATACAGCTCAGCGTTGAGGTTCAACTTGCGAGCACCCCCGTCGTAGGAGCCTAGAATATCGGTTCCTCCGAATGAATTTTGCTCAAAGCCTCTTACAGACCCCAAACCACCCCCACGGAAGTTCTTGAAAACTGGAAACTCACGCCCTGCCAAGCCATAACCTAATCCCACTTGCCCGTTGAGGCCCAGCGTCAACTTCCAGGGAAGGTTCAAATACTGCTGGTACTGAGCGTCCAAGGAGGCGTAACGCAAATCAGCCACTACGCTCATGTCGAAGTTGAGCCGCCGGTAGGTTCCCCGAGTTGGTGTGATGGGGTTGTCTCGCTCATCTCTTGCCCAACCAACGGTCAGCGGAACAGCCAAGCTATGCCGCTTTCCTCCTGCTGACTCCTTGAACTTCAGCAGAGTTTGTGTGAGTCCGGAGTCTGCACCAATGATGTTTTGTTCGACACCAATGCCCATGAACACTGTGTCGAACTCAGTGAAGGGAACGCCAAAGCGAATGCTTGTTCCGGCCGTCGCAAACTGAAATTGCTCGGAGAAGCTGGTTGTGAACGGACGTGACGTCTTGTAGTACACGTCTAAAGTCCGCGAGACTCCAGTCATCTGTGAAATAGGGATCATGGGTGCTGATCACCAAGTTCCGGCTCGTCTTGCCCGTGTTGACATCCAGACCCAAGCGGTTGCCAGAGCCAAAAATGTTTTCCTTCTGTATCGAAACACTGATGGTCAACTTGTCCGTCTGGGAATAACCCGCTGCCAGCAGCAAACTGCCGGTCGGTTTTTCAGTCACATTGACGGCCAGATCGACTTGATCAGGGGCACCAGGTACCTCGTTGGTTTCGACAGCGACTTCATTGAAAAAACCCAGGCGCTCAACCCGGTCGCGCGAGAGCTTGATCTTGGCTCCGTCGTACCACGACGATTCGAACTGACGAAACTCGCGACGGATCACCTCATCACGCGTGACGGTGTTGCCCGCCACGCTGATGCGCCGCACATTGACGCGCTGGCCCGGCAAAGCCTTGCAGTACGACCGCCACCTGCCCCGTCTTACGGTCGATCTCAGTGCGCGGCTCAACCTGCGCAAAGGCGTAACCGTAGGTACCGTAGTGATCCGTAAACTGCCGCTGCGTGGCCGTCACATCGTCACCCCGATAGGCTTGACCGGGCCGCACCAGCACACGTTGGCGGAAGTCTTGTTCCCGCCCCAGGTAATCCCCCTCCAAGCGCACAGAGGTCACCACATAAGGCTGCCCCTCATCAACGGTGATGGTGATACTGATGTCTTGCTTGTCCGGCGAAATAGTGACTTGGGTCGACTTGACATCGAACTCCAAGTAACCGCGGTTCAGGTAGTAAGAGCGCAGCTTTTCCAGGTCGGCGTTGAGCTTGGAGCGCGCGTAGCGGTCTGTCTTGGTGTACCAAGTCAACCAGCCCCCCACGGTCAGGTCTAACTCACCCAGCAAGGTGGACTCAGAGATCGCCTTGGTTCCAAGAATGCGAATCTCTTTAATCTTGGCCACATCGCCTTCGACGACGGTGAAGGTCACATCCACGCGGTTGCGCTCTATCGGTGTGGCGGTGGTCACGACCTCGGCACCGTACAAACTCTTGGAGAGGTACTGCCGCTTGATTTCTTGCTCAGCTCGGTCCACCACGGCCTTGTCAAACGGCAGGCCCTCGCCCACGCCGTTCTCCTTCAAGGCTTTGGTCAACTGCTCTTTGTCAAACTCGCGCAGACCGACGAAATTCACGGAGGCTACGATGGCGCGTTCATCGACAACAACGACCACCACTTTGTCATCAATGTCCAAGCGAACATCTTTGAACAAACCAGTAGCAAACAGGGCACGAAGCGCAGCAGCGCCCTTGTCGTCGGTGTAGGTGTGTCGCCGACCCGGAAGGCGCGGGAGCCTGAAACTTTTTCACCACCTAGGTCACCCGCTCCTGAACCCGTGCCCCAGCTCAATGCGGATGTCACGGAGCCGTCTGGCAAGGAGAGCTCGGCCGCCAAGCGCTTTTCAGGCATGGCTGCGCCGCATGCCAATGCCGCGAAAGGCAGGGGATAGGGACTGCAAAAGAATTCCAAGGTTAAAAAAGAAGGGCATCCACCAAAGTAATGTACCTGTTCGAAGTGCGAAGCAAGAGGCGCGAGGCCAGGTCGTTGAAGGCAGCGATGAGTCGTGGCGTCATCTAGCAACAGGAGCCAACGCACCTGCACCCCACGTTGCAACCACTTGAGGGCTAAAAAAAAAACATCAGAAACCGGTCGCCCCGATCCAGCCCTTCGGCCCCGAAAGAACCAGCGCATCGGAACTGCCCACCCCCATCCAGGCATCCGCCCAGAGCGAAAGCGGCAGCAGGTTCCGGCCGCCTGCGGTGGACTCAAACTGACAAAGAGCCCGAAGAAACTCTGGGTAATCACTGACAGTCCTCATGGCGGAAGGAGGAACAGATTGACGCAGCTCCCCTCTGCAAATAAGGGATAGGGGGGCCGCTCAGATTCTTCGAAAAGGGATAGCTTCGCAAAATCAGCAGCTGTCGGCCAGCATCTTCAAGCCCTGACGGGGGGAAACTCGCCATCTCGGCACCGGTCCCGATGTGCGGAGGCACGCGCTCAAAGCCCTCCAGCAAACCGTAGCTCACCTCCACCATGGACGGTGCCGCACCAATGAAGGCCTCTACCTTGCCAAAGCGAACATCTCCCTCTGTAGACACCCTGGGAGAGACTTGCATTGAGAGCCGCTGACCGCCACGCTCAATCGTCCAGCGCATGGGAGCAGGCGCATCGACATGTGCGCGAATCCGATCTCTTAACCAAGCCGCGTCGATCACCGCTTGATCATCCACCAAGAGCACCCGATCACCTTTTTGCAGGCCTGCTGCAAATGCGGCGCCATCCGCTTTGATCTCTCCCATCACCGGCTCGGCATAACCCCCGCGCAGGCCAATGCGTTGAACAGTCCTGCGATCAAGCTGTGCACCTTCGCCCAGATGCGACAACTCCAGCAACACTTCTTGGCGTTTGCTTCCGCCTTCTTTACCGACCAGAAGTTGTAAAGACTGCCCTTCAACAGCGGCCTGACCCAAAGATTGGAACAAGTCCGCGAAAGAAACTACATCCCGCCACTCTTCAGTATCGGCAGTACGGCTTGCGAGCACACGATCGCCGGCCTTCAGGCCCGCCTCTGCGGCAAGGCTGGCTTGCACCGGCGTGGCCAGCACTGCCGCAGGCTCTTGCTTGCCGGTCCAGGCCACCAGCGCGTAGAGCAGAACTGCCAGCAACAGATTCAACAAAGGACCAGCGGCGAAGCCACGCTAAAAACGCGCTTACTCAGAGGTTGCAAGTCGCTTTGACTGCGCTCTGCTGGAGAAACCGCGCCTTCACGGCTGTCTAAGAAGCGCACATAGCCACCCAGCGGCAGCGCCGACAGCGTGAACTCGGTGGCCCCGGGGTGACGTTGACGGCGCCACAAAACCGAGCCAAACCCCACTGAAAAACGCAACACCCGCACGCCGCACCAGCGCGCGACTTGATAGTGGCCCCATTCGTGCACGATGACCAACAGGCCCAGCGTGATGATGAAGCCGAAGGTGCTGAAAAAGAAGTTGCTGAGCATGATGGAGAGACTTCAGCCTCTCAAGGTTTGGGCAAAGTCGCCATGAGGGCCTTGGCCAGATGGCGCGCCCGCTGATCCAGGTTTAGCAAACCCTCAATGGTCTGTGACTCCTGGGCTTGGGGTAGCACCGCCGCCAGCACTTCAGCATTGACCCGATGGATGGCATCAAATCGAATCTGGTGATCCAAGAAGGCGGCCACCGCTTCTTCATTTGCAGCATTCAGCACCGCAGTGCTTCCCTCTGGCCCGCGCAGGGCCTCCCAGGCCAGGAAGAAGCCCGGGAAGCGCGCGCGCTCTGGCGCCTCAAAGGTCAAGGCCTTGAGGCCAAGGAAATCTAGGGCGTTCGCCCCGGACTCAATGCGCTCGGGAAACGACAAGCCGTAAGCAATGGGCACGCGCATATCCGGCGTGCCCAACTGCGCCAAGACCGAGTTGTCTTTGCAGACCACCATCGAGTGGATGATGCTCTGTGGATGAATGACGACTTTGATCTGCTCTGGGGTGAGGTCAAACAGCCAACGCGCCTCGATGACCTCCAAGGCCTTGTTCATCATGGTGGCGGAATCCACCGAGATTTTGCGGCCCATCACCCAGTTTGGATGCGCACAAGCTTGCTCCGGTGTGATGTCGAAAAGGCTGGCCGGATCGCGTTGCCGGAAGGGGCCGCCTGAGGCCGTCAGCACGATGTGGTCAATCCGATCGCCCCAGGTCTGGCGATCTTCGGGCAAGCACTGGGCT
>JAXHNT010000029.1:0-51348 GCA_034520165.1 Ideonella sp.
CAGTTACGTATTGCTAGAATTTAACCGGATGCATAAATTTTTCTCGGCCCGCCCCAGATGCCGATAAGAAGGTACATCGGGATGAGCATCGCTTCCCAGAGGACATAAAACAGAACAAAATCCAAGGCGACAAAAACTCCTATCATGGCTGTTTCCATAACCAGGAGGCAGATCATGAAAGCCTGAATCCGTGTTTTGATGTAGGACCATGATGCCAGTACACAAAATGGCATAATAATTGTTGTAAGAAGGATGAGGAGAATGGAGATACCATCAACGCCAATAGTGTAGTTAATGTTAAAGGCCTCAATCCACGTATGTTGTTCAGCGAACTGGAAATTTATCAGTTGTCCTGTCGAAGCCTACCACCAGTTGTAAGGAAAGCAAGCCGACAATACTCGTCGGGCTAGGCAAGGTATCGGCACAGTGACTCATTCTTCACAAACAAGAGAACAAGCGCACCAGCCAGCGGCAGGAAAATAAGCAATACCCAAAATGGGGAAGCCGGAGTTAATCAGTAGTTGATCCATTACCAGTGATCCTTGAGGTCAAAATGTTATAGCCAGACATACGAGATGAGAAGAACAGCAGCAAAGGTGACTGATATGAAAATCGTCTGTTGTATCTGCCCTCTCTGCAAGACAATGGTTACTCTTCGTCCAATTGCCCTTACACATCGGCACTTCCGTCTACCACGCCGTCAATGCCGTGCCAGTCGAACCATGACCAGAATTTAGCGGTCGTCATCAACGAGTACAAGCCAACCACCTCTCGATAAGCGACACCCCAGGTATTATCAAGCCATTGGATGGGGTGTTTGGCAAGCCAGAGGAAACCTCTGCCACCCATACGGTAAAACCAGTCAAGATCAAGACTGATGGTTGCTTTCGCACCAAGTTTGTCCTTGAGGTAAACAAATGCCAGGGCTGTAAAAGCAAGGATCTGCAGAGTTTCACCAGGTGGTAGCTCCCGTAAGGATGATACGTTACAGCCGCGTTGGGCAGCATATAGAGAAATGGCGTGTATGAACCGATCAGGAAACACAAGAAGAATGCCGCAACAGCCATAGCCAGGTGCATATTCCACGGCGGATCCTCTGCCTTGGTCCAGGTTTCTTCGCTGCAACGATTCTCACCGAAAAGATCAGATAAGGCAACCGCAGTCCGGCCACGAGAAAAGTACCAACGGAAACAAGAGTGAGCAGAAAGCCGGCAACAAGGAGATGAGCCTCAAAGCTGGCGGTTATGATCATCGATTTGGAGACAAAACCGGAAAAGAAGGGAAAAGCTGAAACGGATATGCCGCCACAATTACCATGAAAAAGAGAGTGGCAGGCATTTTTTTGTAGAGCCCGCCGTGAGATTCGGTGAATTTCGATGTACCGGTAGCATGGATGATGGCTCCGGCAGCCATGAAGAGCAATCGCTTTGCAAGAGGATATGAGGCGAAGGCGTGGGCACAGGTCCCGTTGATGGCCAGAGCGGTTCCTATGCGCGACCCCGGTCACCATATAGCCGACCTGGCTGACAATTTCCCAGCCAAGAATTTCCGTATATCATTTTCGATCATGGCATAAATTATACCGTAAACAGCCCATGATGCCTCTCCCAGCACGATGAGCATGCCAAAGCCGGCAAAGGCGCGCGCCAGTGTATAGATCGCTGTTTTAGTGTTAAAAGCACACATAAATACCGCCCCGGCAACGGTGGCTTTGCTGTACGCATCGGGAAGCCAGGAATGGAGGGGGCGGCACGGCGGCCAATTGAGGCATCCAGACCGGCCATTATCAGCCAGGTATAGAGCTGGGTATTATGTTCGTCGAGTTGGTCAAAAGAAAGATCACCTTGTGGCCTGATAGCTAGCAGGACAAAGCCGAGCAGCAGCACGACGCCGCCAAAGGTATGGTTCCAGCTTAAATAGCGGTACCCGGCCGCCAGTGATTCTTGGTCTTTATTGAGCCAGACCAGAAAAAAGTTGAGGCAAAACCCATCATTTCCCAAAAAGAGAAAGAGAACCAGGTAATCACCGCAGTATATTACGCCTAGACTGCCCGAGACATAAAACCAGGCGGCAATATGCTGCATGTTGTCTTTGACATGCAAGCCGTAAACGGTACCGATTGGTGGCCATCAGGGCCATAATAGGGGGGGGGGGGGGGGGGGGGGGGAAGAAAATATATTGGCAGACTGTCCACTCTGCCAAAGGTCAGCGTCCACTCGCCCATGAAGGTGACCACTCCATGCACACCAGGGTGCCAGCTTAAATAGACGACATCCAGAAGGGTGAGGGGATAGGTACGGTGCAGAGATAGAGTTTACAGAAACGGATACTCTGACAAATGGGAGAATCAGTGCTCCAAAATATCAAGATCAGAGCCGGATCGGATAAAACTAGTTCGGCATAGTAATCCTCTCGGGTCATAATTCCACTTCTTGCCGAACCATCTCGCAAAGTAAACGAGAACCACACAGGACAGGACACCAAAGATCGCCCAAAACCAAGGAATGTTGTACTTCCATCCAGGTATGGGCATGATGCGGCGTCAACTCCAGTAAACTGTTCCATACCAAGTATTACTCCGATAGCTATGCAACAGCCCATCCTTACTGCCTGGAGTGCGTTCTTGCAGAAAATCTATGAAATTTACAGTCAGCCGCGAGCAAGTCACGACGCAGGCGATGCTGATCGTGCAGGGACGGCTGCGCGTGAGTCTGTCCACCGCTGATGGCCAGGAGCAATTGCTGCGCTGGATGTTGCCCGGTGAGGTCTCCGGTTTGAGCTCGGTGTTTGCGCAGGCCACCCACCCCACGGAGTTGGTGTCCTCAGGCACCTCTCAGGTGCTGCATGTCGAGCGCATCAAGCTGGTGGACTTGATCGGCCAAGACAGCGCGGTGGCGGTAGATTTGTTGCGCGTCTTGGGTCTGCGCATCAATCAGTTGTTTGACACGATTGCAGCGCAGGCCACGCGCACCTTGACGCAAAAGGTCTGGGCGTCGTTGGAGCGATTTGCGCAGTTCAACGGCGTGGAGGTCGCCGATGGGATTCAGCTGCGGGTGAACCAAAGCGACTTGGCCATGGCGGTGATGGCGTCGCGGCAGCGGGTCAACCAGCAACTGCGGCAGTTTCAGCAGCAAGGGCTGATCCGCTTGGGCTACCGCAACATCGTCTTGCTGGGCCCCTCGGTGTGACGCAAGAGCAAGGTCGGGTCGCTGAAGGGGGGCTCAGCTGGCCGTCACCATGGTTTGCGCCTCAACCCGATTCCGTCCGCCGTTCTTGGCGCGGTAGAGGGCTTTGTCGGCGCGGTGCACCAGGCTGTCGGCGGTGTCACCGGGCAGGGTTTGGGTCACGCCCAGTGACAGCGTCACTGGGTCGCCATGCGCAAATTCAAACGCCGCCACGGCTTTGCGGATGCGCTCGGCCAGCTCCAGCGCCGCATGCATGGGCGTGGCCTGCGCCACCACCATGAACTCTTCGCCACCCCAGCGGCCCAGGCGGTCGCTGGCGCGCAGTTGGTCGGTCAGGAGCTGGGCCATTTGCACCAGGACTTGGTCGCCACCGCTGTGGCCGTGGTTGTCGTTGATGGGCTTGAAGTGATCGATGTCCATCAAGATGATGCTGGTGGGCACCTGCCCCCGCTCGGCCGCCGAGAGGCCTGCGCGCACATGTTCTTGCAGGGCGCGGCGGTTGCCCACGCCGGTGAGCGCATCGCTCAGCGCCAGCTCTTGCGCCACCTGCAGACGGGCGCTGGTGCGATGCAAGCCCGCGCGCAGGTCTGAGATGGCCAGCAGCAGCACGATGTAAACCACCTGAGACAGCGCCAACACGGGCATGGTGGTGGTGAACTCCTCGCCCCAGTTGGGCCGCAAGTTGAATGCCATGGCCACAATAATCGGCGTGAAGGTGAGCAGCGCCACGATGAAGGAGATGACCATGGCCGGGCGCGCCGCCAGCATCACAAAGATCAGGCCATAGCCAAAGGGCAGCCACACCAAGGTGGTCAGCAAGGTGTATTGGTTCAAGGGCGCGTCGCCAATGAACAGCACCATCAGCAAAACGGCCATCAGGTAGAGATTGACCGTCACCACGGACACCAGGCGAACCTTGGCGTGGTGCTGAGGCCGGCGCCACAAGGTGAGCCCACCGGCCGCAAACACCGTGACCAACACCGGGTAGAGCCAGCGGTCCCACCAAGAGACCACGCCATTGGCATGCTCCCACGCAGAGATCAGCAGCACCACGGCCGCGCCAATGGGCAGCAGCAGGCGCAGGGCGCGCAGTTCCCCTTCGCGAGAAGTCATTGGGGCGTGGGGAGACTCGGAAAAGGGCATGAGGGCTGGGCCTGAGACTGCCTTTCGTCGGAGCGGTTTGGCACTTAAGCGCCACAGCCGCCGTAAGTGTGTCTGTTTGTATCGGTTTCTTTTTACCCTCGGCCGGGCGAGCCGCAAGCCCGTGGCATAGACTGCTATGCCTCATGACACAAGCTTTTGCACCTGATTCCACCCCGCACGCCGGGCCTTCTTCCTCTGTCGCGCCCCATGCTGGCGCCCCGCGTGTGGCGGTGGTGGGCGGTGGCCCCGCCGGGCTGATGGCCGCCGAAGCCTTGGCGGCGGGCGGCGCCCAGGTGGACGTGTTCGACGCCATGCCCTCGGTGGGCCGCAAGTTCTTGCTGGCGGGCAAAGGTGGTTTGAACCTGACTCACGCCGAGCCGCGCGCCTCCTTCACCCGCCGTTTTGGACCCCAAGCCGAGCACGTGGCCCCGTGGCTGGACGCCCTCTCCCCCGATGGCCTGCGCGCCTGGGCCGAGGGCTTAGGGGTTGCCACTTTTGTGGGCAGCTCGGGCAAGGTCTTCCCGGCCGAGATGAAAGCGGCCCCGCTGCTGCGGGCTTGGTTGTCTCGGCTGCGCGCTGCAGGCGTGCGCTTTCATCAACGCCACCGCTGGCAGGCCGACAGCCTGAGCGAACGTGCCGCCGATGGCCGCTGGACCTTACGCTTCAACACCCCGCAAGGCCCCGCCGAGCACCGCGCAGACGCGGTGGTGCTGGCCCTGGGCGGCGGCAGTTGGGCGCGCCTGGGCTCGGACGGCGCTTGGGTGGCCCCGCTGCAAGCGGCCGGGCTGCCCATCACACCCCTGGCGCCCAGCAACTGCGGCTTTGACATCGGCTGGAGCACCCACCTGGCCGAGCGCTGGGCCGGCACGCCGCTGAAGAACGTGCGCCTGGCCTGCGACGGTGCAGACGGCGAACACTTTGACCGCCTGGGCGAATGCGTGCTCACGGCCACGGGCCTAGAGGGCAATCTGGTGTATGCCGCCAGCCGCCTGCTGCGCGAGCGCCTGGCCCAAGACGGCAGCGCCCCGCTAACGCTGGACCTGGTGCCCCACCGCAGCCAGGCCGAGCTGCACAAAGCCTTGGCCGGCGGCCAAGGCACGCGGTCCATGGCCAACCACCTCAAAGAAAAGGCGGGCCTGAGCGGCGCTCCCGCCGGGCTGCTGCGTGAAGGCCTGAGCCTGGAAGAATGGAACAGCGCCAGCCGCGACCCCGCTTGGCTGGCCGCCCGCATCAAAGCCCTGCCCTTGGTGGCCCGCAGCGCACGGCCTTTGGACGAGGCCATCAGCAGCGCTGGGGGCGTGCAGATGAGTGGCTTGGACGAGGGACTGATGGTGCGCAGCCTGCCCGGCCTGTTCTGCGCCGGTGAAATGCTGGACTGGGACGCCCCCACCGGCGGCTATTTGCTCAGCGCCAGCATGGCCAGCGGCAGGGTGGCGGGTCAGGGCGTTCTGGCTTGGTGGGCCGCGCAGCGCGGATCAACACTCTAAGTTGTCGATCAGCCGGGTGCTGCCCAGCCGCGCGGCGCCCAGCACCACCAATGCAGCACCTTGTGAGCGCTCTTCGTCGGTGGGGGGCAAGAGATCGCCTTGGCGGCGAGTGGTGAGGTAATCCGGCGCCCAGCCGCGGGCACGCAGCGCGTTCATGGCCTGCACCTCCAGCGTGGCCAGGGGCGTGCCGGCGATGCGGCTGGCGTCGGCCAGCGCGTCCAGCGTGCGCTTAAGGTGGATGGCTTCGGCACGCTCGGTGGCGCTGAGGTAGCCATTGCGTGAGGACAGCGCCAGGCCGTCGTCGGCCCGCACCGTAGGCAGGCCCACGATGCGCAGCGGCATCGCAAACTGGCGCACCATGCCCCGCACGACTGCAAGCTGTTGGTAATCCTTTTGCCCAAACACGGCCACCTCGGGCTGCACGCACTGGAGCAGCTTCATCACAACCGTGCACACGCCAGTGAAAAAGCCGGGGCGGAACTCGCCCTCCAGCAAATCCGCCAGCGGGGCGGGCGGGTGGACTTTGTAGCTTTGCGGCTCGGGGTAAAGCTCTTTTTCAGCGGGGGCGAAGACGATGTCGCAACCCACGCTTTGCAGCAGTTCGCTGTCGCGCGCCAGGGTGCGGGGGTATTGGTCAAAGTCTTCGTGCGGCAAGAACTGCAGGCGGTTGACAAAAATGCTGGCCACCACCGGCGCTCCGGGCAGGGCTTGGGCGCGGGCCTCGCGCACCAGGGCCAAGTGGCCCTCATGCAGATTGCCCATGGTGGGCACAAAGGCGGCGCCGGGGCGGCCGGCCAGCGCGGCGCGCAGCTCGGCGAGAGTGTGGATGACTTGCATGGTGTTTTTGCTCCGCCGCTGGGTCCATCAATACCCGTGCTGGGCTTCGTCAGGGAAGGTCTGGGCCTTCACATCGGCCACATAGCGGGCCACGGCCTGCGCGGTGGGCAGCACGCTGCCGCTGCCCGGCTCTAAGGTGAAGTCGCGCACAAAGCGGGGCTTTTTGCCGCTGGTCAGGCCCAGCATGTCGTGCAGCACCAGCACCTGGCCCGAGGTGCCGACCCCGGCACCAATGCCGATGGTCATCAGGCCCGGCAGGGCTTCGGTGATCTCGCGCGCCAGCGCCGAGGGCACCAGCTCCAGCACCAGCATGGCGGCACCGGCCTCGGCCAGTGCGCGGGCATCAGCCTTGAGCTGAGCCGCACCGCCGTCGTCACGCCCCTGCACCTTGAAGCCGCCCAGCGCATGCACGCGCTGCGGCGTCAGACCCAAATGGGCGCAGACGGGGATGCCCCGATCCACCAAGAAGCGCACAGTCTCAACAATCGGCCCAGCGCCTTCGAGCTTGACCATCTGCGCGCCGGCGCGCATCAGCGCTGTGGCGGCGGCAAAGGCCTGCTGAGGCGAGGCCTCGTAGGCACCAAAGGGCATGTCTGCAATCAGCCAAGCCGCTTTTTTGGCGCGCGCCACACAAGCCGTGTGATAGGCCATGTGCTCCAGCGTCACCGGCAGCGTGCTCTTCTCGCCCTGCACCACATTGCCCAGAGAGTCGCCCACCAAGAGCACGTCCACGCCAGCGGCATCCAGCAGCTGCGCAAAGGTCGCGTCATAGCAGGTCAACATGGTGATCTTCTCGCCCCGCGCCGCCATGTCGCGCAAGCGCGGCAGGCTGACGGTGGGACGCGCCGTGGCGGAGGAAGAAGTGTCCGAGGTGTGTACGCTCATGAAGCAATGCAACAAGCCCTTGTGATGGGGGCGCATTCTGCACGGTTTGGAGCGCTTGGGCGTGGAGGGGTCTCCCTCCAATGCGACTCAGGCCTGATCGGCGGCGTCCAAACGATCCAAGACCGCCAGCGACTTCAGCCGTTCAGCGGTTTCATCAGGCAAACGAATGGTCAGGGTGCTCATGGCCAAATCTCCAAACTTTGGGCCGGGGTCAAGATACGGAGTACGCCGAGTTGCAGCTCACCGCGCGGCAAATATGCCATCAACCTATGCAGTCAACGTCAAGACCTTGCGCCGCGCGCAAGACTTCGGCAAAACGGGCAAACTCCCCTGTCTTGCGCCGGTTTTTGGCGCCGAATCACCTCTGAAGCCCCACCATGAACCTGCTCTTCGTTGCCGACCCGCTGGAATCCTTCAAGACCTACAAGGACAGCACCTTTGCCATGATGCGCGAGGCCACCGGCGCGGCCGCAGCATTGCAGCCTGCGAGCCGCGTGACCTGCGATTGGCGCAGCGGCGGCAAGGTGAGCGCCACGGTGCGGCACATCACCGTGGACGCGAGCCACGACCCGCAGGGCCACGCGCCCTGGTTCACCGAAACGCCCACCAGCCGCACCGCCCTGGCCAGCTTTGACGCGGTGGTGATGCGCAAAGACCCGCCTTTTGACAGCGAGTATTTCTACGCCACCCACCTGCTGGGCCGCGCCGAGGCCGAAGGCGCCAAGGTCTTTAACCGCGCCGCCGCGCTGCGCGACCACCCCGAGAAGCTGGCGATTCTGGAGTTCCCCCAGTTCACCCCGCCCACGCTGGTGACCCGCCAGGCTGACGACGTGCGCGCCTTCCATGCCGAGCACCGCGACATCATCCTGAAGCCGTTGGACGGCATGGGCGGCAGCGGCATCTTCCGCGTGCGCGACGACGGCCTGAACTTGGGTGCCATCATCGAAACCCTCAACCGCGACGGCGCGCAAACCCTGATGGTGCAGCGCTACTTGCCCGAGATCGTGGACGGCGACAAGCGCGTGCTGGTCATCGGCGGCGAGCCCGTGCCCTTCTGCCTGGCGCGCATCCCCCAAGGCGGCGAAGTACGCGGCAACTTGGCGGCTGGAGATGCAAGGGCGTGGCCCGCCCCATCACCGAGCGCGACCGCGAGATCGCCCAAGCCATCGGCCCCAAACTCGCCGCGCGCGGCCTGATGCTGATCGGCCTGGACATCATCGGCAGCCACCTCACCGAGATCAACGTGACCAGCCCCACCTGCTTCCAAGAGATCACCGACCAGACGGGCTTTGATGTGGCGAAACGGTTTGTGGATCAGTTGGAGGCTGATGTGGCTTGATAAATATACGTCTTTGACGTATATTTCCACATGCTCACGATCTACGAGACGCCGACGTCTGTCGCAGAAGCAGCCAAGCTCTGGAGTACCGAGGAGCGCCTAGAGTTCTTCGCGTGGATCGCCAAAGACCCCAACGCGGGCACCGTGATTCCTGGCAGTGGTGCTTGTCGAAAGGTTCGCTGGGGCCGCCCAGGCATGGGCAAGCAAGGCGGCACCCGAGTCATCTACTTCGTCCATCTTTCAGCCAGCGAGCTTTGTATGCTGCTCGTCTATCCAAAGGCCGCCAAAGACAACATTCCAGGGCACCTGCTCAAAGAAGTACGCAAGGAACTCGAACATGACCGCACGTAAGCCCAAAACGCCCGTCCCCAGTGGTGAAGAACTGGGCCTCAAACTCTTGCAATCGGTGCGCGAAATGAAAACTCGGCAGTTCGCCCGCGCCACCGAAGTGGAAATCAACGCGGTGGTGCAAGCCCGTCAAAGCACGGGCTTGTCTCAAGCGGAATTCGCCAGCGCCTTGAGCATCTCCAAGCGCACCCTGCAGGAGTGGGAGCAAGGTCGCCGTGCTCCGTCGGGCGCAGCATTGGCACTGATCCGCATTGCTCACAAGCATCCGAATATTGTTCGAGAGGCGCTTGCCTGAGCCCACCGCCGACCCGTGTGGGCGTGCCCCCTCTCCAAGAGACCGCCGACCACAAACGGGCTTTGACGTGGGGAAACGGTTTGTGGATCAGTTGGAGGCGGATGCGGCTTGAGTGCCCCGTGAGGGCGACCGGTTCATCCGGCCTCGGGCCGAATCAGGGCTGAGGGCCGCTGGGCACCAGCGCTTGATACAAGCGCACGTAGTGCTCTGCCGCTAGGCCCCAGCCAAAGCGTTGCGCCATGGCGCAACGTTGCAACTGCTGCCACAGAACCGGCTGGCGGTAGGCCGTGAGGGCGCGCTGCAGACAAAGGCTCAGCGCAGCGGGGCTGGCCTCATCAAAGCTGAAGCCGGTGGCGCGGTCTTGCTGCACGGCCTGCGCGCTGGCGTCTACCACCGTGTCGGCCAAGCCGCCCACGCGGTGGACCAAGGGCAGGCTGCCGTAGCGCATGCCGTAGAGCTGGGTCAGGCCGCAGGGCTCAAAACGCGAGGGCAGCAGCACCACATCGGCCCCGGCCATCAGCCGGTGGGCCAGGGCTTCGTCGTACACCATGCGCACCGCCACTTGGCCGGGGTGAGCCGCAGCAGCGGCTTGCAGCCCGGCCTCTAGGTTCGCATCCCCACTGCCTTGCACCAGCAGCTGGCCACCGCCACTCAGCACCGTGGGCAGCGCGGCGAGCAGCAGGTCCACCCCTTTTTGGGCGCTGAGCCGACTGACCATGCCAAACAGAGGGGCGTCGGCGTGCGGCGTCAGGCCTACCTCGCGCTGCAAGGCCAGCTTGCAGGCGGCTTTGCCGGTTTGCACCGTGTCGGCGTTGTAGTGAGCGGCAATCAGGGGGTCGGCGTGGGGTGACCAAACCTGCTCGTCCACGCCGTTAAGAATGCCGGTGACGGCGTTGCCACGATGGCGGATCACTCCGTCCAGGCCGCTGCCGAACTCGGGCGTGGCGATCTCGCGGGCATAGTTGGGGCTGACGGTGGTGATGCGCTGGGCATACACCAAGCCCGCCTTGAGGAACGACAGCTGGCCATGGAACTCCAGCCCCTGCGGCTGCATGACAGCGCGCGGCAGGCCCAGCAGCTCAAAGTCGGCCGACGGGAACAGGCCCTGAAAGGCCAGGTTGTGAATCGTCATGACCGAGGCGGCCTGGGTGCCGGGATGGGCGGCCATATAGGCCCCAGCCAAACCGGCATGCCAATCGTGGGCATGGACGATGTCGGGCACCCAGTCGTCGTCCAGTTCACCGGCCGCCAGGTGGGCGGCCACCCAGCCCAGCAGGGCAAAGCGCTGAAGGTTGTCGGCCCAGGCGCGGCCCTGCTCATCTTGGTAGGGGCCGCCGCCACGGCGGTAGAGATAGGGCGCGTCGATCAAATAGGCTGGCACCGGATTGCCCGGCAGGCGTGCCTGGAGCAAACGCACGCGGGCCGCGCCAAACAAGGGCCCGAAGCTGCACAGGGTGTGCGCGCCTTCGGCCGCCGCCAAGATGGCCGGCAGGCCGGGCAGCAGCAGGCGCACATCGCATGCGGCGGCCTGCAAGGCCTGGGGCAGGGCTCCCAGCACATCGGCCAAACCGCCGGTTTTGACGAGGGGGTAAATCTCGGCACCGACGTGCAGCACTTTCATGGGCGGTCTCTCCACAGGACGAGGGTTCACAAGCGCGCCAGCATCTCTCTCGTCACCAAGGTGATGCCGCTGTCGGTCCGGAAGAAGCGGCGGGCGTCGGCCTCAGCGTCCTCGCCAATCACCGTGCCATCGGGGATGCTGCAACCCCGGTCCACCACCACGCGGTTCAGGCGCACATGGCGGCCCACCTCGACCTCGGGCAGCAACACTGACCACTCCACTTGGCTGTAGGAATGCACGCGCACGCTGGAGAACAGCACCGAACGCAAGACTTGGCCCGAGATGATGCTGCCGCCAGAAATCATTGACTCCAATGCCATGCCGCGCCGCTCGGCTTGGTTGTGCACAAACTTGGCCGGGGCCAACTGGGCTTGATGGGTCCAGATGGGCCACAGCGTGTCGTAGAGATTGAGCTGCGGCTCAGTGGCAGTGAGGTCGATGTTGGCGTCCCAGTAGGAATCGATGGTGCCCACATCGCGCCAGTAGGGCGCGGTGCCTGGGGCACTGCCGACACAGCTCATGGCGAAAGGGTGGGCGGCGGCCTGGCCCAAACGCACGGCACGCGGGATGATGTCTTTGCCAAAGTCATGGCTGGAGTCGGGGTCGGCCATGTCGCGGGCCAATTCATCCCGCAGATATTTGGCATTAAAAATATAAATGCCCATGCTGGCCAGCGACATGTTCGGATTGCCTGGCACTGTGGGCGGCTCGGCCGGCTTCTCGACGAAATCGGTGATGCGCCACTCGGCATCGACCGCCATCACCCCAAAGCCCTTGGCCTCTTCGCGCGGCACCTCGATGCAGGCCACCGTGCATTCGCGGCCCTTGGCCACATGGTCGGCCAGCATCAGGGCGTAATTCATTTTGTAGATGTGGTCGCCGCCCAGCACCACCACATACTCGGCGTTGTAGCTGTCCAAAATGTCTTGGTTTTGCGAGACGGCGTCGGCTGTGCCCCGG
The DNA here is from genome assembly GCA_034520165.1 of Ideonella sp. Classification (GTDB taxonomy): domain Bacteria; phylum Pseudomonadota; class Gammaproteobacteria; order Burkholderiales; family Burkholderiaceae_C; genus Ideonella. The sequence goes on from JAXHNT010000029.1 coordinate 12,101, forward strand.
TACCAGCTTTCTTCGTCCATGCGCTGCTGGGCAGGCAGCAGATCGACGAACTCGTTCATCTCGCTCTTCAAAATCGCCCAGCCGCGCTGTAAATGGCGCAAGAGGCTGTGGCTTTTGTACTGGGTGATGACACCAATGCGGCGGATGCCGGAGTTCAGGCAGTTGGACAGTGCAAAGTCAACAATGCGGAACTTGCCGCCAAAGTAGACGGCCGGCTTGGCGCGGCGGTCGGTCAGGTGGTGCAGGCGGCTGCCTCGGCCACCGGCCAGCACCAGGGCAATTGCGCGCTTGGGCAGGTCGATGCGCTGGGCCACCTCTTGGGTCAACATCTGGGCAAGTTCAGGGGTCAGCATGGTCAAAAAGGCTCCGCCGGTTTTGTTTCAGTCCCTTGGCGGCGATCGGCCCATGGCCCCGCACTCATTCATGATTCTGGGTGCCGCCATGATCGACGCATCCGCTGCGAGCCACCACCCCTGCAAGCCCGTAACTGTAGCGGCCTCGCGACGGCTGGGTGGAGGCCTTGTTCCACGCCGCCAGGAGATCACCGACCAAACGGGGTTTGATATGACGAAGCGGTTTGTGGATCAGTTGGAGGCGGACGGGGCCGCTCGGTGAGCCAGTAGGTCCACATAAGCCCCCTCCACGCAATCGTCGGGGCTGATGCCCAACTGCGCCATCAACGCCTGGGCTTCTTGCACGCCACTTGCTTCGGGCTCGCCCTCTCGCAGCACCACTTCTAACTCCAGCCAATCGCCCAGGCCTTGGACCTCGTCCAGGTGCACGCGGGTTCGGCCTACCAGGTAGAGCGTGCGGCGCTTTTACACGCGGCCGGTTTGGCCCCAGGCCAAGGTCAGAGACTCTCGCAACGTGTCCGGCTCGGGTGTGGTGCTGAGCAGGTAGAAGGAGGTCTTGGGGCCGCTGTGGTCGGGGCGTCGATAAAAGATCAGCTCGCCGTGGCCGTCCACAAAGGTGCGCAGCTTGAGCCGCCCTTGGGCGGTGGCAAAAAAGGTGTCGTCTTGAACGATCAGCTCCGGGCCATGTTCCGCCAGGGCTGCCGTTGTGGCCTCAACACTTGCACGGTGGCGTAAGCGGGCTTTGATCTCGATATTGCGGGCCATCAACTCCACACTCAGTCCGTCATTCTTGCTTTCGGTAGGCCTGGGCGCGCGCCCGGCCCAGCGCAGACTCGGCCTCCTGCAGGGTGGCGAGCCAGGGTCTTGATGAACTCGGCGCGCCGAAAGCGCAGCGCCGACCAGTCTTCGTCCACCACCACTTGACGCACGGGCTCAAAGCCTGCCGCGCCCAGCATCAGCAAGGTGCGGTGAGTGCCGAGGTTGAGCTTGGTGAAGAGCGGCGTCATGGGTAGCGGCGTCGCATTTCGGCCACTGAATAACTCATCAATTGAGCCAATATGTCGGCATCGATGTCGGCGAGACGTTTGACATATAAACAGGCCTTGCCCATCTTGTGCTTGCCTAAGCGCTGCAAGAGCGCGGCAGGCTCGGGGGCGTCGCCCCCGGCCAGCAGGTAAATGCTGAGGTCGGCGGCGCGGGGTGAAAAGCCCAGCAGCGGGGCATCTCCCTCTCGCCCACTCTCATAGCGGTAGTGATACTGCCCAAAGCCCACGATGCTGGGGCCCCACAGCACCGGCTCGCAGCCGGTGGCCTGACGCATCAGGGCCATGAGCTGATCGCAATCGGCCCGGCGGGCCGGGCCCGCCTTGGCGTCCAGAAAGGCGGCCACGTCGGCGGCGGTGGGTTGGGTTTTGGCGTCGCTCTGCGGCGCAGCATCTTGGCAAAAGCCGGGCAGCCCGCCACTCAGGGACAATCCCCCCCTATGTCCCTGATCACCCTCACCCAAGCCCACCTGGCCTATGGCCACGTGGCACTGCTAGACCACACTGACTTTTCGCTGGAGACCGGCGAGCGTGTGGGCCTGATTGGCCGCAATGGCACCGGCAAGTCTTCGCTGCTGAAAATCTTGGCCGGGCTGGAGAAGCCGGATGACGGCCAACTGCAGGTCCAAACCGGCTTGCGCCGTGACCTATGTGCCCCAGGAGCCCTCATTTGCCGCCCGACACCACCGTGTTCGATGCGGTGAGCGAAGGCGCTGGCCGATGTGCGTGAACCTGCGCCACCGCTTCGAAGCCCATGCCGAGGACGATGACCTGGACGCGCTGGATGACCCAGATCGAAGCCCGTAAACGGCTGGAACTGGGAGCAACGCGTGGACCAAACGCTGCACGCGCCTGCAGCTGCGACCCCGAGGCCGTTGGTCGAGCACGCTGTCTGGGGGCTTGCGCAAGCGCGTCGCCCTGGCGCGGGCGCTGGTCTCCATGCCCGACGTGCTGCTGCTGGACGAACCCACCAACCACCTGGACCTGGACGCCATCGACTGGCTGGAAGAGCCTGCTGCACAGCTTTGCGCGGCAGCGCTGGTGCTGATCACCCACGACCGGGCGTTTTTGGACGCGGTGTCCACCCGCATCGTGGAGCTGGACCGTGGCCAGCTGCGCAGCTACCCCGGCAACTTCGCTGCCTTTGAATCCGCCAAGCAGCGTGAGCTGGAGAACGAAGCCCTGGCCAATGCCCGCTTTGACAAGCTGTTGGCGCAGGAAGAGATTTGGATCCGCAAGGGCGTGGAAGCGCGCCGCACCCGCAGCGTGGCCCGCATCCAGCGGCTGGAGGCCCTGCGCGAACGCGCGCGCCGCCCGCCGTGACGTGCGTGGGCCAGGTCCAGCTGGACCTGGACGCAGGGCGAGCGCCAGCGGCAAGCTGGTGGCCGAGCTGGAAGATGTGAGCAAGGCCTATGGCGACCGCATGCTGGTCAAGGACTTTATCAGGCACCATCCTGCGCGGCGACAAGATCGGCCTGATCGGCCCCAACGGCGCGGGCAAGACCACGCTGTTGAAGATGATCTTGGGCGAGCTGGCCCCCGACAGCGGCGAGGTGCGCTTGGGCACCAAGATGAGCGTGGCCTACTTTGACCAGATGCGCGACGCGCTGGACCTGGACGCCACGCTGGCCGACTTCATCAGCCCGGGCAGCGAGTGGGTCGAAATCGACGGCGCGCGCAAGCACGTGATGGGCTATTTGGGCGACTTCCTGTTCGCCGCCGCAACGCGCCAACTCGCCCGTGCGCACCCTCTCGGGCGGCGAGCGCAACCGCCTGCTGCTGGCCCGCTTGTTTGCCCGCCCGGCCAATGTGCTGGTGCTGGACGAACCCACCAACGACCTGGACATCGAAACCCTGGAGCTGCTGGAAGAGCTGCTGCAGGACTACGACGGCACCGTCTTTTTGGTCAGCCATGACCGCCGCTTTGTGGACAACGTGGTCACCAGCACCATGGTCTGGGAAGGCGATGTGGCCGCTGGCCGATGGCGCGAATACGAAGGCGGCATTGCCGATTGGATCGTGCAGCGCGACCGCAGCCGCGCCATCGAAGCCACCGCGGCCAAGGCCGCCGCCGCCGAGGCCGCCCGCAGCGCCCCACCCACCCCAGCCCCTGCCGCCGCACCGGCTGCGACTGCCGCCAAGACCAAGGTCAAGCTGAGCTACAAAGAGCAACGCGAGTTGGCCGACATGTCCAGCAAGATTGAAGCCTTAGAAAAGGAGCAAGCCACCTTGGCTTCGCTCATGAGTGGCACCGAGCTTTACACCCAAGGTGCCGCCCGCATCGGCGAAGTCACCGCCCGCCACGGCCAGATCGACGACGAGTTGTTGGGCTTGATGGAGCGGCGGGAAGCGCTGCAACAACGAGGAGGCTGACCGCCATGCTCCAACTCCGCCCCAACTGCGAATGCTGCGACAAAGACCTGCCCCCGGGCAGCCCCTTGGCACGCATCTGCTCGTTTGAATGCACCTTCTGCAGCGACTGCGCCGGCACGCAGCTGAAGAACGTGTGCCCCAACTGTGGCGGCGAGTTGGTGGTGCGGCCGCGCAGGCCTGAGGCCAAGCTGGCCGCCAACCCGGCCAGCACCGAGCGGGTGTTGAAGCCTGCGGGGTGTTCAGCGCTGCCGTAGGGCTTTGTCGTCTTGTGGGCAGGGGCCAACTTGCACAACCTGTTTGCCGATCTGGAAGCCCGCTTCCCCGGCCTGCGCTTTCGGGTGGTGGACGAGCAGCAGCGGCTGCGCCCCCATATGCGCGTCTTCGTCAACGGCCGTGCGGTGCGCGACCTGAGCGTTGGTTTGAATACGGGGGATGAAGTCGCGGTGCTCTTGGCTTTGAGTGGCGGCTAGGGCGCGCTGGCGCGCAGGGCGGAATCGCGCCAAAATGCGCCACGCAGCCCCGCTAAACGCGCCAAACTCGGCCCTCGTGCCGCCTCCACTGCCTGCTGAATGCCCTGGTCCAAGGTGGGCGACTCTCGGCGCAGGGCAGCGCAAGAAACCCGGAGGCGTTTGAACCAACGCTGCAACAGCACCGCTGCAAGGTATCCATTCGGTTCAGATTCGTGCTCAGTTTCTCTAGAGCAGGTTCTAGCGAGCCTGTCTTGAACCCTGCGGGGTCATTCGGATAGCGCAGACTCTCAACACCAAACTTCACCGGACCGTAGACTCGACCACGGTATGCGCCCCCCAGGAACACAGCTCGCTGGATACACCGCGCGCCACTCATGCTCATACTCTGCTCCACGCCCTGGCGTTTCTCGGCACTGGCCCTGCTTCTGGCGACCACACTCCCCGTCGCCCGCGCCACCGAGACAGCCCTCCCCACCCACTTTCAAGCCCTGCGCCTGACGGCTGACGACGCCCCCTTGCGCCTAGACGGCCGTCTGGACGACGCCGTGTGGCAGCGCGCGCCCCGCCACAGCCACTTTGCCCAGCGCCGTCCCACGGCCAACGGCCCGGTGCCCGAGGGCCTGCGCACCGAGGTGCAGGTGGTGGTGGACGACAAGGCGCTGATCTTTGGTGTGCGGGCCTGGGACACGCAGACCCCGCAGGTGCTGCTCAGCCGCCGTGATGGGGTGCAGGCCGACCAGGACCACATCGGCATCTGGCTGGACACCACCGGGAGGCGCAACGCGGCCGTGTTTGTCAAAGCGGGCTTGGCGGGGGTGGTCAGCGATGGCCAGTATCGGGCTGCGGATGATGAGGACGACTTGGGGCCTGACTTTCCGGTGGAGATGGCAGTGGCGCAACTGGCGGATGGCTACAGCCTGGAGCTGCGCTGGCCCCTGGCCGCCCTGCGCTACCCCTTCCACAGCGAGGCCCCCTGGGGCTTGTTGGTGGCCCGTGCGGTGCCCAAGGCCCAAGACCTGTGGCTGCTCAGCCAGCGGGCCGACCCCGAGGCGCTGAGCTTGCTCAGCCACATGCTGCCGCTGGAGGGCTTGGGCGAGGTGCTTCAACGGCACCGCCAACACAGCATCAGTGCGGTGCGGGCCGAGTGGACGCTGCGCCAGAGCCAAGCCGCGGGCCAGCGCCAAGGGGAAGGCACGCTGGGCCTGGAGGCCTTGTGGCGGCCCCGGGCAGACTGGGTGTTCAACACCACCTTGAACCCGGACTTTGCGCAGGTGGAGATTGACGCACCGCAAGCCCGGGGCAATCGCTCCCTGGCCATTGAGCTGCCTGAGAAACGCAGTTATTTTTTAGAGAGTGCGGATGTGCTGGGGCTGACGGCCCCAGCCTTTTACTCGCGCACCGTGGCCGACCCGCGCTGGGGCGTGCGCAGCACCTGGCGGGGCGTGCAGGCCGATGCCACGGCCCTGGTGCTGGAGGACCGCGCGGGCGCGTTGGTGCTGCGTGGCCGCCCTTGGGGCACCGAGGCCTGGCAGCTCAGCGCGCCGAGCAGCGCGGTGCTGCTGCGAGGCCGCTGGCAGAGCGAGCACAGCACGCTGGGGCTGATGGCAGGTGAGCGCAAAGTGGCCGCAGACCAAGCCAACCGCGTGGCAGGCCTGGATGGCGTGGGCCGCTGGAATGCCGAGGACGAGCACCTGCAATGGCGCTGGCATGGCCTGCTGAGCGAGAACAGCATGACGGCCGACGCCCAAGGCCGCACCGTGGCCCGCCCCGGCGCGCCCGAACGCGGTGCGCGCTTGTGGGCCCAGGCCACCCACAGCAACCCAGAGTGGTTTAACTTTGCCGAGGCCAGCTGGGTGGCCCCGGAGTTTGTGAACTTGCAAGGCTTCTCCAGCCAAGCCGGTTTGTGGCAGGCCAAGCTGGAGCTGAACCGCCGCCTGGGTGAACGCACCGTGCCGCTGGGGGCCGAGGGCCTGACGCTGCATGAAAGCGAGCTGCACCTGGGCGTGGAAGAGTCGCGCTCCTTGCGCGACCGCAGCGCGAACGAGCCCGGCGGCGAGGTGATCTCCCGCGCCTTGCGCGTGGGCGGTTGGCTGCAAGGGCCGTGGCGCACCGTGGCCTGGGCCAATGTGGGGCCCAACCAGCAACGCGCCCGTAGCGGCGGGCTGTTGCACCCCATACCCAACCTGCAGGGCGGCTTGGAAACCACCCCCTGGCCGTGGCTGACTCGCTTGGCCGTGAACGGCAGTTGGGGCCGTCAGTTGGACAGCGAGCTGGACCGTGTGGGCACCGGTGGCTGGTGGGCCCTGGAGGCCAAGACCCGCTGGGCCCTGCCCGGTGGCCAAAGCCTGGAGCTGGACCCGGTGTTCACCGGCCTGCGCATCGGCCCCGAGGCCGGACACCCAGGTCTGCAAGACCTGGGCTGGCAAGTGCTCGCCCTGTGGCACCTGGACGCCCGCCGCAGCCTGCGCGCCATCGTGCAGCAAGAGCGCAGCCAGCGCGATGCGGCCGGTGCCAGCCCTGGCAGCCTGAGCCACAGCCAGCACCGCTCGCTGATGTGGCGGCAGCGGCTCAACAGCCATTGGCAAGTCAGTGCAGGGGCGCAGTGGGACGCCGCCCGCCTGCAAGCGTCAAGCCGCGAGTGGTTTGTGAAGCTGCAGTGGGATAGCGGGCTCTAGCCAGCCGGCACTAACACTCCTCTGGCCCCGTGATGTCTTCACGTCGTTCGGGCTGAGCCCGTCGAGGCCCTTCGACAAGCTCCGAGCGAACGGTTCATTCAGCATCGGTCCGAATCAAATCGGGCGCTGGCGTGGCGCGATTATTCAAGACAGCCCCTCTCGCCCTGGGCAGACTACCGACATCCACACTCAGATGCCCGGAGATGCCCATGAAGCTACAGATCAATGGAAAGCAGCATGCCTTGCCCGAGGCTTGGCAAGAGGAAACGCTGCTGATGGTGCTGCGCGAGGCGCTTGGCTTGGTAGGCCCCAAGCTGGGCTGCGGATTGGGCCAATGTGGTGCTTGCACGGTTCTGGTGGACGGCATCCCTCAGCGCAGCTGCCTGCTGCCGGCCAGCGCCGTGGCGGGCCGCGCTGTCCTCACCATTGAGGGCTTGGTAGGGCCTGAAGGCCGGCTGCACCCGGTGCAGCAGGCGTGGCTGGACGAGGCCGTGCCGCAATGCGGCTATTGCCAGTCTGGCCAGATCATGGCGGCGGTGGCTTTGTTGCGCAGCACGCCCCGCCCGACCCCCGACGAGGTGGACGCCGCCCTGGCCCCGCACCTCTGCCGCTGCGGCACTCAGCCTCGATTGCGGCGTGCGGTGATGCGCGCCGCGCAGGCCCTGGCCGAGGCCACAGCATGAAGCGCCGTCACTTTCTGGCGGCCAGCGGTGCGGGCCTGACGGTATTGTTAAGCGGATGCAGCGTCTTGGGCATTCCGGTGATCCCCAAACGTCCCACGCCCGACGCCGAGGCCGCCCTGGGATGGGTGCGCTTTGACGGCCAGCGCTACAAACTGTGGTTGCCCCGGGCCGAGATGGGGCAACACATTGACACGGCCCTGAGGCAGATCGCCTGCGAGGAGCTGGGAATTGAACCCGCCTTGCTGGACGTTGACCTCCCCGCCACCACGGACATCGCCAGAGTCCGTGCGACGGTGGGCAGCGAGTCCGTGCAGGCCTTTGCACTGCCCTTGGCTCAGGCCTGCGCCACACTGCGTGAAGCGGTCGCTCGGGGTGACCGCCAAGGCACCCTCACGGCAGAGGCCTGGCCCGCGTCGCAACTGCGCGCTTTTCGCCCGAAAGGCCGCTGGGTGGGCCACAACCTGCCCCACGCCTCGCAGGCTGCGGTGGTTCGTGGACAAGCCTTGTTTGCGGCCGATGTACGGCGTCCCGGCACGCTGTTCGGCCGGGTGCTGCGCGCCCCGGTATCGCCGGACTTGGCCTCGCAAGCGAGCGGCTTGAACGACGCTGCCGCTCGCGCGATACCGGGCTTTGTGGCGCTGGTGCAAGACGAGCGCTTGCTGCAGGGCCGCAGCCTGGGCGTGGGCATCTTGGCCCGCACACCCGGTGCGCTGGATCGCATTGAGGCCGCGCTGGCCGTGCGTTGGCAGGTCGAGGGCGAGCACCCTTCTGAGACTACGCTGACGCGCGCCATCGACATCGACACCCGCTTGGCTCGCGGCGATCTCACGCACCAGCTGCGCGACGACGCCCTGGACAAGCCCACCGACCCCTGGACGGTGGACCTTCGCCTGGATATCCCTGCGGCCCCCCACAACGCCATCGAGCCCCGCTGCGCCGTGGCCCAAGTGCGAGCCGATGCGGGGCTGGACATCTGGGCCGGGACACAAGATGCGTTCTATGTGCGCGACCTGCTGTGCCGCGTGACGGGGCTGTCAGAGTCGCAGGTCACGGTGCATCAACAGCGCATCGGCGGGGGTTTTGGGGGCCGCACCATCTGCACGGTGGAGCTAGAGGCCGCGTTGCTGGCCCTCTCGCCCTCGGCAGCCGGTGCACCGGTCAAAGTGCAATGGACGCGGGGCCAAGAGTTGCGTCAGGCCTTTCATCGGCCGCCCTCCAGCCACCGGGTGCGCGCTCGGGTGGAGGGCGGCCGCATCACCGCTTGGTGGCATGCGTTTGTGACCACGCCCATCTTGCTCACCAACGCCGCCCTGCCCGAATGGCTCAACCCGGTGACCCGCTTCACCGGCGACGGGGGAGCCGCACGCGGCGCGGCTTTGCCTTACGACGTGCCTCGGCAACGCATTGAGTACGACCTGGTGCGCCTGCCGCTGTACACCGGGCCCTGGCGTGGCCTGGGTGCCGGGCCGAACTCGCTGGCCATGGAGATGGCCATCGACGCCTGTGCCCAAGCAGCAGGCCTCGATGCCCTGGACTTTCGGCTCGCTCACACCCAAGACCCCCGGCTGGCTCGGGTGCTCCAGCGGGTGGCAGAGGCGGCCGGGTGGCGTCAGCGGCCGGCGGCCGGGGTGGGGCGCGGGCTGGCCTGCGGCCTCTACAAGAGTGGGGCCTATGTGGCCACGGTGGCCGAGGTCAGCGCTGTCAAGGGCCAGTGGCGCGTCACCCGGCTGGTGAGTGCCGTCGATGTGGGTCGTTTGATCCACCCGGATGCGGTGCGGGCGCAAAGTGAGGGCAACCTGATCTGGGGCCTGGGCATGATGTTCACAGACCTCCTGCCCTTAGACGCCGCCAAAACTGCCGCAGGCTTTGCCGCAGCCCCCGTTCCGCGCCTGCCCGAGACGCCGAGCATCGAGCTGGTGCTGGTGGATGAAGGCGACCCCCCGGGCGGCGCGGGAGAGACTGCCATCGTCGGTGCTGCCGCCGCCATCGCCAATGCCTGGCACGCCGCCACCGGCAGGCGCCCAAGCCGCCTGCCCATCCCGCTCACCGAACGTGTTGCATCATCGGGCTCATGAAGGACTTTGCTGCTGCCGCGATGATGCGTCTGGTGCGGCGGGGTTTGCTACGCCAAGGCTTGGGCTTGGACAGCAGCCCCAGCCCCACAGGGGCCCTGGTGCCCTTGAAGGACAAACGCCAGTTGCTAGAGCAGCTGATGCAGCGGCATGGCCCGCCGGTGCTGCTGCGTCTGGGCGAGGCGGTGGAGGATGCCTCCGACGAGCCCACCTTGTCCGCCTTGTTGGCCGCCCGGGGACCGGAAGACTTGATCGAACGCTGGCAGCGATTGGAGCGGTTTGTGCACTCCCGGCACCGGGTTCTCACACTCTCTCGCAATGCAACTGGCTGCTGCTTGAAGCACCTTTCCGTGGGGCAAGATGAAGCCCCCAGCGCGGCGGAAGACTTGCTGGTCTTTGGTCTGTTGGTCGGACTGTTGAAGCGCCTAGGGGTGACCGCGCTGCAAGCACGCTGCTTGGGCGACGCCGACTGGCGCTGGCAAGGCGGGCAATGGCAGGCCACCACACTGCCCACCCAGACCGCGACCTGGGAGCTGGCTTGGCACGCCCCTGTGGCGCAGGGCCACCCTTTGCTGCCAGTTGCAGGCACGGGCAGCCCACATGCCGCCCGAGCTGCGCTGGCTGCCGACTGTGGCGCATCGTGGACGCTGCGGCGGCTCGCTGTGGCACTGGGCCTGACACCGCGCACCTTGCAGCGCCACCTCAACGCAGCGGGCACCAGCTTTTCGAAACTATGTGCAGAGGCTCGACTGGCCCACGCTGCGCATCTGCTGATCGACGGGCAGGAGCCGATCGCCCAGGTAGGCTACCTCAGCGGCTTCACGGATCAAGCTCACTTCTCGCGCAGCTTCAGGCGCCTTACCGCGATGTCGCCGTCCGTGTATCGGAACCAGTTCAACCGGGTATGCCCTGCAGGCACAAGCCCCTCGACACTCACGCCCTGAACAACTCCAGCTTGCGGGTCGGCCCCGCATAGCCGGGCAGCACACTGGCCATAGCGCTGTCGGGCAAGCGCAGATGGCCGGCCATCACGGTGGCGATGACATCCCGGAAGTCGGTGGTGATGGCGAGGTCGCGGCCATCGTGAAGGGCGCGGCTCTCTAGGCCCGGCCACTCGCCGTGCACCTTGCCGCCCTGCACCCGGCCACCGGCCAGCATCATCACATTGCCGTGGCCGTGGTCGGTGCCGCCGGTGCCGTTTTGGCGCACGGTGCGGCCGAACTCGGACATCACCATCACCACGGTGTCTTGCCACACCGGGCCCAAGCCTTGGGCCAGCTCGGCCAGGCCTCGGCCCAGCGGATCCAGGCGCTGAGCCAAGCGGCCCTTGACGGTGCCTTGGGCTGAATGGGTGTCCCAGCCGCCCAGGGCCAGAAAAGCCATTTGCACGCGCGGGTCGTTGCGCATCACTTGGCTCAGGCGAGCGGCGTCGTCGGGCAGACCGTTGGGCAAAGGGGCACCACGGTCTACATCGGCCATGTCAGGATCATTCTCGTGGTCGGCCATCGAGGCCCGCACTTCCTCACGGGCTTGCCGCGCTTCTCTAAAGGCGCGGCCCATGGCGTCATCACCGGCATAGAGCTTCTCGAAGGCATTGGCCACCCTGGGCTTGTCCAGCACACCGGGCTGCGCCACGGCCGCCACCGAAGGCAGGTTGGCAATGTTGTAGCGGCCTTGGCAAATGCGAGGCAGCACTGCGCCCACGCTGACCGCCCGCGAGGCTGAAGGGGCCATACCCGGGCTGGCAGGCCAAGCCTGCATCAGGCGGTTGAGCCAGCCGTCTTGGGTGTTCTTGCGGCCAGGGGTGGCCGTTTCCATATAGTCTTGCGCATCAAAGTGCGAGCGCGTCGGGTCGCGCGAGCCACTGGCTTGCACAAAGCCCAACTGGCCCTTTTGCCACAAGGGCATCAGTGGTGCCAAGGCAGGGTGCAGGCCGAAGCGGCCATCCAGGTCTAAGAGACCGTCGGCGCTGCCAGGCTTGGCCATGGCAAGGTTGGGCCGTGCGCGGGCATAGTCGGGGTCGGCATAGGGAGCAACCACGCTCAGGCCATCCATGGCGCCACGCAGCAAGATCACCACCAAGCGCGGTTGTGCGGCGCGTGCGCTGGGACGGGCCATGGCCATGGCATGGCGGCCAACAGGAAACCAGAGCGCGGAGCCTAAGGCTGCGGCTTTGAGAAGGTCACGTCGTTGCATGTTGAAAGTCCTTGCTGGCTTGTTTGGTGGCGCGTTGGTCCGCTCAATAACGCATGAAATCAGGGCTGCCTAACACCAAGGCAGCACGTAGGACGGGCTCAGACTGCTCCACCACAGCGCGGGTTTTGGGGCTGATGGCCGGCCCCAGCGCTTTGAGCAAAGCGTCGGCGTCAATAGCGCCCCAGAACCGGCTGTTGCCGACCCGTGCGGCCTTGTCTTCGATATTGGTCACGCGGCCCTCACCCTTGTTGGCCTTGTTGGGTTTGTCGCCCTTCTCGCCCTTCTCCGCTTTGCGGGGCTTGCCAGCCATCTCCCGCATGCCCGGCTCGTCATCGTCCTCTTGCTCCAATTCAGGCAGGCGGCCCGAGGCAAAAGCAGTGGCAAAACTCACGCGTGATTGAAGTGCATCGGGGCTGAGCCAAGCTTGCTCGGTGTACTTGTAGCCGTCTGGTGTGGGGCTGCCAAACAAAGGCATGCCCAGGCGCTGCAGCACCGCCACCATGGGGCGGACTTCAATGTCTTGCGTATCGCAGGCTCGCAGCACGGAGAGCAGGTAGCGATACGGCGGCTTGAACTTGTTGCCCTGCGCGCTGGCAGCGGCAAACTCCGGGCTCTCCAGCAGGGCGCGGGTCACGGCCTTCAAATCACCATCAGTCTGGGTGAAGCGCGCGGCGAGCTTGTCGACCAAGCTGGCCGGGGGCATATCGGCCACAAAGTACTGTGCAAGTTTGCGGCTGATGTGGCGCGCCGTGGCAGGGTGCTTGGCCAACACATCCAGCGCCAGCTCGCCCTCGGCTTGGCCCTCGGGCTTGATGCGGCGGCCCAGCCACTCCTTCTCACCAGGGTCGTGGCGAGCAGGGGCAAATTCGAAGGCATTGTCTTCACCCTCTGGCCGCATGTTCAAGCCCCAACCCGTGAAGATACGGGCCAACTCGGTCACGTCGCGTTGGGTGTAGCCACCGTCCACGCCCAGGGTGTGAAGCTCCATCAACTCGCGGGCGTAGTTCTCGTTCAGGCCACTGGGCTTTTTGGGCTTATCAGCTTTGGCTCGGGCTGCTGGCTTGTTGCCGCTGCCTCCGCCCACCGACATCCAGTTGTCCAGATAAAACAGCATGGCCGGGTGCTTGGCGGTGGCACCCAGCATGTCTCTGAATCGGCCCAACACAAAGGGCCGAATGGCCTGTTGTTCGTAGCTGCCCATCAGCACGCGGCACATGCCTTTGCCAATGAAGACGTTGAAATGGTTGAACCAAAACTCGACCAAGACTTCTTCCAACTGCCGGGGGCTGTGCATGGCGCGCAGGATGCGGGCTTCAGCGGCCTCCAAACCCACCTGGCGCGCCAAGTCAAACTTCATGGTGCTGCCACGCGCTTGGTCTTTCTGCTTGGCTTGGCGGGCCTCTTTGCCTGCACGACGGTACTTGGCGATCAGCTCGGTTTGGCTCCAACCCAAGGTCTTGAAACCACCCAATGCGCTGCTGAGCGCCACCGGCAGCGGCAGACGCTGAGGGTCGAGCTGCTCGTTCAGATAGGCTTGCCAGCCCTGCTGGCTCAACTGCGTCAACTGGCCGGGCACGGGGCCGTAACCCAAGCGCTGGCTAAGGTGCAGGGCCAAGTCCGTCGTCATCGCGGCGTTAGCCCGGGCCCAGGCTGAGGTGGCCCCGATGGGCAAAAGCCCGCCAACCGTACTGGCCAATGCCCAACGCAAAGCGCTGCGGCGGGTGAGGTGGACTTGAGACATTCGGACGGACTCCCTGAAACGAAACTCTGCCTTGCTTAACGGCAGCATAGGGCGAGATGGTGACACAGCTATGTTGCCCTTGTGCAAAGCATCATCAGCGCGCTCAGCAAGCGCCCTCACAATACCGAAGCCATGCAAAGACGCCAGCTCCTCCGCTCCAGCACACAAGCCTTGGCCGCCAGCACGCTGCTGCCCTGGGCGCCATTCACCCCAGCTCACGCCCAAGCCGCGCCCTGGGCCACGCCAGCGCCGCTCACGCCCGTCTGGGCACAGCCCGACCGCATCATCGCCGTGGCGTGCTGCACCCGCCCCTTTCGCCCCCAGGGGCCTCGCATTGAGGTCCAGCGCCTGGGCCGCCAAACGGTGGTGCACAACTACGGCCATGGCGGTGCGGGCTGGTCGCTGTCTTGGGGCTCGGCCCAGCAGGCTTTGCGCTTGGTGCAGGCCACCGGGGCCACGCGCCTGGGCGTGATCGGCTGCGGCGCGATTGGCCTGACCACCGCGCGCTTGGCGCAGATGGCGGGCCTGCGGGTGCGTGTTTACTGCGCCGAGCGGCCGCCCCAGGTGCGCTCCTCAGCGGCCACCGGCGTGTGGTCGCCTGAATCTCGCATCTGCACCGAGGCCCAGGCCACGCCCGCCTTTACGCGCCAATGGGAGGCCATGGCGCGCTTTTCCTTTCAGCGCTTTCAGAGCCTGCTGGGCCTGGCGGGCGAGCCGGTGATGTGGCAAGACGGCTACTTTCTCTCCGACGTGCCTTTTGACGCAGAGCTGGCGTCCGTGCCCCCGCATGACGACGAGCCCGACTACCCCGACTTGGAAGACTTGATCGGCGATATCCGCCCACGCTCGGTGCTGCTTCAGCCGGGGCAACACCCTTTTGCCGTGCCGCATGTGCGCCGCTACACCCAAATGGTCTTCAACCTGCCGGCCTATACCGAATGGCTGATGAACGGCTTTATGCGTGATGGCGGCGAGATCTTCACCCGCCACTTCGAGCACCCGCGCCAGCTCAGCGCCCTGTCCGAGACCACCTTGGTCAACGCAACCGGCTGGGGCGCCCGCGCGCTGTGGGGCGACGAGAGCCTGATCCCCGTGCGCGGCCAAACTGCCCGATTGGTGCCGCAAGCCGGTGTGAACTACGGCCTGCAATGGCGTGGCCACAATCTCTACATGGTCAGCCGCAAAGATGGCATCTTGGTGCAAGCCCAATCGGTGGGCGACTGGGGCAATGCCGATGCCACGCCGGACCGCGCAGCATCGGTGGCGGCGGTGGAGCGCTTGGCGGGTCTGTTCAAACCCAGTTGAGAGCGCTCAAGCCGACTCGCGGTGGGCCGGTGATGCCCAGGGTGGCTCTACGCTGCGCACGTACAGCACTTCGGTGGCATCCAGTTCATGAGCGGCCAACTCTTGGGCTGTGGCCCGGTGAAAGCCCAGCGCCTTGACCAAGGCGATGGAGCGCGCGTTGTCTTGCTCTATACAGGCCCAGAACACGGTGCAGCCGTGGTGCTGCGCCAAATGGTTCATCAAAATTTGCGTGGCCGCGCGGCCCAGCCCTCGGCCCCACACCCGCTCGCTGAGCATATAGGCCACCCAGGCTGGCCGCTCGGGCTGGCCCACCATCACCGTGGCTTGCACATAGCCCACCAATTCCCCACGAGTCAGACGCACGGCAAAGTTCAACCACCGCTCGGTGCCGTCGGCCGAGCCACCGCCCTGCCAGCGCTCAAAACGCGCGGCCAGTGCCGCCTCCGAAGCAGGCGGTGGCACCTCGACATAGCGGTAGAGCGCAGGCTCGGTCAACACGGGGAATAGCCCCGGCGCGTGGGCAGGGGCGATGGCTTCGAGCTGAAAGCCGTGGGCGGCGAGGAGGGGGCGAGCGATGGGCATGGAGGGCATTGACCACCCCCTCAAGCCGTTGGCCCAAACTCCTCGGTATCAATCTCTGTCTGCGTCGCGGTGTTGTAGCGCGTACCCTGCACGGTGTGTTGGTTGAGGGCTGCGTCCAAGCGCGACAGGTGCGCCGCGCTGAGGGCGACGCGACTGGCCGCGAGGTTGTCGCTGAGGTGTTGCGGATTCGTGGTGCCGGGGATGGGAATGATGTGCTCGCCCTGGTGCAGCAACCAGGCCAGGGCCAACTGTGCCACCGTACAGCCCAACTCAGCAGCCATCGCCTGCACGGGGGCCAGCAGGGCCAAGTTGGCGGCATAGGTGGAGGGCGCAAAGCGCGGCATGCTGCGGCGGATGTCTTTGGCGTCCAGCGTGCTCACGTCCGTCAGGCTGCCCAGATAGCCTCGTGCCACCGGGCTGAAGGCCACAAAAGCCACGCCCAGCTCGCGGCAAGCTTGCAGCATGGCGATCTCGGGGTTGCGCGTCCACAGCGAGTACTCCGACTGCACAGCCGCAATGGGGTGTACCGCATGAGCGCGGCGCAGCGTGGCGGCCGACACTTCTGAGAGGCCCAGCGCGCGCACCTTGCCCTCGGCCAGCAGCCGCGCCATCTCGCCCACCGAGTCTTCAATCGGCACGCGCTGGTCCCAGCGGTGCAGGTAGTAGAGGTCGATCACGTCCGTACCCAAGCGGCGCAGGCTGTCTTCGCAGTTCCGGCGCAGGGCCTCGGGGCGGCCGTCGATGACGCGGGTGGTGTTGCCATCGGCCCCCGTCACCGCCGCCATGCCGCCCTTGCTGCACAAGGTAATGCGTTGGCGATGGGGCTTGAGAGCCGGCCCCACCAGCGACTCATTCGCCCCAAAGCCATAGAGCGCCGCCGTGTCGAACAGCGTGCAGCCCTCGTCCAGCGCCTGGTGCAGCAAAGCCCGCGCCTGTTCGGCGCTGGGCGGTGCGCCATAGGCATGGCTAAGGTTCATGCAGCCCAGGCCAATGGGGCTGACTTGGAAGGGGCCGAGGGGGCGAGTGGTTGCCATAGCGCTCACCCCTGCAACTGCCGCTCCAACTGATGCAGCACCCTGTAGCAGGGCAGCACTTGGGCGATGCTGGCATTGGGCTCGCGGCCTTCGCGGATGGCGGCGAAGAATTCGCGGTCTTGCAGCTCGATGCCGTTCATGCTGACCGCCACTTGGCTGACGTCGATCTTTTCTTCTTTGCCGGTGAAGAGGTCGTCGTAACGGGCGATGTAAGTGCCGCTGTCGCCGATGTAGCGGAAGAAGGTGCCCAGCGGGCCGTCGTTGTTGAAGGACAGGCTCAGGGTGCAGATGGCCCCATTGGCTGCCTTGAGCTGGATGGATAGATCCATGGCAATGCCCAGGGTCGGGTGGATGGGCCCTTGCAGCGCGTTGGCCTGCACCACGGGGCTGCCGCACTGGTAAGCAAACAGGTCCACCGTGTGGGCGGCGTGGTGCCACAGCAGGTGGTCCGTCCAGCTGCGCGGCTGGCCCAGGGCGTTCATATTGCTGCGGCGAAAGAAGTAGGTTTGCACATCCATTTGCTGGATGTTGAACTCACCGGCGCTGATCTTGTTGTGGACCCACTGGTGGCTGGGGTTGAAGCGGCGGGTGTGGCCGCACATGGCGACCAAGCCCGTTTGCTGCTGCACACGCAGCACGTCTTCGCCCTCGGCCAGCACGTCGCACAGGGGGATTTCCACCTGCACATGCTTGCCCGCCTTCATGCAGGCGATGGCTTGGGCCGCGTGCATTTGGGTGGGGGTGCAGAGGATGACGGCATCGACCTCGGGCAAGGCCAGGGCGTCGTCCAGCTCGGTGCTGACATGCGCAATGCCGTATTTGTGGGCGACCTCACGGGTCTTGTCCAGCTCACGACTGACCAGCGAGACCACTTCGACGCCGTCAATGTTCTTGATGCCGTCCAGGTGTTTGATGCCAAAAGCACCGGCGCCCGCCAGGGCGACATTGAGGGTTCGGGTCATGTCAGTTGTTTTCCAAGATCAGGTGGCCCACCGCCGTGTTGGAGGCCGGCACATGGAAGAAGCGGTGCTTGAGCGTGGGGGCGGGGCCCCCGGCCACGTCGGCCATGGCGCCGCGGGCAATCAGCCACATCACCAGCTCAATGCCTTCGGAGCCGGCTTCGCGCACGTACTCGATGTGCGGCACCTGGGCCAGGCCCGCGGGGTCTGCAATGAGGCGGTCGAGAAACGCATTGTCCCAGGGCTTGTTGATGAGCCCGGCGCGCGCACCTTGCAATTGGTGGCTCATGCCGCCCGTGCCCCAGATCTGCACGTTCAAGTCTTTGTCAAAACTCTCCACCGCGCGGCGCAAGGCTTGGCCCAGCGCAAAGCAGCGCGCGCCCGAGGGCACCGGGTACTGCACCACATTGACGTGGAAGGGAATGACCTTGAAGGGCCATGCGCCGCCGGGCATGGGCGGGTTGCCGCACATCAGGGAGAGCGGTACCGTCAGGCCGTGGTCTACCTTCATGGCATTGCACAAGGTCAGGTCAAAGTCTTGCTGGATGACAGACTGGGCGATGTGCGCGGCGAGCTCCGGGTGGCCGTGCACCGTGGGCAGTGGGCGCGGGCCCCAGCCTTCATCAGCAATGGGGAACTCGGCCCCGCAGCCCAGCGCAAAGGTGGGGATCAGCTCCAGGCTGAAATTGGTGGCATGGTCGTTGTAGACCAAGAAGACCACGTCTGGCTTGTTGTCCTTCATCCACTGCTTGGAGTACTCGTAGCCCGCAAACAGTGGCTGCCAGTAGGGCTCTTGGGTCTTGCCCTGATCAACAGCCACGCCAATGGCGGGCACGTGAGAGGTGTAGACGGAGGCGGTGATGCGTGCCATGGTGTGCTCAATCCTTGTTGCGGCCCGCCGCGCCCTGCGGCTGGCGGTGGGGTTGGGCGTCACCGTCTTCACCCAGGTAACGATTGCCTTCAGGAGACCGTCCACCAGCCACCATCATGGCGCGGTACTCGGTCTCGGTCATGCCCGTCATGGAGCCGGCCATTTGCTGGAAGGACAAGCCATCTGTGGCCCCAATGCGGGCCAGGAAGTAGATGTTGCCGCCCTCGCGCATGCAGGCGTTCAGGTCGCGCGACAGCACGCCCAGCTTTTGCGCCTCGGTCAGCGGCCATTCGTCCAGCACGGCGCGCTCATTGGCCTTGAAGCGGGCGCGGTTCTCAGGCTTCATCAGCGAATGGCAGAACTGGTTCAGCCAATAGCCTTTGCGAGATTCCTCGGCATCAAAGATGATGGTGCCGGGAACGTCTTTGTAGGGCTTGTCTAGGGCCATAGGGTCTCCTTATGGAAGTGGAATCGCCGCCGGGCCGCCCCAAGGCGATTCGCACCCCCTTGGGGGGCAGCGACCCGCGCAGCGGTGGAGCGTGGGGGTCAACAGAATCGCCGCCGGGCCGCCCCAAAGAGATTCACGCCCCCTCGGGGGGCAGCGACCCGCGTAGCGGCGGAGCGTGGGGGTCAACATCCTTCCTCGGGCCAATAGAGGCGCATGGGGTTGGCGACCAGCAGCTTGTGTTGCAGCTCAGGCGTGGGCGCGATGTGGGGAACAAAGTCCACCAGCAGGCCGTCGTCGGGCATGTGGTCTTTGAGATTCGGGTGGGGCCAGTCGGTGCCCCAGAGCACGCGGTCGGGGAACTCCTCGACCACACGCCGAGCGAAGGGCACCACATCTTGGTAGGCCGCCCGCTCGCCGTTCAAGGCCTTGGGGCCGGTCACAGACAGGCGCTCGGGGCAGCTCACCTTGCTCCACACATTGGGGTGCTGGCGCATGAACTTCAAGAACAACTCAAACTCGGGGCCGTCGACAGGCTTGCTGACATCGGGGCGGCCCATGTGGTCCACCACCACGGTGGTGGGCAAGGCGGTGAAGAAGTCCCAAAGCTCGGGCAGGTCCACCGCTTCAAAGTAGATGACCACATGCCAGCCCAGTTTGGCAATGCGGCCGGCAATCTCCATCAGCTCGTCTTTGGGCGTGAAGTCCACCAGACGCTTGACGAAGTTGAAGCGCACACCGCGCACGCCTGCGGCGTGCATGGCTTGCAGCTCGGCGTCGCTGACGCTGCGCCTTACCGTGGCCACGCCGCGCGCTCGGCCGCCCGAAGCCTGGCAGGCGTCCAGCATGGCGCGGTTGTCGACGCCGTGGCAGGTGGCCTGAACAATGACGTTGCGTGCAAAGCCCAGGTGGTCGCGCAGCGCAAAGAGCTGGGCCTTGCTTGCGTCGCAAGGCGTGTATTTGCGCTCGGGGGCGTAGGGGAACTCGGCCCCTGGGCCGAACACATGGCAGTGGGCGTCCACCGCCCCGGCGGGCAACTGAAACTGTGGTTTGGCAGGGCCGTCAAACCAGTCCAGCCAGCCGCTGGTTTTCTGGAAGTCGCCCGAGGTGATTCGGCTCATGGGTACTTGGGTGGGGCTAGGGTGAGTGGGGCGGCTGGGCTGCCCCTGGGGGGGGGCAGCGCGAGGCTCAGTCCAGCGAGGACTTGGTGCGGGCCACGATGTCCGCAGCCTTGGCGGTCTCGGACTTGATGAAGGCCATGAACTGATCGCGGGTGACCGGGAACTGCTCATAGCCAAAAGCAGCGTAGCGGTCTTTCATGTCGGGCTCAGCCAGGGCAGCATCGATGTCGCGCTGGATCTTGTCAGCCACGGCCTTCGGCAGGCCTTTGGGCGCAGCCACCATGGTCCAGCCGGTCACCTCATAGCCTGCCGGGCCACCCGACTCGGCCACCGTAGGCACATCGGGGAAGGCGGGGTGGCGCTTGGGGCCAGTGACGGCAATGAACTTGAGTCGGCCTGCACGCTGCATCGGGCCTGCGGTGGCCAGCGAGCCCAAGGCCCAGTCCATTTCGTTGGTAGCGACTGCCGTATAGAGCATGGCAGTTTCTTTGTAGATCACGTGCTGCATCTGGGTGCCGGTCATGGCCTCTAGCAGGGCCGAGCCCAGGTGCACCGGGTTGCCCACTGACCAAGAACCGTAATTCAGTTTGCCGGGGTGCGCCTTAGCGTCGGCCACGATGTCGCCCACGGTTTTGTACTTGCTGCCCGCGCCCACACCCACAAAGAAGTAGGTGCGGAACAGGGGCGCTACGGGCTCGAAGTCCTTGGCGGGATCGTAGGGCAGCTTCTTGAACAGCGAGGGGTAGGTGGTGAGGTGCACGTTGTCGAGCTGGATCAGCTCATGCCCATCAGGGTTGGCGCGCTTCCACGCGTCGATGGCAATGAAGCCGTTGGCGCCCGGCTTGTTTTCAATCACCACGGGTTGGCCCCATTTCTTTTGCAGCTTTTCAGCCAGCACGCGCAGGGCGGCCTCGGGGCCAGCACCCGGCGGGAAGGGCGTGATGATGCGCACCGCCTTGGTGGGGAAGTCTTGCGCTTGCACGCTGGGGGCCAGTAAGGCCAGTGCGGTGGTGGCTACGGCCAGGGCCTTGAGAACGATGGTCATGCGGTTGTCTCCTGCAAATGAACACGGTGGAAAAAGTAAAACGTCGGAGTCTCGGTTTTCTGGTGATTAGTCGATGTAGCGCAGCCCCGCAGCGGCCAGCGGTTCGCGCATCTTGTACATGTCCAGGCCCAAGATGCCGGAGGCCAGCTTGGCGCGCTTTTCAGCCTCAAAGCTTTCGCGCTTGACAGCAGCCTCGGCCACTTGCACGGCGCGGGCGGCAGGCACGCAGACCACGCCGTCGTCATCGGCCACGATGGCATCACCGGGGTGGACCAACATGCCCGCGCACACAACGGGGATGTTGACCGAGCCCAGCGTGGCCTTGATGCAACCTTTGGACGAGATGGCGCGGCTCCAGACGGGGAAGTTCATGTCCTGCAAAGTGGAGACATCGCGCACGCCCGCGTCGATGATCAAGGCTCGCGCGCCGCGCGCTTGGAAGCTGGTGGCCAGCAGGTCGCCAAAGTAGCCATCGCTGCATTCGGAGGTGACGGTCGCGACCACCACGTCGCCGGGCTGGATCTGCTCGGCGGCCACATGCAGCATCCAGTTGTCGCCCGGTTGCAGCAGCACCGTCACCGCCGTCCCCGAGACTTTGGCTCCGGGGTAGATGGGTCTCATATAGGGCTTGAGCAGGCCGACACGGCCCATGGCCTCGTGCACAGTGGCACTGCCCAGCGCGGCCATGGCGTCGGTGGCTGCGCGGTCAGCACGGGTGATGTTGCGATAGACAACGCCGAGTTCGTACATGGGGTTCTCCGACATCAGGGGGTTCAAAGCCCACGGGCCTTGAGGGTGGCATCCAAGCGGCCAAACACGCGGCGAGCATTGCCCTCAAAGACCTGGTAACGCTCATCCTCAGTCAGGTTAGGCGTGGCATTGACATAACGCTTGGTGTCGTCGTAGTAGTGGCCTGTTTCAGGGTCCACACCGCGCACCGCACCAATCATCTCCGAGGCAAACAAGATGTTCTTCACCGGGATTACTTTGGTGAGGAGGTCGATGCCTGGCTGATGGTAGACGCAGGTGTCAAAGAAGATGTTGTTCAGCAGGTGCTCTTGCAGCAGCGGCTTCTTCAACTCTTGCGCCAAGCCCCGGAAGCGGCCCCAGTGGTAGGGCACCGCACCACCGCCATGGGGAATGAGGAACTTCAGCGTCGGGAAGTCTTTGAACAAATCAGAGGTGAGGCACTGCATGAAGGCCGTGGTGTCGGCATTCAGGTAGTGCGCACCCGTGGTGTGGAAGCAGGCGTTGCAGCTGGTGGAGACATGGATCATGGCGGGCAGGTCGTACTCCACCATCTTCTCGTAGAGCGGGTACCAATGCCGGTCTGACAGCGGCGGGCTGGTCCAGTGGCCTCCAGACGGGTCGGGGTTCAGGTTCAGGCCCACATTGCCGTATTGCTCCACGCACTTCACCAACTCGGGGATGCAGGTCGCGGGGTCCACACCCGGTGACTGCGGCAGCATGGCCGCCGGCACAAAGTGATCGGGGAAGAGTTGGCTGACGCGATAGCACAGCTCGTTGCAGATGGCGGCCCAGGTGGCCGAGGTGTTGAAGTCGCCGATGTGGTGGGCCATGAAGCTGGCGCGCGGGCTGAAGAGGGTCAGGTCACTGCCGCGTTGCTTCATCAGCTTGAGCTGGTTGCTCTCAATGGTTTCGCGGATCTCGTCGTCGCTGATCTTCAGCTCACTGGCCTTAGGCGCACGGCAGGGGTCTTTGAGCCCGGCAATTTGCAGGTCGCGCCAAACACCCAAGGCCGCAGGTGCCGTGGTGTAGTGGCCGTGGACGTCGATGATCATGACGGTGTCCTTGTGTTTTGAATGAGGTCGGCTCAGGCGGGTGTCATGCCCTGGCGGGCCTTGGCAGCGGCGGCCGCGTCTGAGGCCAGAAATCTGAGCAGCGCTTGGGCCTGCGTAGGCAGGCTGCTGGTGCTGGCCACGGCTGCGCTGAAGGTGGAGATGATCTGTGTGCCTTCGGGCATGAGGCCCAAGCAGGTGATGCCTTGCACGGGCAAGAGCTCGCTGAGCTGCTGAAAGCCCAGGTCGACTTGGCCAGTGGCCAGCATCTGGCCCACGGGCACGCCGGGGGGCGCTTGGATGAGGTGGTCTTTGAGCAGCGCCAGCAGGCCCCAGCCCTCCAGCAGCTTGAGCAAGGCCGTGCCGCTGGGCCCGGTGGAGTAGCCGATGCGCGGGGCTTGTGCCACGGCGCGGCGCAGTGCTGTGTCGGTGGAGATGTCCGGCTCTGGCCGCCCGGCGGGCACAGCCACCGCCACCGGCGAATGCACCAAGGCCCGCACGCTGTCGGGACGCACCTGGCCCGCTGCCGCCAGCTTGGCCAGCGCCTCATCGGCCAAGACCACCAGGTCAAAAGGCTCGCCGGCCTGCACCCGCTTGGCGGCATCCACCCCGCCCACCGAGGTCAGCGCCACGGCTTGGCCGCTGTGCTGGGCATAGGCGGCAAAAAGCTCCTCCAGCAAGAGCCGAGTGGCCATGGAGGAGATGCAGCGCAGGGCGACAGGGGCGGACGGGTTTGCCATGACGGCATTGTTGGCGGCAGCGGCCCCCCCGCCAAGCCCGCAGGCGGACTAGCTGCTATACCATTCGGGCATAGCTCATACGGGTTTCCCCGCCCAGACTCATGGACCTGCGCCAACTCCGCACCTTTGTGCAAGTCGCCGAAACCGGCAGCTTCAGCAAGGCGGCCCTCATCTTGGATGTGGCCCAACCCGCGCTGTCGCGCCAGGTGCGGCAATTAGAGACCGAGCTGCGCGAGACCCTGCTGCTGCGCCATGGCCGGGGCGTGGCGCTGACGGACGCAGGCCAGCGCCTGTTGGCCCATGGCCGGGCCATCTTGCAGCAGGTGGAAGTGGCGCGCAGTGAGGTGGCGGCTGGGCGCGATGAGCCCGCCGGGCAGATTGCCATCGGCCTGCCGCCCAGCTTGGCGCGGCAGTGGACGCTGCCGCTGATCCAGGCCTTCCAGATCCAGATGCCCAAGGCACGCTGCGCCATCATCGAGGGCTTCTCCATGCACATCAGCGAGTGGCTGATAGAAGGACGTCTGGACTTAGGGCTGCTCTACAACCCCGAGCCCTCGGCCCAGGTCAGCACCCGGCCCTTGATTGAAGAGGCACTGTGCTTGGTGAGCCCTTTGGCCTCGGGCACCACCGAGGCGGCCAAAGAAGAGCCGCTGCGCTTTGCTCAGCTCTCGGGCCTGCCTCTGGTGATGCCCCAGCGCGGCCACACCTTTCGCAAATTGATGGAGACCCAGGCGGCCCTGCACGGCGTGCAGCTCAACGTGGCGTGGGAGGTCTCCAGCGTGGGCGTGATCCCCGACCTCGTCAGCGCGGGCCTGGGCCATGCCGCGCTGACGGCCGGTGCCGTGCGCGCCCACGGCGCACTGCAGCACCTGCGCGTTCGCCCCATCGAAGCCCCGCAAATCCTCAGCACCTTGTGCTTGGCCGAGCCTGCCCAGCGCCGCAGCACGCCCCTGGCACGGCGCACGGCGCAGTTGCTGGAGGCGATGGCCAGGGCGGGGTGAACGCCCTTTGCGGGCTCTGCACGTAAGATGGTGGCAACGGGAACTCTTTCAAGAAAACGCCGGGCCGCCCCAAGTTTTCTTGCGCTCCTGAGGGGGCCGGGACGGGCAAAGCCCGGCCCTTGGGGGCTCAATATAGATTCGGCCCGATAAAGCTTGAAATTCATGAATCCGCCCCCAAGTGATTGGGATGGAAAAAGAAGACGCAAGATTTCAAACGTTGGAGCAATTACACGAGAGACGCAAGCAAGTCGTGAGGTTGCACAAAAAAGGTATCAAGGTCATGCAGATTGTGGGCATGACGGGGCTGAGCTACCCGACGGTTCGCAGCGCGATTGACCTGTTTGAAGCAGGGGGTTGGGCGGCAGTGCGGCCGGGCTTGCGAGGGCGCAATCGGGGCGATGGGCGGGTGCTCAGCGAGGCGCAGGAAAAGAGCGTGCAGCGCATGATCATTGACCAGCGGCCCGAGCAGCTCAAAATGGACTTCAGTCTGTGGAGTCGGGCGGCGGTGGGCCAACTCATTGAACAAGAATTTGGCATCCAATTGCAGGTGCGCAGCGTGGGTAAATACCTGGCGCGCTGGGGCTTCACGCCGCAAAAGCCGATCAAGCGTGCGTACGAGCAAAGTCCCGCTGCGGTGCAAGCCTGGCTAGAGGGTGAATACCCCGCCATCGAGCAGCGCGCAAAGGCCGAAGGGGCCGAGATTCACTGGGGTGACGAGACCGCCTTGGTCAACACGGACGTGCGTGGCAGAAGCTTCGCGCCGATGGGCAAAACGCCGGTAGCCATGGCCATTGGCGGCACGCGCCAGAAGCTGTCGATGATCGCCACGGTGACCAACCAGGGCAAGGCACGCTGGATGATCATTGAAGAAGCGTTCGATGCTGAAAAGCTCATTGAATTTTTACAAGCCTTGGTCAAAGACGCGGGCCGAAAGGTCTTCCTGATTCTGGACAATTTGCGGGTTCATCACAGCAAATTGGTGAAGGCTTGGGTGGCAGAACACAGTGAGCAGATCGAGCTGTTTTACCTGCCCAGCTATAGCCCGCAACTCAACCCGGAAGAGAGGCTGAATGCGGACCTGAAACAAGAGATGGGCAAGCGCGTTCCAGTCCGCACAAAAGCCAAGTTACGTGAGGCGGCGAATGAGCACATGATGATGCTGGAGCAGACGCCCGAGCGTGTGATGAGCTACTTTCAAGACCGGCGCGTTCGCTACGCTGCGGGTTAAGACTTCAGTGGGCCGGAGCAATAGGAACGGACATGGCCATTGACTTCAGCTCCTTCAAGAATGCCATCGCTCAGCTGGAGAAAGCCCTCAGCTACGCCCACTCGCCCATGGCCAAGGCCGACCCAGGCCTGCGCGAACAATTGCGAAATTCGGTCATCCAGTGCTTTGAGTTCACCTACGAGCTGAGCCACAAAATGCTCAAGAGACACCTGGAGAGCACCGCGGCCAGCCCCGAAGAGATCGACCAAGCAACGTTTCAGAACTTGATCCGCACCGGCAATGAAAAGGGATTGCTCCGCTCGGACTGGGAGACATGGCGCACCTATCGGCAAGCCCGAACCGACAGCAACCACACCTACGACCAAGCTAAAGCGGAAGCGGTGTTTGCTTTGGCGCCCGCTTTTTTGGAAAAAGCCCAGTTTCTGGCCGCCAAGCTCACCATAGACCCCACACTCTGATGCCACCGCAGCCGCATCACTCTGTAGACCTCCTGCCGCATCACCTGCGTGAGGTCTTACAGATTTTGGAGAAGCACGTGCCGGACATAGAAGTCCGTGCCTTTGGCTCCCGCGTCAAGGGCACTGCCAAGCCTTACTCCGACTTGGACCTGGCCTTGATGACCACGCAGCCCTTGCCCTTGGCCCAAGAGGCCGCCCTGAAGGAAGCCTTTGACGAGGCGCGCCTGCCCTTCAAAGTCGATGTGCTGGATTGGGCCAGCACAGCGCCAGCGTTTCGGCAGCTTGTTGCTCAAGACGGCGTCTGCTTGCGGGCAGCGTCTGCGCCGTAACCCACTCGAAACCCACCCAGCCACCCTGCGCCCCACAATCCGCGCATGCACATCGCCCTGATCGCTCACGACCGTATGAAAGACACCCTGATGGCGCTGGCGCGCGAGTTTGCGCCGCAGCTGGGGCAGCACCGCTTGATGGCCACCGGCACCACGGGTGGGCGGCTGTGCAAGGAGGTTGGGCTGCAGGTGGAGTGTTTGCTCTCCGGCCCCTTGGGCGGCGACTTGCAGATTGGGGCACGCTTGGCGGTGGGCGAGGTCCAAGCCGTGATCTTCCTGCGCGACCCGATGACCCCACAGCCCCATGAGCCCGACATCAACGCCCTGGTGCGGGCCTGTGATGTACACAACGTGGTCTGCGCCACCAACCCGGCCACGGCCCGATTGGTGTTGCAGACGCTGTGATCAAGAGCCCAACTGGCGCGGGGTCATGCTGACCACCGGCTCTTCGGGCACAAAAATCCAGAGCAGCAAATAGACCAGCACGCCGCTGCCCGCGCACAGGGTCAGCAGGGCAAAGCTGATGCGCCAGATCCAGGCGGCGACACCCGTCATCTGGGCCACGCCGGCACACACGCCACCCAACCAGCGGTCGCTGCGGCTGCGGCGCAGGCCGTTGAGTGCGGCCACCACCGGCGCATCGTTGCGCGGGGGGGCTTCGCCTCGGCTCAATACCTTGGCCTTGGCTTGGGCAAATTCTTCATCGCTCAGGCCACCTTGGCGGTGCAGTTCGTCCAAACGGCTGAGGTCTTCGGCGAGTGACATGTGAAGCTCCAGTGAGTTGATGAATGAACTGTAATCAGGATGGTTGGCCTCGGCAAAGCCCTTGCGATGAAGGGGCCTGCCAGGCTGATGAGCCGCAGATATTACGGACGGACCGCCCCTCAGCGAGACCAGTCGATCTGCTGCAACATCGTCTGCAGACGCCGCGCCTTGTCGGGGTTCAGTTGCGCCAACCAAGCCACCCGGCCGTGCAAGTGGGCACGCCAGTCGCTCACGCTCTCGCGGTTGTGCGCTGACGGACCGTCGCGCAGGCTGCCGTGCAGGATGGCCTTGAGGCGATCGAACTCTGTGCGCACCATGTTCGGGTGCTGGTTGACCACGATGTGGCAAACCGTCTGTCGCCCGGCCTGGGTCTCGCAGCGTGTTTTGCGCGGGTTCAGCGCGAAGCCCTCGACTTGCACAATGCCTAGCACGGCCCCTTCCAAACGAGCCCGAGCCGCCAACAGCGCACGGGAGCCTGAGATCACCACATCGTCGGCGTAGCGCGAATAGCGTGCGCCGTGGGCGTGGGCCAAGCCCTCCAGCCGCAGGTCGAGGCCAAAGGCGCACAGATTGGCCAAGGCCGGAGAGGTGGGTGCGCCCTGCGGCAAATGGGGCTCGCGCGCCCGCAAGACCTGATGCCACTGGGCGCCGCCCTCTTGCCGCCAGCGTTGCAACACAGGCTCGGGTGTGGCCACGGTGCACAGGCGGGTGAGCAGGGTCGCCACCGTCTCTGGATAGCCCAAGGTCGTCCAGAGGGCATGAACCCGCGAGGCCCGGATGCTGGTGAAAAAGTCTTGTAGGTCGAACTTGAGGATCACCGCCTGGCCAGTGTGCTGCTGGGCATGCTCGATCACCGATCGTCCGGCCACAAAGCCATACGCACGCTCATGGGGCGGAACAGGGTTCAAACCCTGGTGCAGCACTTTCTGCTGCAAGGCCCTCAGATAGGGCTCCGGCACTTCCAACAAACGCCAGCCGCCCTGCCGCTTGGCCTGCCAGCGCCAAGCATAGTGCTGCTGGGGCAAAGGGGTGGCGCGCTGCCAAGCGCTGGGCAAGGTCAGCCGCCATAGCGCGGCATCGGACACGCCCAAGGCTTGGGCCAGCGCCGCAGCGTCCGTCCAAGCGGGGCGCTCAAGGTCATCCAGGCCTAAAGGAGGCCGACGCAGGTGGCCGCCGGGGCGCAGGATGTAACGCCGAATATAGGGCTGCGTGTCTCGCAGCCACGCCCCCTCAAAGCCCTGGTCTTGTTCGATCCAGCAGGCCAGGCTGCGAGTGCTGAGCCGCGCCCAGCGCTCACCCGCCATGCGCGCGCAGCGCGCGGCGAGGTCGGTGATCCAGGCCTGGGGTGGTATGTCTCCCAAGCAGGCCTGCATTCGGGCCGCCAAACCGGGTGCCGTGCGCGGCCCTGCCTGCAGGGCGCGCGCCAAGGCCAGGGCGGTTTGTCGTCGAAGGGTGGCTCTGCTCACGGTGGGCTCAAAGGGCGACCGCTGCACCACCTGCAGGTGAGGCGTGATCTGGCTGGCGACTTGTCGCCGTGAGGATCACGCCCCGGAGGCACCAACTCAACTCAACAGACGGGGGAACCCCGCTGTGCGAGGGCTCTTCACAAGAAAAGTCTCGCGGAACACTGGTGCGACGGTCGCCAAACGATTATGCAGCCTCAAGACAGCGTCACACTCACCCGCAAGCCCTCCAGGCTCGCCGAGCGCTCAACGGTCACCTCGGCGCGGTGCAGCGCTGCAATGCGCCGCACGATAGACCAGCCCAGGCCGCTGCCGCTTTGTTCGGTGCCCAGCACGCGGAAGAAGCGCTCGCCCAGACGGGCGATGTCGGCCTCGCCCATGCCGGGGCCGCTGTCGTCCACGCACAGCAGGGCACCGCTGGGTAAGGGCTGAAGCTGCACTTGGACTTGCGCACCGGCGGGGGCGTAGCGGATGGCGTTGTCCACCAGATTGCGCAACAAAACCTCCAGCAAGGCTTCCAGGCCCTGCACAGGCACGGGCGGCAGCGGGGCGCCTTCATCGTCGCTACCCTCGCCCACCTGCAGCGACAACTGCTGATTCTTGGCCAGGGCTTGCGGCGCGGCTTGGGCCAGTACGCGTTGAGCCACGTGGGCCAGATCGAGCGATACCAAGCCCGCCTTACCTGCGGCCTCCAAGCGCGACAAGGTGAGCAACTGGGTGACCAAGTGGGTGGCGCGGTCACAGCCCTCCAGGGTGGCCAGCAGGGCGTGGCGGCGCGGCGCATCGTCTTTCGCCCCCATGGCCACTTGGGCTTGGGCCCGAATGGCAGCAATGGGCGTGCGCAGCTCATGCGCGGCATCAGCGGTAAAGCGGCGCTCGGCCTCCATCAAGCCCGCAATGCGGCCCAGCAAGCCGTTCAGCGCATCGACCATGGGCCGCATTTCCTCAGGCGCGTTGGCAGACAGCTCCACAGCCTTTAAGGCGCTGGGCGCTCGGCGCTCGAGATGGGCACTCAGGTCCCGCAAAGGGGCCAAGGCACGGCGAATGACCCACCACAGGCCCAGGCCTAGAAGGGGCAACGCCAAAGCCGCCGGCCAGAACACACTGCGCAACACGGCACGGCCAATGGCTGCGCGGGAGTCGATGCGCTCTGCCACATAGACGCGGATGCTTTGCACCGCGCCGCGCGTTGTGAACACCCGCCAAGACTCGCCCTCCAAGCTGATGGTCCGAAAGCCATCGGCAAAGTGCTGGCCATCGGGCCCCATGGGCTGCAAGGGTGCGCCAGAGGAGCGCAAGAGCAAGCGCTCTTCATGCCAGACCTGGAATGCAGCCTTGGGTGCGTAACGGTGCATATTGGGGGCGTCAACGCCGCGCAGCGAGTGGTAGTCCTCCTCGCCCTCTTCTTGAAGCTCCTCGATCTCGTGGGTTTGCTGCACCACCAACAAGGCGGCAGCCTGGGCCAGATGGCCATCGAGCAACTCATCTAACTCGTGGCGCGCATCCACCCAGGTGGCTGCGGCCGTTGCGCACCACACCACCACCAACAGGGCCAAGACAGCCACCATCAGCCGTCCCTGCAAGGAGCGCAGCCAAACCCTGGATAACGTTGGGGAGGAGGGGAGCGTCATGCAGCCGGATTGTCCTCTTTGCGCAGCAGGTAGCCCACACCACGCACGGTTTGAATCAGCTCGCTGCCCAGCTTGCGGCGCAGATGGTGAATGTGGACTTCAATGGCATTGCTTTCCACCTCTTGCCCCCAGGCATAGAGATGTTGCTCCAACTGCTCGCGCGAGAGCACGCGGCCCGCGTAGTATTTTCCAATCCAGGTATGAGCCTGAAGCATGCGTGAGTCGATGCCCTGAGCGTCTTGACTTGACCGGGTTAAAACTGGGAGTTTAAGGGGGCGGAGTTTCTGTCTTCTTCCTTGCTTCATACAGGCCCCTGCCAGGCCGCCGGAGGCCTCCCCCAGCCGCATGTATTTACCCAAATTGTTGCGCTCTTCCGCCCTGATTCAGGCCTGCAATTTACGCCTTGGCTTGTTGAACAACTCAAACAAATCAGCCTTGGCCTTTTGCATCTCTTGGGCCGCTTGCAGATCAGTCTTTGCGTTTGCTTGCGCCACCAGATCGTCCAGCTTGGTGCCCGGTTTGAAGGTGACCAAACCCCGCTCGTTGAGCTGCACCAAGCGCTCCAGCGGCGTCTTTGCATCCCGGCTTTTGTAGACCTTCTTGACCTTGCCTTGGTCGCTCACCACCTCAGTGGCGTACAGGCACGGACGGTGCAAATTGAGCCACGAATTGAACACGCCCTCATAGAACTTGTTGATGGGTTTGGCGTACTTTTGGGGAATGTGGCTGTAGCCCATGTGCTTCCTGACCACGCTGGCGTTTTTGCTCTCGGCCAAGGCGTTGTCGTTGCTTTGGCGCGAGCGTGATTTGGTCTGCTCAATGCGCAGCTTGTCCAGCAACTTGGCCACCTTGTGATTGATGTACTCCGAGCCGTTGTCCGAATGGAAGCCCTCAATGACAAACGGGAACTGCGCCAATACCGCCTCCAGCACCGGTAGCAAAAAGGCCTCGCTGATGCCCTGCACACAAGCCTCAACCTGCCACTGACTCACGCTGTCCACACAGGTGATGTGATAGACCCCTTTGACGCCGTCCAAGTCACCTTGGTGGACGCTGTCAATGCGCACCCAGCCCGCCCGGCCATTGGGGCGTGGCGGATTGCACGCCAATGGGGTTGCACACAGGGCGAGTCTTGGTGAAATGAGTGCGCTGGGCTTGGTAGTTATTGCTCTTGCGCAGGTTGTGCAGATGCGAGACCGACAGGCCAGCCAAGCTCTCGTAACGGGGGTCCCCGTAGACCGTAAAGGCCCGGCGCAGCGGGTGGACAATAGCAGGGCCGCAGACATCCTCATTGGCCCTATCCATCTTGCACGAGCAGCTTGACATCGTCAGCGGTGAATTTACGAGGAAATGGAGCCGCCGGCGCGCTGTAGCGTTTGGTCAGCGGCACGGCCACGAGCCGGTTCTTGTGCCGAAGCCCCACCAGGCGGGTGATTTGGGCACGGCAGTAGCCGCTGGTGTGGCGCAGGTAGGCCAGCACCACACCGCGCTCCGATTTGTTGCGCTGAGGGTAGTCGAAGCGCTTGAGGACGCGGCTGATGTGGGCATACCGCTCTGAGTCGTCGTCACCTGCTGCGTTTGTGAATTTGACTTCGGGCGTGGCGTCCACGAAGTCCTGAAGTTGCTGGATTGTGCGCAGCTTTGTTTCGTCCATGTTGATCACCATCTTTGGATGATCAAGCCAACAGCAGTGGGGCCTGCGCTACCCCTTCAGGCTCACTTCTGGCTGGAAATACGTCGGCCGTTCAGGCTCATACCTCGTTGGACAAGGCTCGCGTTGAGCACCATGGCCTGTAGCAGGTCAAACTCGCGGGTCGAGAGGGTCACGCCTAGGCCGTCTTTGGCCACACTGCGGGCAGAGACATCCAGGGTCACACCCCCCCAGGCGCGCAAGACATCGGTGGGTTGGCCGTGGGCGCGGCGCACCAGCGCCCGCAAGCGGGCTGCCAGCTCATCCAGGTCTATGGGCTTGATGACGTAGTCGTCGGCCCCCAGGTCCAGGCCTTTGATGCGGTCCGGCACCGCATCACGGGCCGTCAGTACCAGCACAGGGAGGGTCACACCGGCTTGGCGGATCTGCGCCAATACATCCAGCCCATCCAAGCGCGGTAAGCCGAGATCCAGCACAGCGGCGACATAGGGCTGGGCGCGCAGCTCGCGCTGAGCGGCGTCGCCGTCGCGCACCCAATCCACCTGAAAGCCGTGCTGGCGCAGGCCATTGCGCAAGCCATCACCCAACAGGGCATCGTCTTCAGCCAACAAAATTCGCATAAAGCCCTTGGCACTCGTCAATGGTCAATCGTCGTCTTCGTCATCATCTGCGTCGTGCTGCTTCAAGGCACTCAGCCACACGACCACTTTGCTGCTGGCTGCCGCGCTGGGAATCGCCCCTGGCGAGCCTGAAGCACTGGGCGCATGTTGCCACTGCCAAGCCCACCAGCCCAGCACGGCACACAGCATCAGCGCGGCCACAATGGCCCAAGTGCTGCGAATGGCTTGTTCAGGACGGCCCCGCTTGCGGCCCGTGAACATGGCGCGCACCAGGTTCTCGCGGTGGGCCACACTGCCCACCACCACGCCCAGCACATGCAGCGCCACCAGCACCAACATGCCGGTGGCCAGCAACTCATGCGCCTCCTCCAACCAGTGTGGCGCCTCCCCGCTGTCGTTCAGCCAACCTGTGAAGGCGACGCCCGCCCCCAAGGCCAGCAAGCCCAGCACGGCATAGGCCCCGGCCGGGTTGTGGCCTACATGGTGCTCAGGCTTTCGGGTGAACAGGCCCTTGACATAGTTCACCGCCGCCACAGGCTTGTGCACAAAGCTGGTGAAGCGCGCATGGCGCGTGCCCATCAGCCCCCACACCACCCGAAACGCTACTAAGCCAGCCATGCTGTACCCCAAGGTGATGTGCACCCGTTGCAGCCGCTCGCTCTCTGAGGTGAGCCAAGCCCCAGCAAAGCACAGCACCATCAGCCAATGGAACACGCGGGTCGGCCAATCCCACACCAAGATCTGCGTTGAAGCGTTGGGGCTCATGGTCTGCGTCACTGCGGGAGGCGAATCTCGCGCTCGCGGAAGCTACCCTCCTCCGCCCGGGTATGGCAGGCCGCACAGTTGGACGCCTTCTTCACGTCCGCGCGCTTCCAAACGGCGGCGGGCACTTCGTCATGCTTGCGAATGAACCAACGGCCTTTGGTGATGCGGTCTTCTGGGGGCGGCTCGGTGACTCGACGGCCACCGCTGCGGGTCGTCAGCCAGTCGCTGATCTGTTGGGTGGTGGCTGCGTCCAGCGAGGCGTCGGTGCCAAAGTGTTTAGGCAGCGTGGTCATCAGCCGCTGCCAGGAGGCCGGCGGCAACAAGCTCGCTGGGTAGGCCACATGGCAGGCAGAACACTCGTTCTTGTAGGCCGGCAGTGGTGGCGCGCGCAGGCCATGGTCGTCCGCCCAAGCAGGTGCGGCCCAGGTCGCCACGCAAAGCACACCCACCGCTGACATGCCAGAGACGATCAAGCGACTCATTTCGGGTCTCATCTCAGGGTCTGCAGGCAAGCGAGCAGGTCAGCCTTCTCGGCCACAGTGCATTCTCGCGAGACCACGTCCTTGCAGTTGCGGCGGAACCATTTCTCCACCTTGGCAGCGTCGGTGAAGCGTTCGGGGTTAAAGGCCGGCGCCAGCGGCGCAATCGTCTTGCCCGTGGCTGCATGTTTGCCCTGGCCCGTGGGCTTCACGCCATGGCACGAAGCACAAGACCACTCTTTGCCGTGGGTGCGGGTGAAGAAGGCCTGGCCCCGCGCAGCCTGCGCAGGGCTGCCCGCTTGGGCCGTATAGGCCGCTTGCAACTCAGCCGGGGTAGCAGCCTGCGCAGCCACGCTGGCCGTGGCCACGCAGGCAATGAGAAGGAGGTGACGCATGACAGACAGCCTGTGAATGCAGTGAACAGGCTGTCATGGTGGCGGGTGGGGCTGAAGGAAGTCTTAGTGGGGGTGGACCGAGGCTCACGGTTGGCTGCCTATGAGGCGGAGGGCTGCCTGCGAGCCCTGTCGCGGGGTAGTCCCCAGGGCGGTGGGTGGGGTGGCACGGTTGGGCCTATGGAGGCGGGAGAGTCATCTGTCAGATCAAGCACAGGGTTGGACGAGCATGCTGATCTTGATCAACTTCTCGCCTCATCGGCGCGTCCGCAGTCGGCGGCCCAGATAGCCAGCGTAGTGCTCTTCAGAGCGCTTGCCCAGCCTGTCTTCCACTGTGACTACAAATTGCGGACCGTAAACTGGATGGGCACTGAAACGAGCTTTCAAGGTCCTAACTTCCGCGAGGTTGACGCCGTGCTTTTCGCAGAGTTCTGGAAGCGCTTCCTGGCAGTACAGGGCAACGCCGCTACTCAAGGATGCGGAGAAAGGGGAGCCGGCCAAGGTTCCACGAAGAAAGTCCACCTCTATGTAGCCAGGCGCTTGAGCAGCAGCTTCACCGAAGATGTTTGTTTGGTATACCCCAATCATGAAGCCCATCCCCGATGCGAGCGAATCGGCGATGTTGTGGGCGACCGCCTTCAGGTCAGCATGGCGCATGGCATTTGCCGTTCAACGTGATTTGGGCTGAAAAACTGCTGCATAGAGTGCTGCTTTGGCAGCAATGGACGATCTGTTTTCCGTGCTTTCATGCAACGTACTCGGCCGCCCAAAGCGGCACTCTCCGCAAACCAACAACGATGGACTTGCGCTGGTGCAGGCCATGGCACAGGGCGATTTTGAGGTGCCGAGGCGCGCATGGGAAGGGCGTGGCGCGTGTACTCACGCGCATCAAAAACTGACTCGCCGTCATTGTTTGACCACAGCGAGCCGAAGGCGAGCGGAGGGAGTTTGACGGCGCACGCGCTTGACCGAGCACAGAGGGGAGTCGGCGCCAGCCGACCACCGGGACATGAGCCCCGGGCCATGGCCTGCGCCAGCGCCAGCGCACACACCTATCCCATGAAATAGATCTTGAAATATCGGAATCAAATGCCGATTTTTCGATGTAATATCCGCTGATGCTTGAACGCACAACCCATCTCCGCCAAGTGCTGTTGGCATTGGGCGAGTTCCCCGTAGTGGCCTTGCTGGGCGCGCGTCAGGTGGGTAAAACCACGCTGGCACGGCAAGTGGCTGCGGCGTGGGACGGACCCGTCCATTTTTTTGACCTGGAAGACCCCGACGACCAGGCTCGCCTGAGCGACGCCGCCTTTGTGCTGCGCCGTCTGGAAGGGCTGGTGGTGCTGGACGAGGTGCAAACCCGCCCTGACCTGTTTGCGCTGCTGCGCGTGCTGGCTGACCGGCCCGAGCAGCCAGCACGCTTTTTGCTGCTGGGCAGCGCCGCCCCCGAATTGCTGCGCAACACGGCAGAAAGCTTGGCTGGACGGGTGGCCTTTCATGAGCTGCATGGCCTGGGCCTGGACGAACTGCCGCCCAGCGCGGTGGACGTGCGCTGGCTGCGCGGTGGTTTTCCACGCGCCTACTTGGCCGCCAGTGACACCAGCAGCCGCCATTGGCGCGAGGCCTTCATGCGCACCTACCTGGAGCGAGACTTGCCGCAGTTGGGCCTCAGTCTGCCCGCTCTGACCCTGCGCCGCTTTTGGACCATGCTGGCCCACTACCACGCCCAAACCTGGAACGGCAGCGAGCTGGCCCGCGCCTTGGGCACCAGCGACAAAACCGTCTCGCGCTACCTAGACATTCTGGAAGGCACCTTCATGGCCTGGCGCCTGCGCCCCTGGCACACCAATGCGGGTAAGCGCGAGGTGAAAGCCCCCAAGGTCTACCTGAGCGACACCGGCCTGCTGCACAGCTTGCTGGGTGCGGCGACAGAACGCGACTTGCTGGCACACCCCAAATGCGGAGCATCCTGGGAGGGCTTTGCACTGCGCGAGGTGCTGCGCCACACCAACGCCGGGCGCGACGAAGCCTATTTTTGGGCGCTGCATTCGGGTGCAGAGTTGGACTTGTTCCTCAACCGCTCTGATCAGCGTCTGGGCTTTGAGGTCAAGCTCACGCGCTCACCCAAGGTCACGCCGTCCATGCGCTCTGCCCTCAAGGCGCTGGACTTGCAGCACCTGTATGTGGTGTGCCATGGCGATGGGCCAGTGACACCACTGGCCGAGGGCATCAGCGCCTTGCCCTTGCAGAGCTTGGGGCGCTTGGTGGTGTGAGCCTGCAAGCCTCCTTCATGCGGAATGGGCGCGTCAGAACGGACTCTCTACCGCTCTGCCCTCACCGTCTTCCCACAGATCATCCGGCAAAGCCCGATCACGCACGCATACGCGGTCCAGCCCTGGGTAGGTGATGGGGTCTTGCGGTGCGCGGGTGCCCACCAACAAGCAGCGGGTGGGGGCGGCGCTGCGGTTGTGCAGGCAGTGGCCCACGGGCACGCCAGCCTTAAAGGTGGCGGCGTCGCCGGGGTGCAAGAGGGTTTCGGTGTCTCCCTCGATCATGGTGATCGTGCCTTCCAGCACATAGACCATTTCATCTTCGCTGCTGTGCCAATGCGGGCGGGCGGAGACGGCGCCGGGTTGGAGCACTTCCACATAGGCACCGAACTGCGTCAGGCCGCCGGGCTCGGAGATCCAGTGACAGCGGTTGGGCTCGGCGGGGTTGGGGCTGGGGGAGGTTTCGCAGAGCATCTGCGCGGGGGTGAAGACAGGCATGAGGTCACCTTGGGGAAGAGTGGAATGGGATGAGGTAATGACTTTGAAGGATGGAGGCCGCCAGGCAGGCCAGCATGTGGCGCTCAGCGACACGCCTCAAAGGCCTGCGCCCAAGCCGCGCGCTTGCGCTCAAAAGACCAACTGGCGTTGGCGGGGCTACTTGAGGGCAGCTTGAACACGGGCAGGCCCAGCCCTTCGGTATAGCGCCGCCCGCGCGCCGACTCAGCCCCGTTGTGGGCAACGCCTTTGAGCTGGGGCAACTGCCCCATCAAACCCGGCAGGTCGCTGAACTTGGCCGCGCGGATGTTGGCGTCCAGGCTGCCGGGGCGCTCGCAAGCCGCATAGACATCCCACAGGCCCACACCCTCAGACAGCAGCGCGGCCAAGCGTTGCGCATAGGGCAAGCCCACCAAATCTTGTGCCAGCAGCGCACTCATCAGCGGCCAGAACTGGTTGCGAGGGTGGCCGTAATACTGCTGAGCCTGCAGCGACGCCACCCCCGGAAAGCTGCCCAAGATGAGCAAGCGGGTGTGCGGCGCCACCACCGGCCCCAAGCCTGTGAGGCGTGGCTCAGCCATGGCCACACAGCGCCCCTAAGCGCGGCAGCACTCGGCAGGCATTGGCCGTGGTCACGGTGGCCGTGTGAGCCAGGCTCCAGCCGCGCAGCTCAGCCAAGGCTTGGGCGATGCGGGGCAGCTGGGCCGGTTCGTTGCTGCTGCTGTCTTGGCCTGCTTGGCGCTGGGCGGCGGTGCGGTAGAGCCAATGCGGCGGGATGTCGGGCGCATCGGTCTCCAGCACCAGCGCGGTCTCGGGCACGCTGCGGGCCAGGTGGCGGATTTGCAGCGCGCGCTCAAAGGTCATGGCACCGCCAAAACCCAAGGCAAATCCTCGGCTCACAAACTGCGTTGTTTGTGCATCGCTGGCATTGAAGGCGTGCGCAATGCCGCCCACCACCTCGTGCCGCCGCAGGCCTTTGAGCAGGCCATCCGCCGAGCGCCGCACATGCAGGATGACGGGCAAGCCATGCTGGCGGGCCAGCTTGAGCTGCGCCATGTAGAAGTGCTCTTGCAAGACAGGGTCCAGGCCCGGCACAAAAAAGTCCAACCCGATTTCGCCCACGGCCACTAGGCGTGGGTCGTCTTTCCAGCGGGTCAGGGCATCGTCCAGTTGCTCCAGCTCATCGGGTGCAGCACGATGGACATAGAGCGGGTGCACACCCAAGGCATAGCTCAGGCCATGCTCATGCGCCAAGGCGCGCGCTTGCTCAAAGTGTGCGGCCTGCA
This sequence comes from Ideonella sp., assembly GCA_034520165.1. Taxonomy (GTDB): domain Bacteria; phylum Pseudomonadota; class Gammaproteobacteria; order Burkholderiales; family Burkholderiaceae_C; genus Ideonella. The sequence goes on from JAXHNT010000029.1 coordinate 50,441, forward strand.
CTGCGGGGATGACCTGCATGCCCACGCCGGCCGCCACCGCACGCGCCACCACGGCCGCACGGTCGGGCTCAAACTCCGGCGCGTCGAGGTGGCAGTGGGTGTCTATCCACATCAGGCAGCAAGCTGGCCTCGGTCCAGCCGCACTTGCCGGTCGCAACGTGCAGCCAGTTGGCTGTCGTGCGTCACCAGCACAAAGGCCATGCCGGCCTCGCGGGCGCGCTCCAGCATCAGCGCAAAGACTTTGTCGGCGGTGTCGCGGTCTAAGTTGCCGGTGGGCTCGTCGGCCAGCACGCAGGCGGGCTGGTTCACCAGGGCGCGGGCAATGGCCACGCGTTGGCGCTCGCCGCCAGAGAGCTCGGCGGGCCGATGCAGCACGCGCTCGGCCAGGCCCACGCTGGCCAGGCGAGCGTGCCCTGGGCCGCTTGGCGCGCCTGCGCTGCGGCACTGTGTGGCGGCGGATGCGCAGCGGCATGGCCACGTTGTCCAGCGCGGTGAACTCGGGCAGCAGGTGGTGGAACTGGTAGACAAAGCCCAGGTGCTGGTTGCGCCACGCGCCTTGTTGGGCGGCGCTGAGTTGGCCCAGGCGCTGGCCCATCAACTCGACATGGCCTTGGGTCGGTGCATCCAGCCCACCCAGCAAGTGCAGCAAGGTGCTTTTGCCCGAGCCCGAGGCGCCCACGATGGCCAGGGTTTCACCACGGCGCACGTGCAGGTCCACGCCGCGCAACACTTCGACATCCAGCGGGCCTTCGGTAAAGCGCTTGTGGAGCTGGGTGGCAGCCAAAACGATGTCTTGGCGCAAGGCCTCCGCCAGTTCCAGCGGCGGCTCAGCGGCGCGCTGGGTTCACGCGGCTGGCTCGCCAACTGGGGTAGAGCGTGGCCAAGAAGGCCAGGATAGCAATACGTAA
>JAXHNT010000059.1:0-9340 GCA_034520165.1 Ideonella sp.
CAGCATCGATGCGACCAATCCCTATAATCCGTTCGGCTTCACCTTGTCGTCGGGTGCCAATGGCGAGCCGGCTACCTATTCGCTGATCGCCCGCCGCTTCGTCGAGGGCGGGCCGCGCATCTTCAGCTTGAGGATGTCGACACCTTCACCATGCAATCGACGCTCGAAGGCTCCTTCGGGGTCGGCGACAAGACATGGTATTGGGACGTCAACGGCATGTATGGCAGCAATGACGCGCATCAGGTGTTCACCGGCAACCTGAACGCCGCCAAGCTGGCCCAGGCGCTGGGGCCAGTCGCGGGCTGCACCGGCGCGGAGGCTTCGTCCAGGAAGCCGGCCCTGGCGATGGCCAGTATCTCTTCGTCGTCATGCATCATGAAGTGCGCTCCTGGTCTACACCGTCTAGCAAGCCCATCAAGCCGTAGTTCTTCAAGGTTTGACGAACCGCATCGGAGGCGGCGGTGATCACACATTCGCCACCCCGCTGTGTGGCGGACTTTTGGGCAGCGATCAGCAACTGCACGCCGCTGCTGTCGCAGGCCTCGACTGCGGAGAGGTCTAACTCACAGTCAGCTTCACTGGCCGGCCAAGCGGCCAGCAGTTGCTCACGCACTTGCGCGGCGTAGCCGATGCTGAGTTCACCCTGTAGCGTCACGGTACTCATGGCGTTCTGCTGCTGGGGCTTAGACGCACAGGCGGTTCACCGCATCCACCAGCTGTGAGGGCTGGAAGGGCTTGGTGATCCAGGCTCTGGCACCGGCGGCCTTGCCCTCAGCCTTCTTGGCTTCCTGGGACTCCGTGGTCAGCATGATGACCGGCGTGAACTTGTAGGCCGTGGTGGTTTTGAGGTGACGCAAGAAGGTCAGGCCATCCATGTGCGGCATGTTCACATCGCAGACGATCAGGTTGAGCTTTTGACCGTTGAGTTTGCTGACGGCGTCCTTGCCATCGCAGGCCTCCACCACGGTATAGCCTGCCTTTTGCAGGGCCAGCTTGACCACGGTTCTGAAGCTTCCGGAATCGTCCACCACCATGATGGTTTTGCTCATTGCATCTCTCCTGAGAAAAAGTTGTTCATCCTTGAGTCCACTGGAACTGAAGTGCGTTTTTCGCACAGGCTTGTGCTGTTCACGGCGGTCCGGCGGGCGGGTGTTGCCAGCGGGGTCGGACTGTCATGTCAGAAGAACTCCACCGAAGGGGACTTGTTGACCTGCGCCGTCTCGTGGTGCGAGGACCGCAGGTCTTCCATGGTGTAGCTGGCTTCTAGGCGGTCTAGCCAGCGCGGAATGGAGTTGGCTGCTTCATCTTCGCCGCCCTCTAGCCAGTCATGCAGGCGGGTCATGTCGTCCGTCACTGACACCAGCATCTGGCTCATGCGATCCTGCGACTGCAGGCTGACCAGGATTCGTTCCATCTCGGCCTGAACCTGGGTGCCAGCTTCGCGCAGGGTGCGCTGGGCTCGCGACACATCGGAGATGCTGGCCAGCAGGCCGCCGACCAAGTGGCGGGCGTTCTGTTCGGACTGCAGCACCAACTCGTCGTCAGAGGTGTTGAGGTGCGCGCCTTGCTGGCGAATCAATCGCACGCGCTCGTGCATGTCGGCCAAGTGTTTGCCCAACGCTGCGCCCGCTTGGCGCGACTGATTGGCCAGGTTGCGAACCTCCAGCGCCACGACGGCGAAGCCTGAGGCCGAGGCGCCTGCGCCAGAAGCACGTGCTGCTTCTACAGAGGCATTCAGCGCCAAAAGTCGGGTGGCACGGCTGATGGTTTGAATCTCTTTGCTCAGACGCAGCATTTCGTCCAAGCTGCTGGCAAGTTCCGTCACCCCGGCCATCATGGAGTTCTTGACCTGGGCGATCAGGCGGGTGCTTTGCAGCAAGCGCTCCACGTCCGGTGAATGGCGTTGCATCAGGGTGTCCAGCGACTCAGAGTCCATCGACAAATCGCTGCCGCTGACGCTCAATGCTTGGTCGAGTTCGGCCGAAACGGAGCCAAAACTCTCCAGCAAGGCGGTCATGCTTTGCTCGGCATGCAAGCGGGCGGTGTCCACGTTGCGACGCCAGATGGGCACGATCTGGCGAGCCAGATTGTTTGAGGGTGTCGCCGCTGCGGATACAGGCTTTTCAGGGTCGACGCCTTCGGCCTGGGCGCTGGCGGCTCGCTGTTGTGCCAGTGTTCGCCATGCCATGCCGGCGCCTAAGCCGCCGATCAACAAGGCGGTTGCTGTGGTGTAGCCGCTCCCAAGCGACTGCACAGTGCTGCCCAGTGCAACGGCCAAGGCCCCGAGCCCGCCAAAGGCCAGGGAGCGCACCAGATTGATGCGCGTCACTGACTCTGGGTTGTCAGCCTTGGGGGCAGGTGAAAATTGAACCATTGACGGGTGCTCCGACTCGCAAATTCCTGGATGGCACAGTGCCCGGACTCAGGGCGCAGCACCGCATGTGTGCACAGCCCCTGTGTAGTTTTCGGACAATCGCAGCAAGTGTGTAGCGCCACCCGCTGTCACAGTCGTCCGATCAGGCCGCCATTCGAGGTGCTCTTTGCCTCTTGCCTGACGCCCTTGGCGCTGTGCGGTTATTCACGTTCAGGCGGTCAGAAGGGCGCAAAGGCGTCTTCGCTGACCGATTCGTCGGCTGCAGAGGGCTGAGCGCGATGGCCTTTGGACTTGGCCGCAGAGCGCGCTGCGGGCTTGGCGGCCGAACGCGCACCAGCACGACGTGGGGCACCGTCATCGGCCACCTGGAAGAAGGACATCAGCTCCTGCAACTGGGTGGCTTGGGCCGACAACTCTTCGGCCGTGGCCGAGAGCTGCTCAGCGGCCGAAGCGTTTTGCTGTGTGGCCGTGTTCAGGTGGTCCATGGCCGAGGTGATCTGAGACACACCGCTAGCCTGCTCGCTAGAGGCCGCCGAGATCTCTTGCACCAAGTCCGAGGTCTTGTTGATCGAGGGCACCATATTGCCCAGCAGATTGCCGGCCTTCTCAGCCAAGCTCACCGAGGTGCTGGCCAGTTGCCCAATCTCTTGGGCTGCCACCTGGCTGCGCTCGGCCAACTTGCGCACCTCGGCGGCCACCACGGCAAAGCCCTTGCCATGCTCACCCGCACGGGCGGCTTCAATGGCGGCGTTCAGGGCCAGCAGATTGGTTTGGTAGGCGATGTCATCAATGATGGAGATCTTGGTGGCAATCGACTTCATGGCGTCTGCCGTGCGGGCCACAGCGTCGCCACCTTCCTCGGCTTCCTTGGCGGCCTTGGAGGCCATGCTGTCGGTGACCGTGGCGTTCTCGGAGTTTTGCTTCACCGAAGACGCCATCTCTTGCAGGGAGGCGGTGGTCTCTTCCAGGCTGGCGGCCTGCTCAGAGGCCGACTGCGACAGCGACTGGGAGGTGGACGACACCTGGGCGGAAGCCGAGGTCAACTGGTCGGCGGCTGAGCGCACTTCCACAATCGTCTTGCTGACGGTGTCCATCAACTCATTGAATGAGCGACCCAGGGTGACGAAGAAAGGCTCCTTGCCTTCCACGCTCAGGCGGGAGGCGAAGTCGCCCTCGGTGGCCCCCTTGACCATGCCCGAGATCTCGGCCTCAGCGGCCACCTCACCGGTGCGGTCCTTCCACTCCACCACCGTGCCGAGGCGCAAGCCTTGCTCATCAAAGATCGGGCTGGCAATCAGTGAGAAGTGCAGGTTGGCGACCTTGATCTGCACCTTATGGGTGTTCTTCAGACTGGTCAGCAAGCCGCGCTGGTGCGCGGGGTTGCGGTGGAAGTTGTCAAAGCTCTGGCCGACGACCTTGCGCACCTCAAAGCCGGGCAGGGCCTTGCGCAACTCCATCTCGTTTTGGCTGAGCATGTCGGTGACCGACTGGTTCATATAGACGATGGTCGAGTCCGCATCGGCAATCATCACGTTCGTCGTGCAGGAGTCCAGCGCTTGCTTCACACGGGCGTTCTCGGCGGCTGCGGCGCCCTCAAGTGCGTTGCGCTCTTTGAGCATTTGCTGCATCTCGCCAAATCGCCTCAGCAGTTGACCGGCTTCATCTGAACCCTGGTCGTGGATAGACTGGCTCAGATCACCACGGGCCACGGCAGCGGCCGCAGAGATAGCCATGTTGAGGGGCCGCGTCACAGAGCGGATGATGGCCAGCGCCGTCGCCAAGAACCCCAGAGCCAACAATGACAGGCCGAGCAAAATCACCAGTCTCTGGCGCTGGAGATCAGAGATGCGCTGCTGAAGCTGGGACGCGACGGCGTCGAGGGCCGTCTCATTGAGTTTGAGCAGGCTCTCTTGGCTGGCGGCCCCTGCGCGGTAGAAGTCTGCAGCAGACATCGAAGCGCCTAAACCTGCAAACTGTTGCTTCACAAGACCAAAGAGCGCTTCCGACTGGGCTCGCGCAGTCTCCTGTGCCGAAGTCAAAGCTTGCTTTAAGACGGGGTGATCGGCGGCAGCTTTGTCGAGCTGAGCGAAAGCGCGATCTCTGTCTTGACGCACACTGTTCAGCAGCGCTTGCATCTCGGCCTGGTCTGAGCCGCTGAGTGTTTGACCTGCGGACAGCAACTGTGCGCCGCGAACGCGCAACTGCGCGCTACCCTCGGTGGTTCTAGGCAAGAGATTGCTCAGCGCGGTGATGGCGAAGTAAGTCTCAGGTTTGGGATCCAAGATCAGCCCCGATTCGTCAGCCACGCTCTCCATGCTCCATTGCAACTGCGCCAACACCTGGTTGTGGACTTGGGCACTGGGGGCGGTGGCAGACTTGTCCGGCGCAGAGACCGCATCCAAAGTCGCGAAGGAGCGTTGTGCTTTGGAGGCGGCTTCAGGAGATTTCGAGTAGCCGCGCGCTTTGGTTTGCTCGGCGAGCTTGCCCAAAGCATCGCTGGCGCCTTGAGCGGTGGCCGCAGGCCCCTGCGCTCCAGCGTTGGCAGCCTCGGGCCCCAAGACGTGTTGGCTGCGGCGCTCATGCAGCAAGCGTTGCGCGACCAATGCCGTTCTCAAGGGCTCCAAGCCTTGATCCTCGGCTTCGGCGGCCATTTGCTGGCCGTGCTGCTCTTGCAAGATGTAGGCCGTTGGGATGGCGCAAGCCACTGCGCCCAGGGCGCCGAGCAGGCCGAATTTTTGCCACAGCTTAAGACTCCGAAGTGCTTTCATAGACGTGCCCGCTTGAAACGGTTAAAACTCATTCAGTCCGGGGGTTTTCGGCTGACCTGCCTCGGTTTGTAGGGTCGGGCAGCTTGGCCTATGCCTGAGATCAAGCCGGATTTCCTGGTGTTCTTCACCCATCGCTGTCGGGGGGGGCGCTCTACGATCTGTCCAAAGCCGTTCCTGCGTTGGGACGGTGTGGTCAATTACTGAGAGCGACCTGATGTTCAGGATGTGGACCCAAAGACTCCGCGACTTTCTGCGTGGCAACGCCCGGCTGACGGCAATGCGCCGAAGCCTGGACCGCTTTCGCTACCATGGTGTGTGGACCCCCGGCGTGCGGGTGATGCAAGGGCTGCGCTTCAGGGCCAAAGCGCTGTTGATCGTGGTCAGCTTGGCCATCCCACTGGGCATCATGCTGGCCCGAGACTGGCAAGCCCACCAGCAGAAATCGCAAGCGATCATGCAGGCGCAAGCCGGCATAGCCATGGCCATCGCCCTGCACCAGGTCCATGACCGAAGCCAGGACCTCGAGCGTGTGGCCTTCAAACGAGCGGTCATGAACGACGCCTCAGAACAGCTAGAGCCGGTGCTGGCGTTGGAGCAACAAGCCTTTGAGCATCTGCTGGCATTGGCGGTGCAGCATGGGGACAGCGGCAGGGGCTTGTTGGCCCAACTGTCTGTGCTGAGCGAACAACGTGTACCTGCGCTCAAGGCCATCGTGGCCAGTGCCAAGCCTGGCGGCTTCAACCCTGTCGCCTACCGTGATCTAGCGGCCTATTTACAACGTATGGAGTCGCTGCGCATGCGTTCGCTCAGGGGGGCGGAACTCGAATCTTTGGGTGACGCCGAGATGACGGCCATGCTGCACGCGGGGCTAGAGACGCTACCCTCTTTGATGCGGCACCTGCATCTGAGCGTTGGCGCCGCCACTCAGGTCTACCAACGTCAAGGCCAGCAGATGTCAAGCGTGCATCGGCTGATGCAGATTGCCACGATGTTGGATCTGGAAGCTCGTCAACTAGAGCGCGACGCTCAATGGGCGGTCTCTGCGGGGCATCTGAGCGGTGAGCAGGTTCATGCGCTGTCCGAGGAGTTGCGCGGCACCCGCGCCTTGATGGACGCCATCGTCAAAGGCGGTTTGGTGGCTGAAACAGCGGCCGAGTTGCAGGCGGCCGCAGGCATTGATATGGCCGCCTACAAAGCGCGGAGTGAATCCGTTTTGAAATCGGCTGGCCGCTTGCTGCACGACGTGAGCGGGCGCAGCAAGGCGCGCCTGACAGTCTTAGCGCTAGACCTTGATCGGCAGATGTTGCTTGGCATGGGGGCAATTGCGGTGGGTCTGGCTTTGGCGACCTACCTGATGATCTGCATGAACAAAGTCGTGGGTGGCGGTCTGAAAGAGCTCTCAGCACGGGTGGCGGCCGTTGCCGCAGGCGACTTGAGCGAGCGACCCGAAGCCCGCGGAACCGACGAGGTGGGGGACGCCATGACCTGGCTGGCCGCCTCCGTTCGACGCATGTCCACCTTGTTTGAGGCCGTGACGCAAGGGGTGGCGGCAGTCTCGCATGCCTCACGCGAGGTCGCGAATGGCAATGCAGGTTTGTCGGGGCGCACGGCTGAGATTCGCCAGGCGATTGGCGATGTTGGGGAACGCGCGCGTGTCTTCATGGACGCCATGAATCGCTGCGATGTGGAGGTGGAGCGCATCGCTGAGTACATGCGGGATGTGCGCGTTGACGCAAGACGTAGCCGATTGGCGATGGGAGAGTTGCAGGAATGCATGACAGGCCTGCGCCAGAACAGTCGTGACATTGCTCGCGTCATCACCATGGTTGAGGTTGTGGCACATCAAACTCGTCTGTTGTCTCTCAATGCCTCTGTAGAAGCCGCCCGAGCCGGCGCTGCGGGCAAGGGCTTTTCGGTCGTGGCCGCTGAAGTGAGAGATCTGGCGCGTCGCAGTGAAGACGCTGCACGCAAGGTTCACGACATCGTGAATGCCTCTATCAACGAGATCGAGCAGGGAGCCATCTTGAGCGACCGGGTTGATGAGTCTGTGCGACACACGGACGAACGCATCAGCGAAGTCAGTCGCATCGTGGGCGATATTGTTCATCTGACGCGTACAGGACGCGATCAGTCTCAGGAGGTCGTGGGGATCACCCGTGATGTGGAAGGGTCAGCCGATGGCAATGCCCGGATGGTGGAACAACTCGCTCATGCCTCGGCCGACCTGCGCAATCATGGTGACAACCTGAAGCGATCCATTCAACACTTTGTGTTCACCTGAGCAGGGCGTCCACCGACATGGCTTTCATTCAGTCTCTTCTGCGTCAGGCCTTCGCCCTGATGCGTGACAGGCCCCTGGCTCACAAGATTGGCGCCGTGGTGCTGGCCCTGCTGGTGCCACTCTTGGTGCTGTCAAGTTTGCACTGGCAGATCCACCAGCGCCAGATTGACCTCTCCCAAAAAGAGTTGAATGGACTTCACATGGTGCAGCAGGTCATGGCCTTGGCCGTGAGTATCGAGCGGCTCAGAACCGAGCGAGCCACGGCGCCAGGCTCAGGCGGGATGGACCCATCGCAGCCGAGTCGCGGTGTTGGGTCTGCAGCAGCGGGTGTGCAGGAGAGCTTGGTGGGCTTGCGCACGGCAGTGGCCGCCACGGGCGATGCCACGTTGGCGCGAGACGTGGAGTTGGCACTGGCCACTGTGGAGCGCTTGGTCGCGGGCCCGTCTCTCTCGGAACAACGCGCTTTGGACGCAGTGCATGGCCGAGCCACCAACACCTTGCGGGAGCTGAACCTGCGCGTGGCAGAACACTACGGCCTACTGTTTGACCCTCAGTCCCAGACCTACCTCATGATGGATTTGGCGGTTGAGCGATTGATGGTAGCGCTGGACGCCTCGGGTCGCTCTACGGCTGCCACGGTGCAGGTCTTGCAGCGCGGGGAGGCCTCCGCCTCCGACCGCGAGCGCGTGCAGGAGTTGAGTCTGCAGGCCAGAGATCGGCTCCAGTCTGTGCGCAACAGACTCGAAGCGCTCAAGCGCGTCGCACCTCGTTGTTCTCAGACAGGATACGATACATGCTGCGGTAGGAGCATAGATAACGACCTTCATCCATCAAAGTCGCATACACCTCGCGCGGCGCGAAGTTTTGGAAGCGCTCGCTGTTGAGTTCCTGCCGAACCGCGTCCTTTTCAGGTTGGCTGAGCGCACGCGGAGAAACCTTCGGACTGATTTGTGTCTTGCATGCTTTTTGGGCGCGGTATAGGCTGCTCCGCGGAAGTCCCAAGACAGTGCAGGCTGCCTGCTTCCCAATCTTTTTGGATAATTCTTTGGCTGTCTGCATCAGTTTTCCTCGTTCTTCGGCGGTGGCGTTGTGCCAATCAGTTGCGCAACTTTTTTTTGGACATCGATAATTAGTTCTGCCCGCTCCAATTGTTCTTTCAGGCGTTTGTTCTCTCGTTGCAGGCGTGTCACTTCTGCCGCGTTTGGATCCACTTTCGGACCGCGTCGATGTTCTGATAATCCTGACAGGCTCTCGCGCTCACGCTGTTCTCGCCACTTGCTCACCAGAGACGAGTACAGCCCTTCTCGTCGCAACAACGCCCCTACTTCGCCTGTGCCTTTACACGCGTCCGCTTCACGTAAAATACGCAGTTTGTATTCTGCCGAGTGCTGGCGACGTTTGGCTTTGACGACTACTTCGGTCTTGGTTCCTGCTTCTTCTGACTTGCCGTTCTGGCGGCTATCGAGCTTGTCGAGATATTCTTGAGACATGCCTTTTCTCCTGCGCCCTGCACACTAAACTATTGAATACAAGTGTCTCATCATTATAGTCACAGAGGGTGCTTTGCTTAGATTTTCAATAGCCAAATCAGGTTTTCTAAAGTTGAAAGCGCTAATCCTAGACAATAATAAGCATTCCAATATTTGGTTTGTAATTCCAAGGATTTGTTACAGTCAGAAACGGCTAAATCATTTAATTCCTTGTTGAATATACACATAAAACCGCAGAAAAATATGCCCAAACATAATTAGGCTCAATTTCAATTACTTCACTACATAAAGTAATTGCTTGCTCAAATTGTTGTTGTGAGTTTGCCGATTGACACTGATTGGCTGTTGCTTTTAATTTGCTATTCAGCATTAATGCCAGTTTATAACTAGCCATGCCCAATGTATTATTTTCTGCTGAATGCCAGAT
>JAXHNT010000106.1:0-23375 GCA_034520165.1 Ideonella sp.
GCCCGCGCAGCGCGGCGGCGCCCTTGACGTAGTTGTCCAGCCCACGCGCCGAGAACACCTTGGTCGCATCCGGCCAAGTGCGCTCCAGCAGCTCGCGCGAGGCCGGCTCCAGCTGGTCGGTCCACGTCCGCGGTCGTGGAGGTAAATGCTCATGATTCGTTAGAAAAACGTGGCTACGGCCGCGTCCAGCGCGTCGCGCATGTCCGGGTCGTCGGTGATGGGGCGCACCAGGGCCACGCGGCAGGCGGCCTGGGCGGACACGCCTTTGGCGATCAGGCTGCCCGCGTAGATCAGCATGCGGGTGGAAATGCCTTCGTCCAAGCCATGGCCCTTGAGGTTACGCGCACGCTCGGCGATGCCGACCAGCTTAGCGGCCACCTCGGCGCTGACGCCGGTTTCGTGGGCCACGATCTCGGTTTCGATGGTGTGTTCGGGGTAGTTGAAGTCCAGCGCGCCGAAGCGCTGCTTGGTGGACTGCTTGAGGTCCTTCATCAGGCTCTGGTAGCCCGGGTTGTAGGAGATGACGAGCTGGAAGTCGGGGTGGGCCTTCACCAGCTCGCCCTTCTTCTCCAGCGGCAGGATGCGGCGGTCGTCGGTCAGCGGATGGATGACCACGGTGGTGTCCTGCCGCGCCTCGACGACTTCATCCAGATAGCAGATCGCGCCGTGGCGCACCGCCAGTGGAGCGGGCCGTCTTGCCAGCGGGTGCCGTTGGCATCCAGAAGGTAGCGGCCGACCAGATCGGAGGCCGTCATGTCCTCGTTGCAGGCCACGGTGATCAGCGGCTTGCCGAGCCTCCACGCCATGTACTCGACGAAGCGGGTCTTGCCGCAGCCGGTCGGGCCCTTGAGCATCACCGGCATGCGCACCGCGTAAGCAGCCTCGTACAGCTCGACCTCGTCGGCAACCGGGCGGTAGTAGGGTTGCTTGTGCGATGCGGTAGGCGTCGAGGTCGTCGCTCATGTTCGTCTCCATGCCTGGGTTGTGTTGTTTGCTGGTTTCCAGCACCGCATGGTGCGGGGCGGTCCTACTCCGCTGTGTCCTCCGCTGAGCCTGGTTCCCTGACACCTGCGTCTGCCCGCTCCTGGACACTCAGAGACCATCGGGCGCGTCCTCCCTTGGTGCGTGACTTGCTTGCCGGGCAGCATCCTTGGGAGAGGGGGTTACACGGTTTTGCCGCGGATAGATCACCATGGCGGGCGCCCTGCGACTGCGTGAAGTTGTTGTAACCGATCAGGCGCACATGGTTGTCCGGGTTGGCCTGGCGGCAGGCCTCGCACTCGGCCAGCACCTTGTCCACGTCGGTCTCGCCGAACATGGGCAGCTTCCACATGTACCAGTAGGAGTCCATCAGGTACTGCGGCTCGGTGTGTTCGATGGCGGGGTTCCAGCCCTTTTTCACCAGGTACTCGACCTGCTTGCGGATCTCCGCATCGGTCATGGCCGGCAGGTAGGAGAAGGTCTCGAACTTGCGGCTGGCGGGGTCGGACAGGCGTGAGTTGTAGTCTTGCATGCTCATGATGTATGTCCTTAAAAAAATGGGGCTGCGTCCGAGCCGATTTATTTATGGGCGATGTCGAGCTTGTCCACCGTGTCGAACTCGAACTTGATCTCTTTCCAGGTTTCCATGGCGATCTTGAGTTCGGGCGAGTGTTTCGCGGCATCCATCAGCACGGTCTTGCCTTCTTTCTCCACCGCCACGCCTTCGTTGCGGGCCTTGACGCAGGCTTCCAGCGCCACGCGGTTGGCAGCTGCGCCAGCCGCGTTGCCCCAGGGGTGACCCAGCGTGCCGCCGCCGAACTGCAGCACGGAGTCGTCACCGAAGATGTTGACCAGCGCCGGCATGTGCCACACGTGGATACCGCCCGAGGCCACCGGCATCACGCCGGGCATGGAGCCCCAGTCCTGGTCGAAGAAGATGCCGCGGCTGCGGTCTTCCTTGATGAACTCGTCGCGCATGATGTCGATCCAGCCCAGCGTGGAGGCGCGGTCGCCTTCGAGCTTGCCGACCACGGTGCCGGAGTGCAGGTGGTCACCGCCGGACAGGCGCAGCACCTTGGTCAGCACGCGGAAGTGGATGCCGTGGTGCGGGTTGCGGTCGAGCACGGCGTGCATGGCGCGGTGGATGTGCAGCAGCATGCCGTTGTCGCGGCACCAGTTGGCCAGACCGGTGTTGGCGGTGAAGCCGCCGGTGAGGTAGTCGTGCATGATGATCGGCGCGCCCAGCTCCTTGGCGTACTCGGCGCGCTTGTACATCTCTTCGGGCGTCGGCGCGGTCACGTTCAGGTAGTGGCCCTTGCGCTCGCCGGTCTCGCGCTCGGCCTTCTGGATGGCTTCCTGCACGAAGTCGAAACGCTCGCGCCAGCGCATGAACGGCTGGCTGTTGACGTTCTCGTCGTCCTTGGTGAGGTCCAGGCCGCCGCGCAGGCACTCGTAGACGGCGCGGCCGTAGTTCTTGGCCGACAGGCCCAGCTTGGGCTTGATGGTGCAGCCCAGCAGCGGGCGGCCGTACTTGTTGAAGCGGTCGCGCTCGACCTGGATGCCGGCGGGCGGGCCGCCGCAGGTCTTCACGTAGGCGATCGGGAAGCGCACGTCTTCCAGGCGCAGGGCGCGCAGGGCCTTGAAGCCGAACACGTTGCCCACCAGCGAGGTCAGCACGTTGACGATGGAGCCCTCTTCGAACAGGTCGATCGGATAGGCCACGAAGGCGTAGAAGCAGGTGTCGTCGCCGGGCACGTCCTCGATCTTGTAGGCGCGGCCCTTGTAGTGGTCCAGGTCGGTCAGCAGGTCGGTCCAGACGGTGGTCCAGGTGCCGGTGGACGATTCGGCGGCCACGGCGGCGGCCACTTCTTCGCGGTCCACACCGGCCTGCGGCGTGATCTTGAAACACGCGAGGATGTCAGTGTCCTTGGGCGTGTAGTGGGGTTCCCAGTACATGCTACGGTATTCCTTGACACCGGCGTTGTAGGTCTTGGTGGCCATGCGGCTTGCTCCTTATTGGGGGGTCGAACGTCTCTAGCGAGTGCCCAAAGCGGCCCGGACTGCGCGTGCTTGGGCAGGTCTTTGCTCTGAACTGATGGGCATTCTTGGCGGACCAGACAATAAGTAAAAGTAAAATGTTTATACGATAATGTTTTGAAAATCAAATGATTAAAGGGCCAGTGATGAACGTGCGCCACGCCACCCTGCACCAGCTCCGCATCTTTCATGCAGTGGCACAGCACAACAGCTTTGCTCGAGCTGCAGAGGCATTGCACCTCTCGCCCCCCACACTCTCGCTACAGGTCAAGCAGTTGTCAGAGACCCTGGGGCAGCCCTTGTTCGAGCAACTGGGCAAGAAGATCTACCTGACTGCGGCGGGTCATACGCTGGCAGAGGCTTGCAAAGACATTGAGGCCCGCCTGGAGCGGCTGTCGCAGGATCTGCTGGCCCTGCAGGGTGTAGAGCGAGGTAGCCTGCGGCTGGCCATCTTGACCACCGTGAAGTACACGGTCCCAAAGCTCTTGGGCGGCTTCTGCGCGGCGCACCCCGGTATTGACGTCGCCATGGTGGTTGGCAACCGTGAGAACCTGCTGCAGCGCCTGGCTGCAAACCAGGATGACCTCTACATCATGGGTCAGGCGCCCGAACAGATGGAGGTGGTCACCGAGCCCTTCGTAGACAACCCACTGGTGCTGGTGGCCCATCCTGAACACGCTTTGGTCGGCGTCAAGGCTATTGCGCCCAGCCAACTGATGAGCGAGCCATTCATCTTGCGTGAACCGGGCTCGGGCACCCGATTGACCACCGAGCGCTTCTTCACGAGCCACGGTGTCACGCTCAGAAGCCGACTCGAGCTCAGCAGCAATGAAGCGGTCAAGCAAACCGTGGCCGGCGGCTTGGGGCTGGCGGTGTTGTCCTCAACGACCATTGGGCCTGAACTGGCTCTGGGCGAGCTGGTGATGTTGGACGTTATAGGCTTTCCGCTGATGCGTCACTGGCACATCGTCTATCCCACAGGCAAAAAACTGTCTGCGGCCGCCTTAGCGTTCAAGCAATGGATCAGTGACCATCGCCCCTTCACCGTGCCGGGCGCCGGTCAGCGCAAAGGCCTTAAAGAGGGCTGAGGACGGCCCCCCCCGCGCCCTTCTCAAAACCCCGAGGTAGGAAATTTCGTTCTGCATTTGCTCATTAATGTCGCGGTGCATGGGCCCCAGCACGGCCAACAAACGACTTTGCACACCAAAAGGCAGGCCTTGCACGTCCAGGCTGTGCTGCAGGACCTCCACCACGGCATTGAAGTCGGCGCGGCTGATGTCCATGCCACTGTGCAAGCGGCGGTGGTTGCGCGCGCGGCTGCGCGGGCCGCCATGGACGCAGGTGAACTCCAGGGCTGTGGAACTTCGGTCACTTCCTGAAATGGCCGGGCGTCGGCCCCCTCAAAAAACGGGGCTACACGCCGGTCTGCCAGCAAGCGGCTGTGAAACACCGACACCAAGGCCTCAATACCGGCTTGCCCACCCAAGGCGCGAAAAAGCCCATCATCGGCAGGCACGGGTGGCAGATAGGTGTCGCGCAAGTCAGGCAGCACTGGGTCAGGCTCGTCGGCGCGGGCCTGGGTGGCCAGGCTCCAGGTCAAGGCGAACACGCTGGCCGACAGCAGGGCCGCCGCCACCGCCTGACCCGCCGGATGGGACCACCAACGCACAGGCAACTTGGGGGAGACAGTGTGGCTCATGGGGTGACTTGCACAGAGAGGTACAGGCCCCGTTGCGGTCCAGGTGCCACAGCAGGGACGATGCGGCCCAGGTCAGCCCAGGCCACGGTCAGGGACGCAGTTTTGGTGGGCGCCCAGGCGATGAAAAAGTCTTTCCAATCGTCCGCCGCCAAGCCGTCACCCAGGGCCGAAGGATTGAGCTTGTCGGGCATGCGTCGGTACTCGGCGCCCACCGCCAAGTCGCGTCGCAAGAGCCAAGCCACGCTGATCTCGGGCTGCAGGCTGCGCGCTGGGCTGTTGCTGCTGCCATAGCCGAGCAGACCATTCTGGTTGGCACGGGTCCAGCGCAGCGTGCCATTGACCAGCAGCCTCGGCCCGAGCAACAGCTTGGTCGCGCTCACGGTGAACTCGGCGTCGCGGGTGCGCGCCCCCAGCGCCGCCAGGGTGGGCGCCAGGCCCCCTGCGTCCAGTCGCCGCAACTGCATGCCCACGGCCAGTTGTGGCCACAGGCTGTCGCTGTCCAGCAGTGCCTCGCCCACAAGCCGCCACTTGCCGGCCAACACATCTTGCTTGAGATGCAGGCCCGGCAGACCCAAGGCCGTTCCGGTGTCACCGGTGTCGAAGTCTTGGTGGGCCAGCGAAATCTCCCAGCGGTCATGACCGCTGAGGGTGAGACCTCCGCCCCAAAAGCCGTAGTTCTGGGTACGCAGCCGGGTGACAAAGCCCGAGAGGCCCCATTGGCCTTCGGTGGCATAGGTGCCCGTCAAAGCCCAGGGCGTCAGCCCGCCCCCGGCACTGCCGTCGACGCTGGAGACGCCACCTGTCAACAGCAGCTTGCCGTGGCGGCCTTCTGAGGGCGTCTGGGCCACCGCAGCAAGCCCGATGCAGAGCCATGCAGCACCAGACAAGACAACCAGCAAAGTCGTTTTCAGGACGGAGATCATGCCGTCCATTCTGAGCAGCCACCGCCACCGTCACCGCGCAAAAAGGCAGGCGCTTTGGCGCTTGTTTCAGGCTTTGAGCGCGGGCGCTTCTTGGGGCAAAGTGGCCAGGATGGCCATGCCCAGCGACATCACGGCGGCCGTGAGCCACAGCGCGCCCCGAAAGCTGCCGCTGGCCTGCGCCATGGCCCCCGCCACCGCCGGAGCGATGATCTGCGCCGCGCCATAGCTCAAGGTCAGCCGAGCCATGGCCTTGCCAGGGTTGGCCGGGGAGCGACGCCCCACCAGCGCCAAGGTCAGGCTGACGATGCCAATGAAGGTGGCGCCATAGCCCACCGCGCCCAGCAGCGCGGCCGCGAGCGACCCTGACAGCGCCGGCAAGATGACCGACAGCGTCTGCAGCCCAAACGCCAATAGCAAGGCGCGCGTGTCACCCAGCCGACGCGCCACCCGGTCCCACAAAAACACCGCCGGCATGGCCGCCAAGCCCACCAGCGCCCAGGCCAGCGGCCCATGGCCGGCCAAGGCCGGTTCGCGCTCGACGATGGCCACCGTGAAGGTGGCGCTGATCACAAAGCCCCAGCCCGCCGCAAAGTAGCTGCCAGCCATGGTCCACATCCAGCGCCTAGACGCCGTGGGCGCAGCGGCTTGTGCGGTGGTGGTGGCAGCAGGCGGCGGCACGGGCGGGCGCCATCGCCAGGCCGGTATGAAGAAGACCACACCCAGCACGGCGAGCGCCAGCCATTGGGTGGACCACAAAGGCCACAGTCGCTGCAAAACCCAAGCGCCGACAGCCGACACCAAAACACCCAGGCCCAGGCCGATGAAGTGCAGGCCCAGCTCGGGCCGCCGCCCTTGGCGCATCAGCCAGCCCAGCACCAGCCCCGAGCCCAGCAACATGCCGGTGGCGCCACACAAGCCGCCCAGATAACGCCACAGCGCCCAAGACGGCCACCAGGCAGAGACGGCCATCAAACCGGTGCACAGCAATGCCATCCACAAGCCCGCACTGTAGAGCCGATGGCGCCAGCGCGCGTCGTCGATCCAAGCGGCCGCCAACGCACCGCTCATATAGCCCGCGTAGTTGACCGCCGCCAGGCCCCCGGCCGCCGCGTCACTCAGGCCCGTTTGCGCCTGCAAGGCGGGCAGCAGCGGCGTGTAGGCAAAGCGTGCCAAACCAATGGTCAGCACCAGGCCGCAGATGCCGCCGGTGATGACCTGCCAGGGCTGCAGAGCCTGTGCTGTGGCCAAAGGCTCCTTCACACCAAACTCAGTTGGCGTGCTTGGCGAGGAAGGCCTCGACGCGTTTCCAGAAGTCGATGTGAGTTGCTTCAAGCATCCAGTTATGGCCTTCGTCCTTGTAGGTCACCCACTCCACTGGGGCCTTGCCAGAGCGCTGAAGCGCATCCCGCATCTTCTCGCCATGCGGCAAGGGCACACGCCGGTCATCCGTGCCGTAGGCCATCAGGACGGGCTTGGTGATGCGATGGGCTTGCTTCAGCGGCGAGGTGGCGTCCAACTGGGCTCGATCTGCCTTTTGATCACCCACCATCTTGGGCATGCCGAGTTTCAGCCATTCGTTGCCTGCGTCCGACCAGCCAACGTTGTAGATCAAGTCAATGTCTGTCACACCGACCCAATTGACGCCCGCACGATAGAGGTCTGGCTCTTTGACCAAGCCCATCATGGTGGCGTAGCCACCGTAACTGGCGCCTGCAATGACCAAGCGTTTCGGGTCTGCCAAGCCCTCCTTGACGGCCCATTGCGTGGCATCTGTCACGTCGTCTTGCATAGTCAAGCCCCACTGCTTGAAGCTCTTGCGAAACCAGGCTGAGCCAAACCCCAGGCTGCCACGGAACTCAGGTTCAACGACCAGATATCCCCGCGAAGCCAAGAACTGTGCGTCGGGACTCCAGCCCCAAGCTCCTCCCTGCACCCACGGCCCGCCGTGCACCAAGGTGACCGCAGGCCAAGGCCCCTTGCCTTGGGGTTTGGTCACGTAGACAGGCATGTCAAAGCCATCCCGTGTGCGGACATAGACCATGTCTTGGGCTGCCATGCGTTTGGCGTCGATCCAAGGACGAGACGCGCCAATCAGAGACAGTTTTTTGGCTGCGACATCAAACAAAAAATAGACCGCAGGCTGGCGGTCGGAATAAGCCGTCACCACCACATGTTTGGCCTGCACGCACTTGATACAGCCAATCAAATTGTTGGTGCCAGGCAGTTGTCGGTCGATTTCATCTTGCATGGCCTTCATGGCGGGGTCAAACCAGGCCACACCCGCCGCATCACTCACGTAGCGGATGCCCAAGAGGCGTCGATCATCTCCGTCAAGAATCCGGCTCCCGGACACATCGAAGCCCTTGACCGCGAACAAAGGCTCAGCCTCTTTCTGCTTCTTCTCAAGGTCGAATCGATAGAGCGCTCGGGTCCGCATCGGGTCTTTGCGCTCTGCAGTGACATACATCTGTCCTTTGGCGTCCACAAAGGCGAGGTCGATCACCTCTTCTGCATCCGGCGCAAAAGCGTCGTAGTCCGTGAGCACCTCCCACTTCCCGTTCTTGCGATACAGCGTCTTGGAACGGCCATCCAGGTAGACCGATACGATTGGCGCAGCGGTGGCATCCGCATTCACACCCCAGCCCACTGAACCTTTAGGTGCATCGTCTTCGATGACTTTGACGGCCTTGGTCTTGGTGTTGATCCTCACCGGACGGGAAAAGGCCGGGGCCCCTTCATAAGAGAAGCTCTCAAGCTCGAAGAGTTGCCCCAGGACATCGTCTGACCCATCGCGAATGGGCGAGACATAGCGATGGAGAAAGGCCAAGGGACGCAGCGCTCTATTGGGATGTTCCTGCTCGCCCCACTGCCGCGCAATGACCCAGGTGAACTCGCTGCCGTCTAGATTGACGGCGTACAGCCCTCCAGCCTTTTGCTCGCCCATCGGAGCCTGGCTATCGAACACGCCAAACACCAGTCGCGTGCTGTTCACCCATTCAGCCCCCCCGACATCGCCGTGGGGCGAATAAGCCGCCACTGTCAGCTTTTTCGGATTGTCCACAGGCGCTGTCACCAGCACTTTGCGGCCGTCTCCCGTGGTGGAGGGGGCAATCATCGCCAAGTGGCGACCATCTGGCGAAATGGTGACGCCCGACACTCTGCTGCTTTTGAAAAAATCTTCGACGGGTATTTTGTCTTGGGCCTGTACCTCGAACCCCGCCCCTGCCGCCATGGCGGCAGCCATCACCAACGCAAAAAAGCGCATTTACCTCTCCTCTAAAAATCAAAACGGCCCGTCGGCCAAGAAACGTTCAATCTGCGTCTTGCGGTCATTGCCCCAGAAGGGCTCGCCGTCAACGATGAAAAAGGGGGCCCCGAAAACCCCGTTGCGAATGGCCTGCTCGTTGACTTGGCGCAGGCGATCCTTCCAGGCCGAGTCATTCCAAGCGGCTTCAGCGGCTTGGGCATCAAGGCCCGACTCGAGCACCAGAGACTGAAGTGCCGTGACATCGTTCAGGGCTACGCCCCGCGTGAAGTAGGCCCGAAATGCACTGCGCGCCCATTGGGCCGCCGCTGCCTCGCCCTGGGTGTCATGCAGCCACCAAAACACGCGCGCAGCATTTTGAGTCGCGATGGGAAAGAGATCAGGCTGCACAAAAGGGACGCGCTCAAACCGAGCCGAGCGGGCAAAGTCACGCAGCGAGTATTCGCGCTTGAGCGGGCGAGCCACGGGGCTTTTTAACTCGGCGGCCGCAAAGGTCACGCCCAGCAAGATGGCGTGACGGCGCACGGTGCGGCCATGGCGAGCGGCCAGCGCGTCGATCCACTCATGGGCCACATAGGCGTAGGGGGACGAAAAATCGAAGTAAAACTCAATGGCGGACTTCATGGTGATGAACGATA
Organism: Ideonella sp.; assembly: GCA_034520165.1. GTDB lineage: Bacteria > Pseudomonadota > Gammaproteobacteria > Burkholderiales > Burkholderiaceae_C > Ideonella. The sequence continues at coordinate 9,544 of JAXHNT010000106.1, forward strand.
AAGCGAGCGAGCCACGGCTGCCCAGCGGGCTTGCCCTCTGTGCCCCTAAAACACTGATCATTTGCGCCAAAAATGTGGTGTCAGCAGCACCAGCACCGAAAACAGCTCCAAACGACCCAACAACATGGTGACCGTGCAGACCCAGGTCTGGAAGTCAGTGAGGCCTTGAAAGTTGCCGGCCGGCCCCACCTGTCCCAGGCCAGGGCCGGTGTTGTTGATACAGGCCACCACGGCAGTGAACGCTGTGATCGGGTCCAAACCAGTCAGCAGCAAGAGCATGGTGGCACCAATCGTGATGGCCCCATAAATCAGCATGAACGCCAGGATGGCAGAGAGGACATCCGCTCCCACCACACCACCGCCCAAGGTGACAGGCTGCACGGCACGGGGGTGCAAGATGCGGATCAGCTCTCGCCTTGCTTGCTTGAGCAGCAGCAAGCTGCGCACCAGTTTGATGCCACCGCCGGTGGAGCCGGCGCAGGTGGCAAAGCCGCACAGAAACATCAAGAAGACGGGCGCAAAGATCGGCCACTGGGCATAGTCGGTAGTGGCAAAGCCCGTGGTGGTGGCGATGGACACCACATTGAAGGCGGCATAGCGAAGTGCCACCAAGGGCTCGTCGTAGGTACCATGCGCCAGCAACACGGCCGTGACCAGGGCCACGGACCCCAGCATCAGCCCCCAAAAGTAGCGGGCCTCCATGTCCGCCCAGAGCACCCTAAAGGTGCGCCGACGCCATGCCACAAAGTAGAGCGCAAAGTTAATGCCTGCTGCAAGCATAAAGAACAGCGCCACGCCCTCGATCAAGGGCGAGTTAAAGGCACCGAGGCTCGCGTCATACGAGGAGAAGCCGCCGAGCGATACGGTGGTACACATGTGCATGAAGGCATCTGCCCAGCTCATGCCAGCCCAGCGGTAGGCGAGCATGCAAGACACGGCCACCCCAAAGTAGACGACCCAGAGGCCGCGTGCGGTTTCGGCAATCCTGGGGGTGAGCTTCTGGTCCTTCATGGGCCCAGGGGTTTCAGCCTTGAAAATCTGGCTGCCCCCCACCCCCAAGAGCGGCAAGATGGCGACGGCCAACACCAAGATGCCCATGCCGCCCAACAACACCATGAAGCAGCGCCAGACATTCACTGACAGGGGCAAATGATCCAAGCCCGTCAGCACGGTGGCGCAGGTCGATGTCAGGCCCGACATGGCCTCGAAGTAGGCATCTGTGTAGCTGAGCGTGGGCAGTTGCAGCCACAGGGGTAGTGCGCCGAACACGGGCAGTACCGTCCACACCAAGGTGACCAGCAGAAAACCGTCTCGGGGCTGCAGTTCGCGGCGACTTCGCCGGGTCGACAAGACCACCAAGAGCCCTGCTGAAAAGGTGATCGCCATGGACACCACAAAGGCATGCAAAGCGGCGTCGCCGCCCCACCAGGCAAATGCCGTTGGCACCAGCATCGCCACCGCAAACATCATCAGTACACCGCCCACCACGGAAAACACTGGCGCAAAGTAAGCCCCCCCTAGGCCCGGCCTTGGGGCGCCTGTTCCACCCAGAGGAGCGAAAGACGGTGAAAGACGACCCGGCATGATCTGATGGCGCACAAGCGACTCCGGACACTTAGAAGAAAGTCGCCCCGACCTGGAACAGCTTTTCCACCTGACGCAGCATGCGCTTGCGAGGTACAAAAACGATCACATGGTCCAAGGCCTGGATCACGGTGTCATGGTGGGCCATCAAGACTTCGGGGCGCGCGGCATCTCCGGCGTCTGCACCGTCTGCGGTGTGCAGGCCTCGCACAATGGCACCCACCTGCACGCCATGCGGCAAGTCCAGTTCATCGACGCGGCGACCCACCATACGGCAGGTGCGGGCATCGCCCCGCACCACCGCCTCTAGCGCCTCGGCCGCACCGCGCCGCAGACTGTGCACCGCTTCAACGTCACCGCGCCGCACATGCGCCAGCAGCTCACCGATCACCGCACTGGCGGGCGAGAGGGCAATATCAATTTGCGTGCCTTGCACCAAGTCTGCATAGGCCTTGCGGTTGATCAGCGCCAGCACGCGCTTGGCACCCATGCGCTTGGCCAGCAGGCAGGCCATGATGTTGTCCTCGTCGTCATTGGTCAGCGCGGCGAAGAGGTCCATGTCGCGGACGTTCTCGTCCTCTAGCAGGTCTTCGTCGGTGCAGTCGCCATGCAGCACCAGGGCTTGTGAGCCCAACTGCGTGGCCAGGTAATCGCAACGGGTTCGGTCCTGCTCGATGAGCTTGACCTGGTAATCCACGCAAGCCTCGCGTGCCAAGCGCAAACCCACTTTGCCGCCGCCGGCCAGCATCACGCGCTTGACTGGCGGCAGCGCCGTTTGGCGCAAGGCCGCCAGCACACCGGCAATATGCTCGGTGGCCGCCAAGACAAAGACTTCGTCACCCGGTTCGATCACCGTTTGGCCATCCAGGGAGGGCATGACCCGGTCTTGCCGATAGATCGCCACCACACGCATGTCCAAACCCGGTGCCAGGGTCTGCACCTCGGCCAAACAGTGGCCCACCAACAGGCCGCCGGGCACCGCCCGCACCACCATGAGGCTGACCAAGCCATGGCCAAACTCCATCACCTGCAGGGCGTCAGGATAGGCGATCAGCTTGCGAATGGTGGCCGTGACAGACGCCTCCGGGCAAATCACCTCGTCCACCGCGAAACCGGTCTTGGCCATCAGGGCCGAGCCGGGTTCAAACTCACTGGAGCGCAGGCGGGCGATGGTAGTGGGGACACTGAAGAGGTCATGGGCCACTTTGCAGGCCACCAGATTCGTCTCGTCGGACGAAGCGCAGGCAATCAACATGTCGGCATCAGCAATGCCCGCCCGCTCCAACACCGAGGGTTGAATGCCGTTTCCCACCACGCCGCGCAGGTCCAAGCGGTCTTGCAGAGGCCGCAGGCGCGCCGGGTCGGGGTCGATCACCGTGATGTCGTTCTTCTCGGAGACCAGGCTCTCGGCCACGCTCTCTCCCACGCGCCCCGCGCCCAAGATGATGATGTTCATAGCCCCTGATCATACGGGGCGGCATTTGCGATGCGTCATGCGCAGGCTGCATGAGCGTCGTAGCATGCCGCGATGACCCTGGATATTGCCCTGGCCACTCTGGCGCTGAGTGTGGCACTCGCATTGCGCCCTTGGCGCGCCACAAGCGCCGACGGGCCACCGTGGCCTTGGCTGGCTTGGTGGGCCGTGATGCCGCTGCTGTGGGGGGCAGATCAGATCGCCCGCATTCCGCTGGTGCAGCCAATTGCCGGCTCCTGCCTGCTGGTGATGATGGCTGGCTGGCCCTTGGGTGTGCTGGCAATGGCGGGCGTCGCCGCAATCACCGGCACCGTGGCCGACCTGTCTTGGACGGAGAGCCTGGCACGCTTGGTCTGGCTGGGCGTGGTGCCGGCCACCCTGACCGTCGGCCTGGGCGTGCTGATCCGTCGCTGGCTGCCGCACCACCTCTTTGTCTATATCTTGGGCCGGGGCTTTTTTGCCACACTCTTGGCCATGAGTCTGACGGGCTTGCTGGCCTGGTGGGTGCATGGGTCGCCCCCTGGGGTGCAAGCGGAAGACCTGCTGCTGGGCCGCTGGCTGTCGGCCTGGGCCGATGCCTTCTTGACCGGCATGATGGTGGCGATCTTTGTGGCCTTTCGCCCGCAATGGTTGGCCACCTATTCCGACGCGCTGTATTTGCCACGTTGAAATTGGGCTTGGCAAAGCGGCCCCTCGCGTGGCAGTATTTCTTCCCTTTGCAGTACCCGAATCAGCATCATGCGCCAGACCTTCCGCGTGTTCTGTGGCCTGACCCTTGCGTTGGCCTTGGCCAGCACCGTGACAGCGCAAGACAGCGGCGCCTCCGTGCTGGAGCAAGTGCGCAAAAAGGGCAACCTGACCATCGCGCATCGCGAGTCCTCGGTGCCCTTCTCCTTTCTGGATACCAACAAAAAGCCCATCGGCTATGCGGTGGACATTTGCCTCAAGGTGGCAGAAGCCGTCAAGAAACAACTGGCCGTCAAGGATTTGCCCATCACATGGCGCCAAGTGAGTGGCGCAGATCGCATCTCGGTCATTGAGTCACGCCAGGCCGAGTTGGAGTGTGGCTCCACCACCAACAATGCTGAGCGCCGCGCCAAGGTGGCCTTTACCGTACCGCACTACATCACGGGTGCGCGTTTCTTGGTGCGCGCCGACAGCCCGATCAAAGACTTGTCTGACTTTGAAGGCAAGCGCTTGGTCTCCACCAAAGGCACCACGCCGCTCAAGGCCATTGAAAAGGCCAACAGGGACCGGCTGCTGAAGATTCAGATCTTGGACGCACCCGACCATGCCAAAGCCGTGGAAATGGTCGAAAAGGGGCAGGCGGATGGCTTCGCCATGGACGATGTGCTGCTGTTTGGCTTACGTGCTGCGAGCACCAAGCCCGAAAGCCTCAAAGTGGTGGGCAAGCTGTTGACGATTGAGCCCCTGGCCATCATGCTCCCCAAAGGTGATCCAGCGTTTAAGCGGCTTGTTGATGACGAACTCAAGCGCCTGATCCGCAGCGGCGAAGCCCAAGCTCTTTACGAGCGCTGGTTTCTCAAGCCCATCCCCCCGAAGAACACCGCGCTGAACCTGCCCATGAACTACCTGCTCAGAGAGTTCTGGAAGTACCCGACGGACGTGGTGCCCGACTGAGCCACAGGGCTTGCTGCCCTCAGGGTCGAGGCCAGTCTTGGGCATGCGCCGAAAAGTACTCGCACACCAGCAGAGGCGCGCTATGGAAATGGAACACCGAGTGGCGACGCCACCAGGGGCCGCTGGGCGATGAGCCGACCGACCGCACCCAAGCTTGGCGCACGCGCTGCGCTTCAGCCATAGACACCCGGCGAGCACACAACTCAGAGCGCGTGATGTCGCGCCGCATAAAGAGCAGCTCCGCCAGGGGCCGCTGCCCTAGGCCGCGAATGGCCCGCCAGGGCCCGCGAGAGGCTTGCTGTGAAGTGACCGAGCGGGCGTAAACCAAGGGCTGGCCCGCGCCATAGAGCAAGACTTCGCGGGCATGCAAGGGCGTCTGGGGCGGCAAGCCCAAGAGGGCATGTTCGTCGCCCCACGCGGGCTGCAGGCCTTGCGCCAACCGGGCCACGGCCAGCGGCCCCATCGCCCGGTGCAAACGGGCCGAGAGCGAGCCGTGTGCCGCCAGCCAAGCCGCCAGGGTGGGCGACACCGGCCGCGGGCCTCGCAGATGCACCAGGCCATCAGCGGCCGGTCTATCGAGCCGCCGTTTCAGGCCGCGCAAGACCGCGGCATCTGCGGGCTTCATGCGTTGGCGAGGGCCCGGCCGATCAGGATCTTCTGCACTTCAGAGGTGCCTTCATAGATCTGGCAGACGCGCACATCGCGGTAGATGCGCTCGACGGGGAAGTCGCTGACATAGCCGTAGCCGCCATGCACTTGGATGGCGGCGGAGCAGACCTTCTCGGCCATCTCGCTGGCAAAGAGCTTGGCCATGGCGGCCTCTTTGAGGCAGGGCAGGCCTGCGTCTTTGAGACTGGCGGCATGCCAGATGAGTTGGCGCGCGGCCTCGATCTGGGTGGCCATGTCGGCCAGCTTGTGTTGCACGGCTTGGTGTTCAAAGATGGGCTCGCCAAAGGCCACGCGCTCTTTGGCGTACTTGAGCGCAGCTTCAAAGGCGGCGCGGGCCATGCCCACACTCTGGCTGGCAATGCCGATGCGCCCACCCTCCAGGCCCGAGAGCGCAATTTTCAGGCCTTGGCCTTCATCGCCCAGGCGGTGGGCGGCCGGGATGCGGCAGTTCTCGAACAAGATTTGTGCTGTGTCCGAGCTGTGCTGGCCCATCTTGTCTTCGATGCGGGCCACGGTATAGCCCGGCGTGGCCGTGGGCACCAAAAAGGCGCTGATGCCTTTCTTGCCTGCGGCCTTGTCGGTGACGGCCATCATAATGGCCACATCGCCATTTTTGCCACTGGTGATGAACTGCTTGACGCCGTTGAGCACGTACTCGTCGCCCTCACGTTGCGCCGTGGTGCGCAGGCCACCGGCCTCGGAGCCCACATGCGGCTCAGTCAGGCAAAACGCACCCAGCATGTCGCCGCGTGCCAGGGGCTTCAGAAAGCGCTGCTTCTGGTCTTCATTGCCAAAGGCCATCAGGATGGAGCAGACTGGGCAGTTGTTGACGCTGACCACGGTGGAGGTGCCGCCGTCACCCGCCGCCACCTCTTCCAAGATCAAGGCCAAGGCCAGGTAATCGAGCCCTGCGCCGTCGTACTCGGTGGGCACGGCCACGCCATAGCAACCCAGGGCGGCCAAGCCTTTGAGCTCTAGCTCGGGAAAGTGGTGTTCTTTGTCCCAGCGCGCCGCATGCGGGGCGATCTGGTCTTGCACATAAGAGCGCACGGCATCTTGCACGGCACGGTGGTCTTCACTGAGCAGCATGTGTCTTCATCTCCGAAAGGTTTTCCTGAAACGCGGTGCAGAGCAGGACTTTAGGGCCATGCGGGCCGCGCATCAGGTGATAGTGGGTGTGAAAGGCTTGGAGTTCGGTGCCGTCCTGGCGGCGAATCACCCAATGTAGCAAGGCCGTGCTGTGCTGAGCGCCTAAGTCTTGATGGGCCACGATGCGCGCCTCGGTGGCATGAAAGCCCGCACGCGCGTAGACCTCGCACAGGGCGTGATGGTTGGCGCGCATCGGGGCCTCGTCAGGCCACCAAGTCAATGCACCCTGGCCTGCCCGCTCAACCGCGATGCCCGACGGCGAGTGCCACAGGTCCGCCACCGCATCGCCATCGAGGGCATTGAAAGCCGCTTGGTAGCGTTTAAAAAACTGCTCAATTTCTTCAAGACTCATGGGCTTTACCCGTTGTTCACCATGGCAGCACGTGCCCGTCAATGTCCAAAAGGAAGCCGTGGTGCTCTGCCTGCAAGGCAGAAACATTGGCCCGCAGTTGTGCGGCGCTGTCTTCGGGGCTGAGGTCCGCACCCTCCCCGCCCATGTCCGTGCGCACCCAGCCCGGATGCAAGGCCACGCACAGTGCCCTGCCCTGCAGAACCAGCGATGCGTCCTTGAGCACTGAGTTCACCGCCGCCTTGGACGCCCGGTAAAGCCAGCCCGAGGCATTGCTACGCACGCCCATAGAACCCATGCGCGAGGAGATGATGGCCACGCGCGCATCGGGCGCCAGGGCCTCGGCCACCTGTGGCAGCACTCGCATGGGGCCTAGCACATTGGTGTGCATGACGTGGTCAAAGTCGGCCTGGGTGGGCGTGCTCATGGCGTCTTGGCGCGGGCCATAAACACCGGCATTGATGACCACCACCTCAAAGGCCTCACCGTCGATCTGCCGGGCCAAGCCCGAGGCGCTGACGGCATCAGCCACGTCCAACATCAAGGCCTTGGCGCCCAGCGCACGCAGGCGGACCAGGCCTGCCTCATCGCGTGCGGTAGCCACAACCTGGGCGCCCGCCGCCCGGTACTGGCGCACCAGCTCGAGGCCGATGCCACGCGAGGCGCCGATCACCAAGACAGACTGACGGGTGGCCATACGGGTCAAAGCATCTCAAGGGCCAGCGCGGTGGCTTCGCCGCCACCGATGCAGAGCGCCGCCATGCCGCGCTTCTTGCCTTGCTTCTTGAGCGCGCCCAACAGCGTCACCACAATGCGCGCGCCCGAGGCGCCGATGGGGTGGCCCAGAGCGCAGGCGCCGCCGTGGACGTTGACGATCTCGTGCGGCAGCTTGAACTCGTGCATGGCCGCCATGGTGACGGCGGCGAAGGCTTCGTTGACTTCCCACAGGTCGACCTGCTCGGCCGTCCAGCTCGCCTTGGCCAGTGCCTTTTGGATGGCACCGGCCGGAGCGGTGGAGAACCACTCGGGCGCTTGGGCGTGCACCGCGTGCGAGACGATGCGCGCCACGGGCGACAGGCCCATGCGTGCGGCCGTGGAGGCCCGCATCAGCACCAGGGCGGCTGCACCGTCAGAGATGCTGGAGGCATTGGCCGCGGTGATGGTGCCGTCTTTCTTGAAGGCGGGCTTGAGACCCGCGATCTTGTCGAGTTTGGCCTTGAAGGGTTGCTCGTCGCGCTTGACCAGCACTTCGCCACCCCGACCGGCCAGCGTGACCGGGGCGATTTCCCAGTCGAAGCTGCCGTCTTCGTTGGCTTGCTTGGCGCGGGCGGTCGACGCAATGGCGAAAGCGTCTTGCGCCTCGCGGGTGAAGCCGTACTTGGCCACACATTGTTCGGCAAACACGCCCATGGCCTTGCCGCGCTCGTAGGCGTCTTCCAGGCCGTCCATGGCCATGTGGTCGAACATCTGCGCCGCGCCGTACTTCACGCCCTTGCGCGCGAACATCAGGTGCGGGGCGTTGGTCATGCTCTCCATGCCACCGGCCACCATCACGTCCGCGCTGCCTGCGGCCAGCATGTCATGGGCGAACATCATGGCGCGCATGCCGGAGCCACACATTTTGCTGAGCGTCACCGCACCGGCGGATTGAGGCAGGCCTGCCTTCAGCACCGCTTGGCGAGCAGGCGCTTGGCCTTGGCCCGCCATCAGACAGTTGCCCATCAGCACTTCATTGACGGCGTCGCCGGGCACGCCCGCGCGCTCGACCGCCGCCTTGATGGCCACGCCGCCCAACTCCCAAGCGGGCAGGTTCGAAAAGTCGCCCAGGAGGCCGCCAATCGGGGTGCGTGCGGCCGAGACGATGACGATGGGATCACTCATGAGAAAGCTCCTTCGAAGGTTCAGGGAATGTTGAATGAGTCAAGCCGCTGAGGGGGTGGACGAAGCGCTTGGCAGGGTCGTAAGGGAACACGTCGTGAACATGGCCTTGGGCGATGCGCGCCTGGTGGTGCTGCCAAAAAGCAGGGTCGAGCAGGTCGGAATGGTGCCGCATAAAAGCCTGCCGCACCGCCGGATTGCCCAGCAAAAAGGGCTCAAAGGTCTCAGGAAAGACATCGCCCGGGCGCACGGTGTACCAAACCTCACCTGACATTTCCTCTTCTTCGTTGCGCGGTTCGGGCACGCGGCGGAAGTTGCAATCAGTGATGTACTCGATCTCGTCGTAGTCGTAGAACACCACCTTGCCATGGCGCGTCACGCCGAAGTTTTTCCAGAGCATGTCGCCAGGGAAGATGTTGGCGGCCACCAGGTCTTTGATGGCGTTGCCGTACTCGATCACCGCTTGGGTGAGCTGCTCTGGCGTAGCGTCTTGTAAATAGATGTTGAGCGGGATCATTCGCCGCTCGATGTAGACATGCTTCAGGATCAGCTCAATTTGGCCGTCACCATCTCGGTCGGAGATCTCGAGCACGCTGGGGCAGAATTTTTGCAGCTCGGCCACCAGTTCGTCGTCAAAGCGCGCATGTGGAAAGGCCACATTGCTGAACTCCAGCGTGTCGGCCATGCGCCCCACGCGGTCATGTTGCTTGACCAACAGGTACTTGCCCATGATGCCCTCGCGCGTGGTCTCCTTGGGTGGGGGGTAGTCGTCTTTGATGACCTTGAAGACAAAGGGGAAGCTGGGCAGGTCGAACACCAGCATCACCATGCCCTTGATGCCAGGGGCAATGCGGAAGCGATCGCTGCTGTGCCGCAAGTGGTGCAGAAAATCGCGGTAGAACAGGTTCTTGCCGTGCTTTTGCAGGCCTAACGCGCTGTACAGCTCGGCACGGGGCTTGCGGGGCATGAGACTGCGCAGAAACTGCACATAGGCGCTGGGAACCTCCATGTCGACCATGAAGTAAGCCCGTGCAAAACTGAACAGCAGCAGCAGGTCTTCTTCGCCAAACAAGGCCGTGTCGATCACCAATTGCCCCGCCTCGTTGTGCAAGATGGGCAGGGCCAGGGGAATCTCCCGAAAGCCATTCACCACCTTGCCGACGATGTAGGCGGCCTTGTTGCGGTAGAACAGGCTAGACAGCGCCTGGATCTGGAAGTTGGCGCGAGCGCGGAACTCGCCCAATTGGGCCTCTAGTGCGGCGAGCACGGCGTCCACGTCGCGGCCTAAGTCCTCCCACCGCCCTTCAAGCTGGAAGTGGCTGACCATGCGCCAGCAAGACTCACGCAGGCTGCCCTTGCTCGGGTAGTAGGCGCAGTAAGTTGGTGTGGCCGCCGGTTCATCGTTTTCAATGTATTCGGTGGAGACCGCCGGGCGCACAAAGATGAAGTCGTTGTGGAAGTAGTGACGGTGCAGGATCTTGGTGGTGACCGAGTTGAAAAAGGTCTCGGCCAACTCAGGCTGGTGATGGTTGGTCAGCAGCCCGATGTAGTGCAGCTTAACCTGCTGCCAGGTGTTCATGGACAGCTCAGACGCCCTGAACTCCTGCTGTAGACGCTGGTTGCTCTCCGCCACGCGCAGGTCGTAGAACTCAATACGCTCACGCTGGGCCGCCTGTTGGCCATGCCAGTCGGCACGCTCGAAGCGCTGCTTGGCCTGTGCGCTGGTTTGGCGGAATAAGCGGTAATGGCGGTTGAAGCCCTCCAGCAGAGCCGCCGCAATGTCAAAGGCACGGCTGTCGTTGAGCTGCTGGGGGAACATGGGGGTTTGGCCTCAAGCTGCCAGATAGCGTTGCCGGATGCAGCTCAAGGCTTGCCCATAAACGGTGTCCACGTCTTCCGCAGTGCGGGCCGTCATCTTCAGGTCGTCCAACAGGCCGTTATGCAGTCCATACACCCAGCCGTGGACGACCACCTCCTGGCCGCGCGCCCAGGCATCGAGCACCACCGTGGTGGCGCACACGTTGCGCGCCTGCTCCAGCACATTCAGCTCGCACAGCGCATCGACTCGGCGCTCAGCATCGATCTCATCTAGGAAGGCCTGGTGCTGGTGGCGCACGTCTTTGACATGGCGCAGCCAGTTGTCAACCAAGCCCAAGCGCAGGTCATTGAGCGCCGCCTTGACGCCACCGCAGTTGGAATGGCCCACCACGATGATGTGCTGAACCTTCAGGCCATCGACGGCGAACTGGATGACCGACAGAGCGTTGAGGTCGGAGTGCGCCACCACATTCGCCACATTGCGGTGCACAAACAACTCCCCTGGGAGTAGACCGACCAATTCGTTGGCGGGCACACGGCTGTCAGCGCACCCGATCCAAAGGTATTGCGGGGTTTGTTGCTCCAGCAGTTTGCTGAAAAAACCAGGTTCTTGGGCTTCGGTCAGAGTCGCCCATTGGCGGTTGCTTTCAAACAGTTCGGTCAGTTGCGTGGTCATGAGGGGTCAGGCTTTGGGCCGCTTGGCCAAGAGGCTGCGGCAACGCAGTTCATGTTGTTCGATTTCTGCCAGCGTCACCTGGATGTCCTCAAGCTGCTGCTCCAACTGGGTGCGGTGGTTGGCCAGCACCTGCATAAAGGCCTCCAACTGCGGCCGGGTGTCGGTGCCCGACTCGTACATGTCCACCAGTTGCTTGATCTCTTGCAGGCTCAGCCCCAGGCGTTTTCCGCGCAGGGTGAGCTTCAGGCGGGTGCGGTCGCGGTGGGTGTAGACCCGGTTGCGGCCCGCGCGCGCAGGCTCCATCAGGCCCACGTCTTCATAGAAGCGAATCGCGCGGGGCGTGATGTCGAACTCCTGCGCCAACTCAGTGATGGTGAAGGTGCGGGGCTCGCCACGGCTATCGACCGAGTCGTCGGCATCCGCAGCGCGGCGCGCTTGGCGGGAAGCAGTGGGCATGATGGCGGCGATCAGTTGACGTTGACGTAAACGTCAGTCTACGCCATCTGAGCACTCATCAGCCCACAGGGAGACCCTCAGTAGCGCCACCATGGTCACATGGGGGCCACCAATAAGAAAGCCGATCAACTTGCGTTGACCGGCTTCCTCCCTCTTTGATGCCGCAGATGCGATTGAGTCCTCCCTGGACCTTCATCTAGCCTTGCGTGACAGCGGTGGAGACAGTGTGCCCAGGGGGGGGCAATCTCACTATCCCCCTTTGGGGGGGAAACAGGGGGAGTGCTCTTTTTCGCCAGAAATTTGGCAAACAGCGCTTGATTCAAGGCCATAAGGTGCCTCAAGCAATAGGTGGCAACACGTCCTTCGCCAAGCGTTGGCGCGCCGTCGCAAAGTCGGGCACCACCGAGCGCACCACCTCCCAGAACGCAGGGCTATGGTTCATTTCGCGCAGGTGGGCCAGTTCATGCGCCACCACATAGTCAATGACCGGCAGGCCGAAATGGATCAACCGCCAATTCAAGCGGATGGCACCATCAGCCGTGGCGCTGCCCCAACGGGTTTGAGCGGAACTGAGGCTGAGCCGCTTCATGGTCACGCCCAGCGCTTTCGCGAAGTGCTGGCAGCGCTCTTCGAACACGCGCTTCGCCTGACGCTGCAGCCAGCTCTGGACGACATCACGGATTTGCTGGGGCTCAGCCGCATGCGGCAAGGGCAGGTGCAAGGCCTGGCGTGGGCCACCTGGGAGCGGTGCCTCTATGGCCTGCAAGTGGGCACCAGAGCCCGAACCATTCAGCACCAAGCGCAGAGGTTCCCCCAGAAAGGGCAAGGTCGCCCCATCACGCCATTCAATGCGAGAAGACTCTATGCGCTTGCGGCGCTCTTGCTGCTCGGCCAGCTTGCGCAGCAACCAAGCCGCCTTCTCGCGCAAGAGCTTGTCGATTTCGCTTTGCCCCACCCAGCGGGGTGCCGTCACCACCAAGCCATCAGCGCTGACGACAAAACCCACCGACTTGCGGCGCGCGCGTTTGAGGTGATAGGCCACCAGGGACTCGCCCAACAGAATTTCTCGGTCGGCTTGCGGATGGCGGTGGTCCACGGTGCCGGGGGCGTGCGGGGCTAAGGTAGTGATGGGCGTGACATCAGGTACTGGAGCCGGACCACGCGGCGCTTGGGGCGCATAAGTGGGAGGTGATGGCGCCAAAGCGATGGGAAGGCTCGCTGGCTGAATGTCAAACAAAGACAGTTGTTGGGGCGGCCGCAGCAAAGACATGCCGCGATTCTACGGACGCCGTGTGGCGCCGTGCGTCCGCTCAGTGATTGTTCGGATGCTCAAAGACATCCCACTTCACCCCATCGAAACGAAGCAGCTTTTTCGAGGAAAGCACCCAGAGCTTGCCATCCTTGAACTCTACCGAGTTCACCTCCGAAAGGTCTTCCACCGCAGCGATGCTGACCTTCTGAAGCTTGTTGTTCCGAAATGCATAGAGACCGTCACTGGCACCAATGTAGATATCCTCGCCCAGTGGGGCAATCGCGTGAAAGTCCACCGGCAGGCCCTTTCGGGTGAGTACTGTGAATCCGGATGTCACACTACCTTTAAGCAAGGTTCCGCGACTACCTGCAATCCAAACCTCATCGGCAGATCGAACGAAAACAGCGTTGAGTGAGGCGGCCGTCTGTTGAGCCAAGATTTGCCACCCCACCCCATTGAAGTGGGCGATGAAGCCATCACTGCCCACCACATACAGGTCCGCTTGGCTCGACCCATGGATGTCCATCAGGTCGCGTGAACTCTGCGCCGAGGCAGATAACTGCTCAAGCAAGGCCACGGGGTCGTTGATCATCAACGCTGCTGGGTCGAGCGCACCCTGAATCAAGCCTGCATCCGCATGCACCCATCCCTCAGTTGTTCTCCGATAGACCTGGCCATTGAAGCCGCACGCATAAAGCACACCGTCGACACTTTTGAGGCGACTGAGATAACCCAAGCTGCCATCTTCCCCACGCAGCCCTGCGCCAGAGATGCTCTCCATCTGACTGCCAAGGCGGCTGTACCGCTCAATCTCACCTTGCTCGCTCAGCGCAAAAACCTCGCGTACAGCCCCAGCGCAATAATACTGCAACTGGAACGAAGTACA